>NZ_KI914760.1:0-9099 GCF_000520535.1 Arthrobacter sp. H41
ACTTCCCGAGGTGAACACCGGTTTCTCCATGAGTTAGGCAATACGGTTCCAATGGTGGCGCTTCAGGAGCCGGTTCAGCTCGGCGGAGGCCGGTTTACCTGCCCATCCCAGAAGCTTACGGTACGCCGCGACAAGCCACCGGCGTTGTTTCGGCCCAAAGTACTCAGGCATTTCTGCTATATGCCGGTCTTATGCCGGAAAGCGCATGATCGGCGGCCCGGGGAGGGGCTTCCCGCCGAGGTAGCCTGTGAAACATGGCGATCCGGGTGCTGGCAGTCGGCCGAAAACATGAGAGCTGGGTAGTCGAGGGGATTGCACGCTACGAAAAACGTCTCAAGAAACCCTTCGATCTTAAGTGGCAGTTCCTCCCGCACTCCTCCCGCGAAGGCGATCCGGCACGGAAAGAGGAGTCCGAACGCCTGATTCCCAAGCTTTCAGGGAACGACTTCGTGGTGTTGCTCGATGAGCGCGGAAAAGCGATCGATTCCCCGGCCCTTTCCCGGGTGCTGCTGCGTCCCCTGAATTCCTCACGCGGCGTCACCATCATCATCGGGGGAGCCTACGGGGTGGCCGCCGGGGTACACGCCCGCGCGGATTTTGTCTGGTCCCTGTCTCCACTGGTGTTTCCCCACCAACTGGTCCGGCTCATCCTGGCGGAGCAGGTGTACCGGGCGCAGGAAATCGCGGGGGGTCGCTCGTACCATCACGAATAGCCGAATCACATCAGTCACTTTTGTAACAATTGCATGATCAAATGCCGAGGCGAGTGCCTTGCCACCTGGACGGGGACCCGCCCGACCCTAAGGTGATGCTATGAACAATCTGGTTCTCATCCCGCGCCACGTCCTGGCTGGAACAGCACTCGGCGCCGTCATCCTTCTGAGCGGCTGCGGAACACTCGGCAGTGGGAGCGAGCCGGCAGGGGCAGCATCCCCCGGGGAATCCGGAAACGCGGAAACCAGCACCTCGGCAGCGGCCGAGCCCGCGGCCGCTGCGTCGAACGTTCCGTCGGTCGTCGCGACGAACACGCAGGAAGCGGAGCCGGGCGCTGAACCGTCAACCGCACCAAGCCAGGAACCGAGCACTGAAGGAAGCATCGAACCCGAGCCGTCCGCGGGGGCACCGTCGCCGTCGTCGGACGCTGTTCCCGCCCCCGTTGAACCAGCCGCCGGCGGCACCTGCACCGCCGCCATGCTGACCGGCAGGATCGACACCGTTCCCGGCGCGGCCGGCATGGGGAAGGTGTACCGATCGATCGTGCTCACCAACACCTCGTCGGCACCCTGCACGACCGTCGGTTTCCCCGGGGTTTCCGCCGTGACGGCCGAGGGCGACCAGATCGGCCTCCCGGCGGACCGCGACGACTCCCGGCTGACGGTTCTCACCCTCGCCCCCGGGGCCTCCGCCACGGCAACCCTCAAACAGGGCAGCGGGCAGAACTATGGTGCCGACTGCGGGACGACGCCGGTAGCAGGGCTCCGTGTCTACCCGCCCGGCGCCACTGATTCTCTCGTGCTGGAGCAGCACGGTGAAGCGTGCTCGGCGACATCGATCGTCCTCATGACCGTGGGAACACTGCAGCCCGCACAGTAGCCCCGAGGGCAGTGCCCCGGAGGCAGGCTCCCCCGGCGGCTTGGAACCTCCCGGCGGTCGGAAAATGTCAGTGCGCCGGGGGATGATGGTCGGGTGACTGAGGTGCTGGATAAATTCACGCCCGCAACCCGGAAGTGGTTCGCGGGTGCCTTCGCTGCGCCCACTCCGGCGCAGGAGGGTGCCTGGAATGCCATTTCCGCCGGGTCCAATGCCCTCGTCGTCGCTCCGACCGGTTCCGGCAAGACGCTGGCGGCATTCCTGTGGGCGCTCGACCGGCTGATGGCGACCGGTGACCCTGCACCTGCGACCGCTGCGTCGACCGGCGGCCCCAAGGCGGGCGATCGCACAGCCGGTGATCGCACGGCCGGTGATGCCACGGCGGACAAGAAGCCGAAGCGGACCACCCGCGTCCTCTACATCTCCCCGCTCAAGGCACTCGGTGTCGATGTCGAACGGAACCTCCGGGCACCCCTGATCGGTATCACCCAGACGGCCAAGCGGCTCGGCCTTCCCGCGCCGGCCATCACCGTGGGGGTCCGTTCCGGGGACACCCCGCAGGCAGAACGCCGCTCCATGCTCACCCGTCCGCCGGACATCCTGATCACCACTCCCGAGTCGCTCTTCCTGATGCTGACGTCCAAGGCGCGGGAGACCCTGCTGGAAGTGGATACCGTCATTCTCGACGAGGTGCACGCGGTGGCCGGAACCAAACGCGGCGCCCACCTTGCCGTCTCGCTGGCCCGGCTCGACGCCCTCCTCGACAACCCGGTGCAGCGCATCGGCCTGTCGGCAACGGTGGAGCCGCAGGAAACGGTTGCACGCTTCCTCTCGGGGAACGCCCCCGTGAAGATCGTCGCTCCTCCGTCGAAGAAGCAGTGGGACCTGACCGTCACGGTGCCGGTCGAGGACATGACGGAGCTCGGCGGTGCTGCCTCCACCGACGACGACGGCGAGGCGACGCCCCAGGCGAGCATCTGGCCGCACGTCGAGGAGAAGATCGTCGACCTGATCGAGGCCAATCGTTCCACGATCGTGTTCGCCAACTCCCGGCGGCTCGCGGAACGGCTGACGGCGCGGCTCAACGAAATTTCCGAGGAACGACGGGAACGTGATGCCGTCTGGACGGGCCCGACCGGGGATGAACCGGCTGCAGGGCGACCGGTGGCTGAAAAGCCGACGACGAAACAGCCGTCGCGTCCGCCCGCCGAGGTGATGGCGCAGGCCGGCCAGACCAAGGGCGGTGAAGCGCTCCTGGCGCGTGCCCACCACGGTTCGGTGTCGAAGGACCAGCGTGCCCTGATCGAGGACGACCTGAAGTCGGGGCGGCTGCGGTGCGTCGTGGCCACCAGTTCCCTCGAGCTCGGCATCGACATGGGTGCCGTGGACCTCGTGGTGCAGGTCGAATCCCCGCACTCGGTGGCCAGCGGCCTGCAGCGCGTGGGCCGTGCCGGGCACCAGGTGGGCGAGGTGTCGCAGGGCGTCCTTTTTCCCAAGCACCGGGGGGACCTGGTGAACACCACGGTGACCGTGGAGCGCATGCTGGCCGGCCGCATCGAGCCGCTCTACATCCCCACCAATCCCCTCGACATCCTCGCCCAGCAGACGGTTGCCGCGGCGGCACTCGGAACCATCGACGTCGAGGAGTGGTTCGACGTCGTCCGCCGTTCCGCGCCCTTCGCCACGCTTCCCCGTTCCGCATTCGACGCGACGCTCGATCTCCTGGCCGGCCGCTACCCCTCCGACGAGTTCGCGGAACTGCGTCCCCGCATCATCTGGGACCGGGTGGAAGGCAGCATCACGGGGCGTCCCGGTGCCCAGCGCCTCGCCGTGACCTCGGGAGGCACCATTCCCGACCGCGGACTGTTCGGGGTGTTCCTGGTCGGTTCCGCGGGTGAGGGGCCGAAGGCGGGCGGCCGGCGGGTGGGCGAGCTCGACGAGGAGATGGTGTACGAATCGCGGGTGGGCGACGTGTTCGCGCTGGGTGCCACGAGCTGGCGAATCGAGGAGATCACGCACGACCGCGTGCTGGTTTCCCCCGCCTTCGGGCAACCCGGCAAGCTTCCGTTCTGGAAGGGCGATTCGCTGGGCCGGCCGGTGGAACTGGGTCGCGCGCTCGGCGCCTTCGTCCGTGAGATGTCCGGGGCCACTCCGGAGAAGGCCCGGGAGAGGTGCAGCCGGATCGGGCTCGACGACTGGGCCTCCGGCAACCTCATCACCTACCTCACCGAGCAGCGGGAAGCCACCGAGGTGGTGCCCAATGACCGCACCCTGGTGGTCGAGCGTTTCCACGATGAGCTGGGCGACTGGCGGGTTGTCCTGCACAGCCCCTTCGGCATGCCGGTCCACGCGCCGTGGGCGCTTGCGGTGGGCGCACGCCTCCAGCAGCGCTATGGAATGGACGGCTCCGCCATGGCCTCCGACGACGGCATCGTGCTGCGGGTGCCGCTCATGGAGGACGAACCGCCGGGAGCCGACCTGTTCCTGTTCGACGCCGAGGAACTGGACGGCATCGTGACGGCGGAGGTCGGCGGGTCGGCACTGTTCGCCTCGCGCTTCCGGGAGTGCGCCGCACGGGCGCTGCTTCTCCCGCGGCAGAACCCGAGCAAGCGGACCCCTCTCTGGCAGCAGCGCCAACGCTCTGCGCAGTTGCTCGACGTCGCGAAGAAGTACCCAACGTTCCCGATCGTCCTCGAGACCGTCCGAGAGTGCCTGCAGGATGTCTATGACCTCCCGGCGCTGAAGGAGCTCGCCTCCTCCCTCGAGCGGCGTGAACTGCGGATGATGGAAGTGACCACACAGCAGCCCTCCCCCTTCGCCCGCTCGATGCTGTTCGGGTACGTGGCGTCCTTCCTGTACGAGGGGGATTCCCCGCTCGCCGAACGCCGGGCCGCTGCGCTCTCCCTCGACCCGACCCTGCTCAATGAACTGCTGGGACGCGCCGAACTGCGCGAGCTCCTCGACGCCGGCGTCATCGCGGAGACGGAGCGCGAACTTCAGCGCCTGCGCCCGGACCGGCTGGCGCGCGGGCTCGAGGGTGTCGCCGACCTGCTTCGCCTGCTGGGGCCGCTGACCGCCGGGGAGATCGCCGAGCGGCTCGAGGAGCCCGTCCGTGCCGACGCGGACCCGGTGGCGGACGGCGTCGACCGGTTCTCCGATGTCCCTGCCCCCGACACTCCGCGGGCGTCCCCCGAAACCGTGGTCGGCCATGTCACAGCGCTGGTCCGGGCGAACCGGGCCCTCGTGGTCAACATCTCCGGGGTGGAACAGGTTGCAGCGGTCGAGGATGCAGCACGTCTCCGCGATGCCCTCGGCGTGCCGCTGCCCATGGGCATCCCCCTCGCATTCATCGAGCCCGTGGCTGATCCGCTGGGTGACCTCGTGGGTCGCTACGCCCGCACGCACGGTCCCTTCACCGCCGCCGAGGCGGCTTCCCGGCTGGGACTGGGGGTCGCCGTCGTCGCCGGCGCACTCCAGCGGCTGGCCGGGAACGGCCGGGTGGTGGAGGGCGAGTTCCGTCCCGCCGAATCCGTGCCCGCTCCCGAACCGGGGAGGACCACCATCGTCCATCCGGCCGCGCCGAGCGAATGGTGCGATACCGAGGTGCTGCGGCGGCTCCGGCGTCGTTCGCTTGCCGCGCTTCGTCAGGACGTCGAGCCGGTGGACCCTGCAGCGTACGGCAGGTTCCTGCCCGCCTGGCAGCATGTGGGCTCGGGTCTGCGCGGGCTCGACGGCGTGGCCACGGTGGTCGACCAGCTCTCCGGTGTGCCCATCCCCGCGTCGGCGTGGGAACCCCTCGTGCTCGGCCAGCGGGTGGCAAACTACTCGCCGGCGATGCTCGACGAGCTCACCGCGACCGGTGAGGTGGTGTGGTCGGGCGCCGGTTCACTCGCCGGCAATGACGGCTGGATCGCCCTGCACCTCGCAGAGAACGCACCGCTGACGCTCCGCCCCGACCCGGCTTTCGAGCCCACCGCCCTTCACACCTCGCTGCTGGAACTCCTCGAGGGCGGCGGCGGTTTCTTCCTGCGCCAACTGGCGAACCTCCTCCCCGCCCAGGACGCGCCGTCCGAACCCGAGGTGGTGACCGCCCTCTGGGACCTCGTGTGGGCGGGACGGATCAGCAATGACACGTTCACGCCCGTGCGCGCACTGCTGGCCAACGGAAAGACGGCCCACAAGCAGCGGGCCGCCCCGCCCCGTGCCCGGTCATCCCGTCCAGGGCGGCTCGGCCGTGCTCCCGGGAAGTCACTGACCGGCAGCTCGATGCGCCTTCAGTCGGGGTCCGACGGCGGCGGCTATCAGCGCACCACGCCCTCGCTCGCCGCGGGCCGGTGGAACCTGCTGCCGCAGCTCGAAGGGGGAACCACGGTGCACGCGCATGCAACGGCTGAGCTGCTGCTCGACCGGTACGGGGTGGTGACGCGCGGCGCCGTGGGCAGTGAGGGAATCCCGGGTGGCTTCGGCCTGATGTACAAGGTGCTGGCCCGCCTCGAAGAGATGGGGCGATGCCGCCGGGGCTACTTCATCGAGCACCTCGGCGCAGCACAGTTCGCTGTTCCTGCGACGGTGGACCGGCTGCGCTCCTTCAGTGCCGACAACCAGCCGGCAGCCCCGCTGGACAACCTCGGAGCATCGGGCGCTCCGCTGCAGGCGGTCGCGCTGGCCGCCACCGATCCGGCCAATCCTTACGGCGCGGCGCTCCCCTGGCCCTCCGCGGACGGCGGGCACCGTGCAGGGCGGAAGGCAGGTGCCCTCGTGGTCCTGGTGGACGGAGCGCTGTCGCTCTATGTCGAGCGCGGAGGAAAGACCCTGCTGGCGTTCACCGAGGACCCTGCAACGCTCGAATCAGCCGCATCTGCACTCGTTTCGATCATCCGGCGGGGTGCTGCCGAAAAAATGGCACTCGAAAAAGTGAACGGTGGGGAGATCCTCGACACCGACGTGGGCAGGGCCCTGGCTGGAGCCGGTTTCTATACGACTCCGAGGGGACTGAGGATCCGTGCCTGAGGGTGACACCGTCTGGCGTGCGGCGCGCGAGCTCAATAAGGCCCTTGCCGGCAGGGAACTGACGCGATGCGATATCCGGGTGCCTCGATTCGCCACTGTCGACTTCACTGGCGACACCGTGCAGGACGCCGTGGCGCGCGGGAAGCATCTCCTTATCCGCGGCGGCGGGAACGATGGGTGGGACATTCATTCCCACCTGAAGATGGAGGGCCTCTGGCATGTCTACGGGCACGGGGAGAAATGGCGGCGGCCGGCCTTCAAGGCGCGCTGCATCCTGGAGACCAGCGAGTCGGTGGTCGTGGGCTTCGAACTCGGTTTCCTGCGGGTGATGCCCCGTGCAGAGGAGGACGACGCCGTCGGGTACCTCGGCCCGGACCTGCTGGGGCCCGACTGGGATCCGGAGGAGGCGCTGCGCCGTTTGTCCGCCGAGCCGGACCGGCCCATCGGGCTCGCCCTGCTGGACCAGCGGAACCTCGCAGGCATCGGCAACGTATACCGCTGCGAACTGTGCTTCCTGGCCGGCGTCCATCCGCTGACCCCCGTGTCCCGGGTCCGCAACCTCCCCCGGATGGTGGAGCTCGCAAGGAAATTGCTCGAGGCGAACAAGCTCCGTAGCACCCGGGCAACCACGGGTCAGTTGAGGGGCAACAATCTGTGGGTCTACGGGCGCTCCCACCGCGGCTGCCTGCGCTGCGGTACGCCCGTCACCCTTGAACAGCTGGGCGACAACGACCTCGAACTGCGCGACCTTTACTATTGTCCGCACTGCCAGCCGGCGCCGGCTGAAGCTTGAAGGCCCGTAGGCCCGTAGGCTTGGAGGGTGATGAAATCCCCGCTGCCCGTGCGAAACGGCGTCAACGCAACGCGCCTGCGACTCCCGGACGAAGGGCCCTGGAAGACGGCGCTCGAGTACATCCTCGACCGTTTTGACCATGTGAACCCGAGGGGCATCGGCGAGCGTTTCGACCGTGGGGAGGTGGTGGCGCTCGGCGGGGCGGTCCTGTCGCGCGAGACCCCTCTGACGGACCACACCTTCGTCTGGTACTACCGTGAACTGCCCGTCGAGCAGCGGCTCCCCGTCGAGATCACCATCCTCCACCAGGACGAGAACCTCCTCGTCGTGGACAAACCGCATTTCCTGCCGACCACTCCGGGCGGCATGTACGTTGCGGAGTCCGCGCTCGTGCGCCTGCGCGTCCAGCTGGGAATTCCCGACCTCATCCCCATGCACCGGCTCGACCGGATGACGGCCGGCATCCTTCTGTTCTCCGTCAACCCGGAAACCCGGGGCAATTACCAGCTGCTCTTCGAGAACCGGCGGATCACCAAGGAATACGAGGCGGTTGCCCCGGTGCGGCCCGAGTTGAACCTCGGGAACGAACCGCTGACCGTGCGCAGCAAGATCGTCAAGTCCCGCACCTATCTGCTGGCCCAAAAAGTGGAGGGCGAGGCAAACACCGAAACCACCATCAGCCTGCTGGAGCAGCATGCGGCCCCTCAGGGGACGGTGGGACGCTACCGGCTGCAGCCCCACACGGGGAAGACCCACCAGTTGCGCCTGCACATGGCCGGCCTCGGTCTCGGAATAATGAACGACCCCTTCTATCCGGTACTTCACCCCCAGCAGCCGGACAACTACGACGAGCCGCTGCAGCTTCTTGCGAAAAGCATTGCCTTCACTGATCCCCTGAGCGGTGCTGAGTCCTTCTTCGAGTCGTCCCTGCAGCTTTCCGGCTTCGCCTGAGGCCTCGGCCTGCCAGTACCCGGGCGGTACATTGGAACTGTGGAACTGCCCGGTGCCGACATTCCAACATCCCTCTACCTCCTCCTCATGTTCGCCGTCATCTTCGTGGACGTAGTGTTCCCGATCGTGCCCTCGGAACTCATGGTGATCGCGGCCGGCACCATGGCTTCCCACGGTGCACTGTTCCTGCCGGTCGCGGTTTTAGTTGCGATGGCCGGAAGCTGGCTGGGGGACCTCGCACTGTTCCTGCTCTTCCGCCGCCGCCTCACCCATTGGCTGGACCGTTTCCGCTGGGGACGATCCGTTCACCGCGGGTTGCGGGGAGCAGTGGAAAAGGCCGGCAAGTCGCCCACCTATGCCGGCCTGGTGGCCGTCCGGTTCCTTCCCGGCGGGCGGACGGCGAGCGTCGCCGCTGCAGGGATCGCCGAGGTCGCCCTCAAGCCCTTTATGGTCGCCACGGCCATCGGGGCCGTGATGTGGGCCGGTTGGCTGCTGGGTCTGGGATACCTCACCGGGGCGACGACGGGGCTGCCGCTGTGGATGAGTGCCCTCCTCGGGATGCTGGTCGGTACGCTGGTGGGGGCGGTGACCGCTGCTGTCCTCGCGGTCAAACAACATCGGAAGGTCAGAAACACCAATGAGCACCCCGCAGAATAAGGGACCCAGGCTGCCGCACGCACCGTCCTCCCCGCCCGCGGGCTCAACGGCCGAGACTACTGCACCTTCCGGGACCGATTCATCGGAGGACGAATCGG
>NZ_KI914760.1:9199-15029 GCF_000520535.1 Arthrobacter sp. H41
GGGTCCTGGAGCGGCTCAAGGCGGCCCGGCCCGGGGTCCTGGCGACTCCTGAAACAGGATCGACGATTCCGTCGGGCAGGGCGGACCCCGACGCAGGCGGGAAGGTGCCCGGCGCCGTCCCTGCACGCGAGGCGACCAGCCCGACGGCAACCGCTCAGACGGCAACCGCCCAGACGGCATCCGCCCGGTCGGCGTCAGCCCGCGCCGCAACGGCAAGGGCCGCAACAGCCCGGGCCGCGGCCGCTTCCCGAGCCCTGCGTGAGGCAGGGAGCGCATCAGGGAAACTCGTTCGACAGGGTGCGACCGCCACGACGGCGAACGTCCGTTCCTGGGATCCGGACCGGGTCCGGCAGGTTGTGGTGAGCCTGGCGGCCGTCGCCTGCGTGGTGGGATCCGCGGCCGGCGTCGGAGCTTTCGGTGGTCCGTCGATCAGCCAGGCCGCCGGCGGCGTCCTGGCACCAGATGCCACGCTGCTGGCACCTGCCTCGCGGGCTTTCACCATCTGGAGCGTCATCTACGCCGGACTGGTCCTTTACACCCTCTACCAGTGGCTTCCGTCCCAGCGCACCAGTAAGCGGCAGCGTCGGCTCGGCTGGGTGGTGGCGTCCTCGATGCTGCTCAACCTCGCATGGATCGTGAGCGTGCAGGCCTCGATGCTCTCCGTCAGCCTGGCGGTGATCCTGCTCCTCCTCGGTGTGCTCCTGTATGCCCTGCGGATCCTGAACCGCACACGGCCGCGCTCGCGGTGGGAAGGCGCCCTCGTGGATGTGCCTCTCGGCCTGTACCTGGGATGGGTCATCGTGGCGGCAGCGGCCAACATCGCTTCGGTTGTCACAGCCGCACGGAGCGATCTCTTCGGCTGGGGCGGCCTCATCTGGGCGCTGGTGGGCCTGGCGGCAGTCGCCCTCGGGACCATCACGGTGTGCATGACGGACCGGGGCAGACTCTCGGTCGCCTTCGCCGCCTGCTGGGGGCTGACCTGGATAGCCGTCGAACGGTTCTTCGGGGAACCGAATGCTCCCGTGGTGGCGTTTGCCGCCGTCTTCGCCGTCTTCCTGATCCTTGTCTCGGCAGGATCACGCCGGCATGCCGTGGACCACAACTACCGGCGCTGGACCCGTGCGCAGCAGGACGCCACACGGGAACCCCTCGATCTCCTGGCCGCCGGGGACCCCGACGACGCGGACCGGTAGGCGGCGCCCCAGCCACCGGACCGCGCGCCTCCGATCAGCCCCTGGTCCTGCTCAGGCTGCGACAGACTTCCCGGACCCCTCGTCCGATCCCATCAGGATGGCGATCTTTCCCCGGGGACCGTCGATGCTGCTGCGGAAGGCATCGGCCGCGCGGTCCAGCGGGAAGGTCGCCGCCACGATCGGCCGGACCTTGCCGGCTTCGACCAGTTCCGTGAGTGCGGAGAGGTCCGCAGCGTCCGGCCGCACGAAGATGTAGCGGCCGCCGTGCCCGGTAACGGACTGATCCACCACTGACGCCACCCGGCCCGGTGACCGGAGGTTCTCCAGCGTCGCGCTCCAGTCGTCTCCCCCCACGAAGTCCACAATCGAGGTGACGCCGTCGGGCGCCGTCGTGCGCACCCGATCTCCGACGCCCTCGCCGTACGCCACCGGTTCTGCACCGAGGGAGCGGAGGAAGTCGAAGTTCTTCTCGGAGGTGGTGGCCAGCACCCGGGCACCCCAGGCGCGGGCGATCTGGATGGCATAGGTGCCGACGCCCCCGGCTCCGTTGTGGACGAGGACGACGTCGCCCTCCCCCACCTCCAGCGCCGCAAGGCTCTGATACGCCGTCAGTCCGGCAAGCGGCATCGTTGCGGCCTCGGCCCACGTGGTGTTGCGGGGTTTACGGGCGAGGGAGCGGACGGGGGCCGCCACACGCTCGGCGAAGGTCCCGAGTCCAACGGTGTCCATCCGCGCATAGCCGATCACTTCGTCACCGGCCGCGAACTCAGGCGCGGCAGGTCCGGGCTGGACGACGACGCCGGCGAGGTCCCACCCCGGAATCACAGGAAAGTAGGTGGGAAGTGCGGCGTCGAGGTAGCCCGCGGTGATCTTCCAGTCGACAGGATTCACCGACGAAGCCCGGACGTCGACGAGCACAGAATCCGGCCCCAGACGGGGCTCGGGCTGCTCGCCGTACTGCAGTACATCGGGATCACCATAGGCGGTGTAGAAGACGGCTTTCATGAGTATTCTCCTTCGCGGTAGCGCTTGTGGAACCGACGGGTGTAACCCTCAGCCGGTATTGCGCATTCCCGCGGCCACTCCGTTGATGGTCGGCATGGCGCTCGAGGTACTGCCTCAGACGATGGCTGAAACTCCGGTGATCGACCGGCCGACGATCAGTGAATTGATCTCATAGGAGCCCTCGTAGGTGTAGACGGCTTCGGCATCCGCGAAGACCTTCGCCATGACGTAGTCGGTCACGATGCCGTTGCCGCCGAGGATGTTTCGGCCCAGCGCCACCGTCTCCCGCATGCGTGCCGTGGTGTAGGACTTCGCGAGTGCGGCCTGGGGCATATCGGCGCCCGGATGCGGGACATCGGCCGGGCCTGTCAGCTGGTCCTCCTGCAGCTGGGCAACGCGCGCCATCATGGCCAGGCTGGCCGTGGTGTTGCCGATCATGGTGACCAGCTGGTCCTGCACCAACTGGAAACCCGCGATGGGGCGCCCGAACTGGTGGCGTTCCACCGCGTACCGGCGGGCGATGTCGAACGCGGCGAGCTGCTGTCCCACCGCCTGCCAGCCCACGAGGATACGGGAGCCCCGCAGTAGTAGTCGGGTGTCGGAGAAATTCGAGATCCCGGCGAATCTGTCGGCCTCGGAGACCCGGACGTCGTCGAGCGTGATGTCGGCATTCTGGACCGTCCGCAGCGCGATCTTGTTGTCGATGGCGGTGCGCGTCACGCCGGGCAGGGTGGCGTCGAGGATGAAACCCCGGATGCCCTGCGTCTCGGTGTCCCGCGCCCACAGCAGCATGTAGTCGCAGAAGGTGCCGTTGCCGATCCAGCGCTTGGCCCCGTTGAGAACCCACTCGTCACCCCGCCGGGTGGCGGTGGTGGCCATGCCTCCGGCGACGTCGGACCCGTGCTGGGGCTCGGTGAGGGCGAAGGCGCCGGTGATGCGCAGGTCCATCGCGTCCTGCAGGAGGCGGGCCTTCTGGTCCTCGGAGCCGAACTCGTGGAGGGCTTCGACGAAGAGATCGTGATGGACCATGAAGAACGTGGCAAGCGAGGTGTCGGCCCGCGTCATCTCGGCGATCACCATGCCGCTGAAAAGATGGCTGTAGCCCTGCTGGACCGGGGTGCTGAGGTTCAACGCCGCAAGTTTCGGCAGGATGCCGTGTGGGAACTCGGCCCGGTTCCACCATTCCACGGCCCGCGGCGTGACCTCCTTGGCGAGGAAGTCACGGACGTCCTGCAGCTTTTCACGTTCGGCGCTGCTGAGGAGGGATTCGAAGCCGAGGAAATCCGCTGAGGGGAGCTGGTCCGTCATCTCGGCGCCATCCGGATGGCTCCGTCGAGCCGGATGGTCTCACCGTTGAGCATCTGGTTCTGGACGATGTGGGAGACGAGCGCCGCGTACTCCTCCGGCTTGCCCAGTCGCGAGGGATGGGGGACCTGCAGGCCGAGGGAATCCTGCGCCTCCTGCGGCAGCCCCGCCATCATGGGGGTTTCGAAAATGCCCGGCGCAATGGTCATGACCCGGATCAGGTATCTCGCAAGCTCCCGCGCGATCGGGAGGGTCATCGCAGCGACGCCGCCCTTCGACGCCGAGTACGCGGGCTGGCCGACCTGCCCGTCGAACGCCGCCACGGAGGCCGTGTTGATGATGACGCCGCGCTCGTCCGAACCGCCGGCGGACCGGACGGGTTCGACGGCGGCCATGGCTTCGCTGGCGAGGCGGAGTACGTTGAAGGTCCCGATCAGGTTGACGTTCAGCACGCGTGCGAAATCGGCCAGTGGCAGGACGCCGTCGCGCCCGAGGACCTTGCCTGGAGTGGCGATACCGGCGCAGTTCACCAGCACCCGGAGCGGCCCGAGTTCACCTGCGGCACGGACGGCCGCCCGGACCTGGGCTTCGTCCGTCACATCGGCTCCGACGAATCGGGCCTTCGCACCGAGCTCCGCCGCAAGGGCGGCACCGTCGGACTGCGGCAGATCGACAAGGAGCACGAAAGCGCCGTCACCGAGCAGTTTTTCCGCCGTTGCACGCCCAAGACCTGAAGCGCCCCCGGTCACCAGTGCCACTGAGCCTGCGATGTCCATGGGACCCTGTCCTTCTCGCGAATGTTTCGGCGCTCCGGGAATTCCGGATGCCAAGCCCAGAGTACTGTGACGTACAACATAGCGCACCCGGCAGCGGTTGGGTTGAGCAATCTGCTCAAAGCTGTTCCGATTGCCGTTCGCTAGGGTGGTTTTATGCTCACTGTGCCAGCTGCCCGGTCCGATCCCGCATCGAGGGCGCAGATCGCCGCCGCCAGCGTGGAGGCTCTTTTCGGTGGGCGTTCCCTCGGGCTGCCGGGGACGCGGCTCGCCGCGGTTGCCTCACCGCACCCCGTGGGGCTGCGTGGCCACTGGCATTACTGGTGGCAGGCACACTATCTGGACTGTCTGATCGACCAGCACGAACGCCTGGCGGGGAAGGACCCGGGCGAGGCGGCCGTGGTCCTGCGGCGCGCGCATCGGCTCGCGCGCGGGATATGGGTCCGGAACGGCCTCCGCTGGACCAACTCCTACTACGACGACATGGCATGGCTCGCCCTCGCACTCCAGCGGCTCGAGGCGGCATCCGCCTCAGCCGGACGACGACGCCGTTCGGGCGACGCCGGCCTCCGCGAAGCGCTCCGCTCGGCCTCCACCGGCCACCTCGGCGGCGGCGTCTTCTGGAATACGACACGGGACTACAAGAACACAGCGACGACGGCGCCTGCCGCGCTGTACTTCGCCCGCTCCGGCGAGCCGGAGCGGGCCGCCGACCTGATGACCTGGCTGAGGAAAACCCTCCGGGACCACGACACGGGACTGTACCTGGACGGCGTCCGGCTCCGGACGGGCCCCGGCATAGACCCTGGCGACAGCGAGCTTGTCCGTGCCGTCCACACCTACAACCAGGGGACGGTCCTCGGCGCGCTGGTGACCCTGGGCGGCGAGGATCTCCTCACGGAAGCCGCGCACCTGATCGGCGCCATCGCCTCCGGACTGGCGAACACCGAGGGAGTACTGACCATGGATTCAGGGGGCGACGCCGGGCTCTTCACCGGCATCCTGGCCCGCTATCTCGCGCTGGCGGTGCGCACCCCGGGCTTGCCCGGGGACGCCGCCCGGACCGCCGTCGGACTTCTGCAGGCAACAGCCGATTCCCTCTGGACCCGCCGCTCCCCAGGGAACGCCCCGCACTCCCTGGTCTTCCCGCCGGGGAGCAACGGGCAGGGCTCCAGGCCGGTCAGCCTCTCGACCCAGCTCCAGGCCTGGATGGTCCTCGAGGCCGCCGCGCGGGTCCAGCGGCCCCGTTAATCCTTCGCGTCGGGCCTGCGGGCCTGCGGATACAGCGTCTCCCCGCGCTCAAGCATGCTCGTGAACGCCGCGATGTTCCGCATCCGCGCAGCCTCGGTCTTCAGCCGGCCCAGACGAAACACCAGGGCATACCTGTTCTGGGCGGACAGCACGTTGAACGTCGCCTGCGCCGCCGGACTGGCGGCGACGGCGGCGAGGAGATCCGCCGGCACCTCGGCCGTGGCGGAACCGGCGTAGGCGCGTTCCCAGCGGCCGTCGTCCTTCGCTGCCCGGACTGCCGCCCGGCCGGCGGGCCGCATTCGC
>NZ_KI914760.1:15129-27521 GCF_000520535.1 Arthrobacter sp. H41
GCCGCATTCGCCCCTCACCCTCCAGCCGCTCCACATGCTCCCGGTTCCGGACCGACCAGATGCTCCTCGCACTCCGCGGGGTGAAACGCTGTCCGAAGCTCATCGGGTCCCGGCTGCGCTTCTGGCCGTCGATCCACCCGAAACACAGGGCCTCGTCGAGCGCCTGCGCGTACGTCAGCGTGGTCGACGAGCCGCCCTTCCGGGTGAGGACGAGCCACACCCCGGCGGACGTGCCGTGGTGCTGGTCGAGCCAGTCCAGCCACTCGGCCGCGTCCTGCAGCAGCAGCTCGGGAACGTCGGTCTTCATGAGGCCACCGTAGGGCACCGGATCCAGCACGAGTAGTCTGGTCCTCCGCCCCTATCCGAAGGAATACCGATGCTTCGCGTTCGACCGATCGTGTCCACCTCCGACCTCCCCCGCTACGGTTCCCTGCTCTCGGCGCTGGGGCTCCGCGTCGCCCTGGGCGACGGCGGCTGCAGGGTGTACGACGCAGGCGGCGGCCGGCTCGTGCTACAGTCCCCTCAACCAGGAGGTGCAGGGGCGAACGCCGTCGAGCTGGGGTTCGAAGTGGGAGATTCACCCGGGAACCTCGATGAGTTCGTACGGCGGACACGGCAGGCAGGCACCTCGGTCGACGTCGTCGGGCAGGACCACCGCCGCGCTGCCCGTGTCTCAGCCCCGGGAAGCACCACCTTCCTCGCCGTCCCGGGTCCCCGCGCCGTGACGCCTCCCGGAATTCCACTGGGCGTCGTGGCTCACTGGCACACCGCGGATACCGAGGCCGCGGCCAGGGTGCTCCTCGATATCGGGGCGCGGTCGCGCCGCATCTCACCGGACGGCACCTGGCGGGATTTCACCGCGAAGAACGGTGGGGTCGTGGCCGTGCACCCTGCTGCGGAAGCCTCGGTGACGCTGGGCTTCGAGTACGACGGCGACGTGCGCGGACTCGCCGGGACCCTCGAGGTCGCGGGCTTCGAGCACTCGGTGATCGATGGGGCCGTGGACCGCTCACTCCACCTCCGGATTCCCGGCCACTTCCCGGTCCTCATCGGCGAGAAGCGGTAGCGGGCCGGCCCACCGACGGAGCAGCACGATGCGGCGCCCCATACCGACACAAGCGCTCCGCTGCGATTCAGCCAGCGGCCGAAGAACAGCGCGCCGCTCCCGCCGCCGGGCCGGTCTGCTATAAAACTGAAGGTATGAACGTTCGCACCCCCGACCCCAATCCGGGCTGGCTCTCCGAAGACGATCTTTACGAGGCCCGCCGCCGCCTGCCCATGGTCTACGTCGAGGCGATTCCCGTGCGGTGCGATTCCCTCGGGTATGTCAACGAGGTGGGGCTGCTGCTGCAGGCCAATGAGCAGGGCGAGATGGTGCGCACCTTCGTGTCCGGCCGTGTGATGTACCGGGAAACCATCCGCGCCGCCCTCCTGCGCCACCTGGAGAAGGACCTCGGTCCGTTCGCGCTTCCACAGCTGCCGCCGTCACCCGTTCCCTTCACGATCGCCGAGTACTTCCCCTCGCCGTCGGAGACCGGACTGACCGATGACCGCCAGCACGCCGTCGCGCTGGCCTACCTCATTCCCGTTGCGGGCCAGTGCGATCCACGGCAGGATGCCCTCGAGCTGTCCTGGCTCACCCCCTCGGAGGCCCTCAGCCCGTCGATCCAGGAGGAGTTCTCCGGCGGCAGGGCGGACCTCCTGCGGCAGGCCCTCGCCCATGCGGGCTGGGGACGTTGAGCGCATTACCCTATCGTGTGAGGAAGCCCGCGCTCGCGAGCGGATCCAGCATCGCATTCGGGAGGACGGAGCCGAGGTGAAGGAAAATCAGGTGGACAGGAACCAGGAACTCCGGCCGGTGCCCGCTGAGGCAGTTCGGGCGGGCGAAAACCTGGTCCTGCCAGGGGGCGGCGCCGCAGTCGAGGTGAAGGACACCTCGACCCGGAACGATGACTTCGGAGCGCCGGCACTCATTGTCGCCCAGCTCTCCAACGGGGACACCGTCACCATGGCCACCGGTTCCATCGTGTACGTGGAAGCCACGGGTGCCGCAGGAGTTTCAGCCGTCGCTGCGGACCACGGCTCGCCCGAGGCAGTGGTGGCACAGCTCGCCGAGGCCTATCCCGCGAGCACCGTGGTGCAGGAGATCTCGAGCAGGCTGCTCCGCGGAATCAACCTGAAGTCGGGCAGCAACCTGCAGGACCTGCACCACCTCGCCGTCACCCTCCTCGTGGACCACGCTGACACCGCGAACGCCCTTACTGTCGCCGACCTCCTCACCGTGCTGCCCTTCGACGGGAACTTCGGCCGCTGGAAATGGATCGAGGGCGCCCTGGCCATGGCCGCCTACCTTTCACGGCACGACGACGCCCCGTCGGCGGCATACTCGACGGCCCTGCGCTCCGCCGATGACGCCGAAACCGATCCCTTGCGCGCAAAGCTTGCGGCAACCGTTCGGCAACGCCAGCTCAATGACCCGAACGTGTACGATCCGGAGATCGTCCGTGCCACCGGATCCGGCAACAAGTCGACCGAAAAGGACTGGCGCGTCCTGCGTCTGGGAGTCCTCCTCTACCTGCGGGCTCACGGGGGTTCCGAGACGCTGAGCCGCGGGGTGCTGGAGCGGCGCATCGAATCCGAGTTGGCCGCGCTTTCGGCCCTGAACAACGCACTCGGGACGCCCTAGCTCTCGTCCCCGATTGCGGAGCGCACCGGTACCGGCGGAATGCCCGGGCGTCCGGTTCTGGCAAAATGGGTTGGTGCATCCACAGTCCCAGCAGTCGTCCTTCTCCTTCACCGTCGGTACCCGGCTCGAGGGAAGCGATGCCGCACGCGGCTCCACCGGCCGGCGGCATGGGCGCACGGGCACCATCACGACGCCGCACGGGGCCATTCGGACGCCGGCCTTCATCGCCGTCGGCACCAAGGCGACCGTCAAGGCGGTGCTTCCCGAGTCGATGTCGGCCCTCGGGGCCCAGGCGCTCCTGGCGAACGCCTATCACCTCTACCTCCAGCCCGGGCCCGACGTGCTCGACGAGGCAGGCGGTCTGGGCGCCTTCATGAACTGGCAAGGACCCACCTTCACCGATTCGGGCGGGTTCCAGGTGATGAGCCTGGGCTCCGGTTTCAAGAAAGTCATCACCATGGACGCCCCGGTCGACTCGGATGCCGCCGGGGCCGATGACCGGGTGGCAGTGGGCAAGGAGCGCCTTGCCCACATCGACGACGACGGCGTCTGGTTCAAGTCCCACCTCAACGGCGACCGCCACCGGTTCACCCCCGAGATCTCCATGCAGGTGCAGCACCAACTCGGCGCAGACATCATGTTCGCGTTCGACGAGCTCACCACGCTCATGAATTCACGCGCCTACCAGGAAGAATCCCTCGAGCGGACACGGTTATGGGCGCTTCGCTGCATCGCGGAGCACGAGCGGCTTTCCATAAAGCGCAGCGACAAGCCGTACCAGGCATTGTTCGGGGTCATTCAGGGCGCACAGTACGAGGATCTGCGTCGGAAAGCTTCCCGCGATCTCGGCGCCCTCGACTTCGACGGTTTCGGAATTGGTGGGGCACTCGAGAAGGAGAACCTCGGGACGATTCTCGGATGGTGCAGTGATGAACTTCCCGAGAACAAGCCCCGGCATCTCCTCGGCATTTCCGAACCCGACGATCTTTTCACGGGAATCGAGAACGGCGCCGATACCTTCGACTGCGTCTCGCCCACGCGAGTGGCCCGCAACTCGGCGTTCTACACGCCGGACGGCCGGTGGAATCTCTCGAATGCACGGTTCAAAAGGGATTTCGGTCCACTGATGGACGGGTGCGACTGCTACAGCTGCGGAAACTATTCGCGCGCCTACATCCACCATTTGTTCAAGGCGAAGGAAATGGTGTCCGCCACCCTTCTGTCGATCCACAATGAGAGGTTTGTGGTCCGCATGGTCGACGACGCACGCGCGGCCATTGAGGACGGCACATTCGACGATCTGAAGGCCGAGGTACTGCGGCGTTACTATCCGGGTCGAAAACGTAGTAGTTCATAAATTGTGTGGAACTGTTATCGGATGATCGTTCAGAAGTGCGGGAATCGCTGATATCGTCCGTCTGTACAATCTTCCCGGTCGACGGCCCTGATTCCCGAGCGGGATACTCATAAGCAAAAAATAGGGGAAAAATGCGGAGTCTCAGACCGCTCTTTTTTTGGGCGGCAGTGGGCGTCGTTGCCCTCTCCGCCTGCACTTCGCCACCTGCCGATGCACCAGATGCACCTGCAGTATCAGAACCGGAGACGGTCGTTTCCAGCGGACCGAGCACTGCTCCGGAATCCCAGGAGCCGGCGCCGGCAACGCCCGGGCCTGCAACGACAGGCACGGATCTTCCGGCAACGGCGCCTCCCGATCCGGGACCAAGCGTCGAAGCCACGCTCGAAATCAGCAGGGAGTTCGTACCTGCAGACCCCACCGCCATCGCCAACGACGCCCTGAGCAATGTGGTGTGCACGGCTGATGCGGCGGGTGTGTGGTCCTTCTCGGGAACACTGACGAACACGAGTGATACCGCAGCAACCTTCTCTGTTGCAGTCGCAGTCGGCAGCACCAGCAGTGTGGCGGGACACGCAACCATTCAACAGGAAGTACCAGCCGGCGGCACGGCTCAAGTCCGCGCGGACGCCTTCGCCGATGGCGCCCCAGCATCATCTACATGTCAGGCGGTTGTCTCACGGTGAACCATCCATCCACTTCCCTTCCGGGGCGCACGCTAGCTGCAATCTCCCTGGCCGCGCTCCTTCTCTCAGGACTTGCCCCGGGCGCCGTTGCGGCGCCTGCACCTTCCGCACCGGTCACGGAGCCGGCGGCTCCAACAGCCACCCCTTCACTGGACGCACCTACTGCAGGTCCGGTCCCAGGCACGACGACGGCTCCGCCGACCCCCGGGGCACCTGCCCCTGAGTTCCAGAACCCTGACGTGCAGGGGAACGAATCCCCTGCACCGGCTGAGACCCCACCGGCTGGAATCCCCTCGGTTGAGATCCTGACGGAAACTCCCCCGGAGGTAGCCACCTCCACCGAAGCCCCAACGGCGGAACCCGCTCCTGCTGCTCCGGAAACTCAGGCTCCTGCTCCTGCTCCTGCTCCTGCGGAAATGTCCGCGGAGGAATCATCCGAACCGGAGACCGGTGCCGCTGCTGCCGCAGCATTCACCCCTATCGGTGGCATTGCCGCCAAGTGGAAGGAACTCGGCGGGGCCGCCGGCCCGCTGGGCGAACCAACGTCGAATGAATCCTGCAATGCGGCCGGACACTGCGTAGAAACCTTCGTGGGCGGAGAGATCCACTACACCCCCTCGACGGGCGCCCATCCGGTCCTGTTCACCTCCGGCAACACTGGACCGCGCTGGGCGTCCACAGGCGCCCTGGAAGCCTTCGGGTACCCGGTCACCGACGAGCAGTGCACCGGTGGAGGCTGCGCCCAGCGGTTCTCGAGCGGGATCGACCTCACCTGGAGCACCGCGGCGGGGCACCAGCAGGTCTGGAGCCGGGGAGCGATCGGCGGAGCCCTGTACGGCGTGTACGGCGGCTACGCGGGCATCGGCTACCCGACCACCGCTGAAGTGTGCGGCAAGCCGAACAACGGCTGCGTCCAGGAATTCGGCGGACTCCGGATCGTCTGGTCGGCGTCGTCGGGCGCCCATGGCGTATGGGCTCCGGGTGCCATCGGTGCCGCCTACGCGCGAACCGGCGCCGAAGCGGGCTGGCTCGGTTATCCCACCTCCAGGGAAAGCTGCGGACTGCGGTCATCCGGCTGCCAGCAGACCTACCAGCGCGGGGTCATCTCCTGGTCACCGGCCACGGGCGCCCAGATCGTCCGCGGCGGAATGCGGGATGCGTGGGCAGCCCGCGGCGCCCACGACGGCGTTCTCGGCTACCCCCTGGAGAACGAGGTGTGCGGCCAGGCGAAGGATGGCTGCTTCCAGAAGTTCCAGGGCGGGATGACCTACTGGTCCGCCGCAACAGGCGGGCAGTCGGTGAACGGCGACATCAAGGCCCGCTACGAGAACCTCGGTGCACACAACGGCTACCTGGGCTACCCGCTCACGGTTGAAATCTGCGGCCAGCGGAACGATGGGTGCTACCAGTGGTTCCAGGGCGGCTTGATCTTCTGGTCCCCTGCCACCGGATCCCAACCCGTCCGCGGCGGAGTAAAGGCCAAGTACGAGTCGATGGCCATGCACCAGAGCTACCTCGGCTACCCCCAGACGCCGGAGCGCTGCGAGGGAGGCGAATGTGTCCAGCCGTTCCAGGGCGGTTACATCACCTGGAACGCGGCCGGCAACAGGGACCACCGGCACACCGAGTGCACCACTTTGAACGACGGGCGCTCCGTCTACTCCACGGGTGGGGCGAAGAGAGTCCTGCTCACCATCGCAGGGGGCTACGGGCAGAGTTCCGCCAGTGCCGTGTACTGCCAGAAAGTGGCGGGAACCTATGTCACCGACTGGAAGACCGACGCCACGGTGGGAGCCAGCGGATTCAAGAGGCCGGGCGTTCCCTCCGGACCCACCCGCTTCAATTTCTCGCCCACCGGCTCCTACTCGGTGACCGAGGCCTTCGGCCTCGGCAATCCGGGCACGGCGCTGCCCTACCGGACGCTCAACCCTCGTTCACGCTGGGGCGGCAACCCCTGGACGGACACCTACAACAAGTACTTCGAGTCGTCCACCTGGGTGGGCTATGACGAGGACATGTGGTACTTCGCAACACGAGCCACCCACGATTATCGGCAGGGCGCCGTGATCAACTACAACCGGCCACCGGATTCGCCCATCGTGCAGGACGCGGGCTTCGCGATCTTCCTGCACCAGAACAAGGTGCCGACCGCCGGGTGCATCGCGCTCGACGACTGGGCCGTGGAGGACTACCTGAGGAAGTCAACTCCTGGAGACCGCATCATCATGGGCGTGGCATCGGACCTGTTCCGGTAGCAGCTGTTCCGATTCTCCAGTACGGGAAAGAACCCCCGACGTTCAATCGCCGGGGGTTCTTTCGTTCCATCAACCTCCTGTTCCGACCAGTCTGGAGAACTCCGCACTACGATGGGTTGACCGGGTTCGAAGGAGCATCATGAGCGCGATTCCGATGTGCGGCAGTGGATGAGATGGACATCCCGGTTGAGGGCCGGCCCCCAACCCGGGTGACGCTTGGTGTCGGAGCCCTGCTGGTCGGGTTCGCCGTCGGTGCTTCCCTCCTCGCCGTCGCCATGGGATTGAACTGGGCCCTGTCAGGGAACGATTTCCTCGGCACGTTCACCCTGGCACTCGTCTACGGTCTGCCCATCGGAATCCTCACCGGACTTCCGCTCGGCGCCGTCCTCAACGTTGCACTGCGCCGGGTGCCGAACCAGTGGCAGCACGTACTGGCCTTCTTCGGAGTGTTCACCGCCGCCGGATTCGCCGGAATAGCCCTGGTCAGCATCTCCGGAACGGCCCAGAACCTGCCGATCGCCCTCGCCATCGGCGTAGCCGCGGCCGCCGGACGGTTGAGCGTCTGGAAGATGGCGAGGACCGAATAATCCCGGCCCGAAGTACGGAAACGATCCTCCGGGCGCGCTGCCACTACTGAACGCGCCCCATGACGTCTCATGGCTTAGCTGAACTCCCTTGTTAAGTTAGGCTATCCTTGGTCGTTGTCCGTTGATCCCACGCACCCGACGGACCCCCGCCCCAGCTGAGAAGAGACTTGTATGCACCCCCGCCCGCTGTTGACCACCCTCGTAGGCATGACCGCCCTGACATCGATCCTCACCGGTTGCGGAGCCATCGGCGGCCAGTCGGCGGATCTCCAGATCTATTCGGCGCGCCACTACGACCTCGAGGGCGCGTTCGGGCAGTTCACCGACGAGACGGGCATCACCGTCGAATTCATCAGCGGTGACGACGCCGAACTCCTCGAGCGCCTCAAGGCCGAGGGCGAGGACACCCCCGCAGACGTCTTCATGACCGTCGACGCCGGCAACCTCTGGAACGGTGCACGCCAGGGCGAACTGGCCGCGATCGATTCCGCAGTACTCGACGAAGCCGTCCCCGAGGACCTTCGCGATGCTGAGGGCCGCTGGTACGGACTCGCGATGCGCGCGCGCACCGTCACGTACAACCCCGAGAATGTGGACCCGGCGGAATTCGACGCGGTGGAAACCTACGCGGGGCTGGCGGACCCACGATGGAAGGACCGCCTGTGCATGCGGGATGCGACCTCCGCGTACACGCAATCCCTCGTGGCCAGTCTGATCGAGCTCCACGGACGGGCCAGGGCCCTCGAGATCGTCCAGGGTTGGGTAGCCAACAACGTGGAGATCATGAGCAACGACGTCCTGTTGCTCGACGCTATCGACGCCGGCACCTGCGACGTCGGAATCAACAACCACTACTACCTCGCCCGCACCCTGGCGGAGAAGCCGGAGCTCAATGTGGACCTGTTCTGGGCCAGCCAGGAGGGAGCGGGCACGCATGTGAACATCTCGGGCGCAGGCGTGGTGGACGGCGCTGACAACCCGGAGGACGCGCAGCGGCTCATCGAGTGGCTCGCCACCGACGGGCAGAACGCCTTCGTGGACGCCAACCACGAATACCCCGTCAACCCGGCGGTGGAGCCGGAGCCGGTCATCGCCGACTTCGGCGACTTCACGCGCATGCCACTCAACGCCGAGGCCTACGGAACACTCAACGCGGACGCCGTCGACCTGCTCGCCGAGGCCGGATACCGGTGACTGGACCGGCGGTACTCGCCGAGGCGCGCACTCCTGAGCGCCGCTCGCGGACATACGGCGTCGGCCGGACGGCATGGTCGTCCCTCGTCATCGCCGTCGCCGTCGTCGTCGCCACCCCCGTGCTGGCGGTTGTCATCGACGGCCTCGGGAGCCTCGGGGAGTCCGCGCAGCCCCGGGGCCTCGCGCGGATGGTGCTCACCACCCTCGCACTGATGCTCGGCGTGGGCGCGGGGTCGCTCGTGGTGGGCGGCGGCCTGGCCTGGCTCGTGACCGCCTATCGTTTCCCGCTACGCAACGTCCTGGTGTGGTTGCTCGTCCTTCCACTGGCGATGCCGGCGTACGTCCTCGGCTTCGTGTTCCTGTCCGTGTTCGACGTCGCAGGGCCGGTGCAGACCCTTCTGCGTGCTGTGTTCGGAGCCGACGTCTGGGTTCCCGAGGTGCGCTCCCTACCGGCGGCGGTGCTGGTGATGACGCTGTCCCTGTATCCCTACGTCTACCTGCTCACGCGCTCGGCCCTGATCGAGCAGTCGTCCGGCACGTATGACGCCGCGCGCACCCTGGGAGCGACTCGCGGACGCGCCCTGCGGCGGGTGCTGCTGCCGCTGGCCCGACCGTCGCTGGCCGCGGGACTGGCCCTGGTGATGATGGAGACGCTCACCGATTTCGCCACTGTGCAGTATTTCAACGTCCAGACCGTCTCGGTGGGCGTCTACCTGGTGTGGAAGGGCACCTTCGACTTCCATGCTGCGACGCAGCTTGCGGTGCTGGTCCTGCTGTTCGCCGTCGCCGTGCTGGCCGCCGAAAAGGCACTTCGCGGCCGTGCCCGCTATCACCAGCTCGGCAGCCGGAGACAGGGCTTCCAGCCCGAGCGGCTGCGAGGGGCGCGCGGTTGGGCTGCCACCACCCTCTGCGTAGCAGCCCTCTCCGCCGGTTTCCTCATCCCGGTGGCGCAGCTGTTGCTCTGGGCGGCCGGGCAGGCCTCCGCGGATACGTCTGTCCTGACCGACCCCCGCTTCGTCGACTACCTTGCCAACAGCCTGCTGGTCGCCGCGATCACCGCCGTCAGCTGCGTGGTCCTCGCCGTCTCGATCGGCCACGCGATCCGTTTGGGCGGCGGCCGCTTCGTCTCCTTCGCAGCCCAGCTGACCACGTTCGGCTATGCGGTCCCGGGAGCCGTGGTGGGGATCGGCGTCCTGCTGTCCTTCGCCGCGGCCGACACCGCGCTGGAGCGCGCCGGCGTTCCGGGCGGCACCGGGCTGATCGTGACGGGCTCGGTGATCGGTATCCTCTACGCCTACGTGATCCGGTTCCTCGCTCCTGCCTACCAGTCCATCGGTGCGAGCTTCGAGAAGATCCCGCCCACCGTCACGTTCTCCGCGTTGAGCCTCGGTGCCGCCCCGCGGCGCGTCCTGGCCCGGGTGCACTTCCCCCTGGCCCGGCCGGGTGTCGCCGTAGCCCTCATGCTGGTGGTGATCGACGCCGTGAAGGAGTTGCCGATCGTGCTGTTGCTGCGCCCCTTCGGCTTCACGACGGCGTCGGTGTGGGTCTACGAGCTCGCGCGCGAGAACTTCTGGGAGAAGGCTTCGCTGCCGGCCCTGGTCATCGTGGCGGTCGCCATCATTCCAGTCTTCGTCCTCGTCCGACAGACCCGGCGGGACGAGACGGGCACGACAGCCCCGGGAGAGGTACGTCAGTGAAGGTCCAGATGGAGAACGCCCTGGCTGCATCCGGTGCGGGAGTTGCCGTTCCGGCGCTCGGCCTCGCCGGGGTCGGCAAGCACTACGGGACCGCCAGGGGCGTAGCGGACCTGGACCTCTCCATCGCCGCAGGAGAACTGGTGACACTCATCGGTCCCTCGGGGTGCGGGAAGTCGACGACGCTGCGACTCGTCGCCGGCCTGGAACGGCCCGACGCCGGAACGATCAGCGTGGCCGGAAGCGTCGTCGCCGACACTCGCCACTTCGTGAATCCTGAGCGGCGCCGGGTCGGCCTCGTGTTCCAGGACCATGCTCTCTTCCCGCACCTCACGGTAGCCCGAAACGTGGAATTCGGCCTCGACCGGTTACCCCGGGGCGAGCGTCGGGCCCGCGTGGGTGAGCTCCTGGACCTCGTCCAGCTGGCGCACCTGAGGGACCGTTATCCGCACGAGCTCTCCGGAGGGGAGCAGCAGCGCGTAGCCCTGGCCCGCGCATTGGCTCCCCGGCCCGCCGTCGTCCTCCTCGATGAGCCGTTTTCCAGCCTTGACGAGTCCCTGCGCGCCCAGGTTCGCAGGGACACTGTGGCGACGCTGCGCGAAACCGCCACCACCGGGGTGCTCGTCACCCACGACCAGACGGAGGCCCTGTCCGTCGGCACGCGCGTCATCGTCATGAACAACGGCGTGATCGAGCAGGCAGACATCCCGGAGAAGGTCTTCGAACGTCCTGCCACCCGGTTCGTCGCCTCTTTCATGGGCGACGCGGATTTCCTCCCCGCGCGGGTGCATCGGGCCCTGCTGACGTGCGAGATCGGGATCGTCTCGACGGTCCCGGGGTGGGCGGACAGCGACGTCGACGTCGACGTCGTCCTGCGCCCCCACGAGGTCGCCCTGCGCCCCGCTGCGGACGCCACCGCCCGCGTCTCGTCGGTGGAGTACCACGGTGCCTTCGTCCTCCACCACGTCCAGCTCGCCTCGGGGCGCACTCTACGCTCCTGGCAGCCCCACAATGTCCGCTATCCGGTCGGCGCCACCGTCGCGGTGACGGTGGCGCCGGGCACGTCCCCCACCCTGCTGGTGGGCGACCGGGCGGTGACGTCCCCGCCTGCCAACAGCGTGAGGACCGGCCCGAGCCCCATGAGGAAGGGCGGACCCTCTGATGATGCCGATCCGACCGAGGTAACACGATGACTCTTGAACCCGACCTTTCCGAGGTCACCTTCACCGATCTCGCCCGGCACGGCGAGCGACCAGCCATCCTCACGGCTGACGGGGTGATCTCCTACCGAGACCTCGGAGGACGGGTCGAGGACCTCATGGCACGCCTCGGCCCGGAGCGCCGGCTCGTGATGCTCGTCGCGCGCAATGACCTTGAATCACTCATCGGCTACCTCGCAGCCATGACGGCCGGGCACCCCCTCCTGTTGGCCCCGGCGGACAAGCCTGCTGCGCTGGAATCCCTGCTGGCAGCCTATGAACCCGACGTGGTACTCAGGGCCGGCGACGGCGGACTCGACCTTGAGGAACGTTGGCCCGGCACACGCCACGAACTGCACCGCGACCTGGCCCTTCTGCTCAGCACCTCCGGTTCCACCGGCTCGCCGAAGCTGGTGCGGCTGTCCCGGACGAACCTCGCGGAGAACGCCCGGGCGATCGCGGAGTACCTGGGCATCGGCCCCGACGACCGGGCTGCCACGACGCTGCCGTTCACCTATTGCTACGGCCTGTCCGTCATCAACAGCCATCTGATCCGTGGGGCGAGCCTCGTGCTCACGGACCTGTCCGTCGTCGACCCCTGTTTCTGGGACGTCTTCCGCGACCGCGGAGCCACTTCGTTCGCCGCCGTCCCCTACAGCTTCGACCTGCTGGACCGGGTGGGCTTCGCCGAGATGGACCTGCCGAGCCTGCGCTACATCACCCAGGCCGGCGGCCGG
>NZ_KI914760.1:27621-29283 GCF_000520535.1 Arthrobacter sp. H41
GTGCGCTCCTGGGCGGAGATCGGCCAGCGCCGCGGATGGGACCTCTTCGTCATGTACGGCGCCACCGAGGCTACCGCCCGCATGGCCTACCTGCCACCGAACCTGGCCGCTGAGCAGCCGGAGACGATCGGCGTCCCGGTGCCGGGCGGCTCCTTCCGGATCGAGCCGGTGGACGGCCTCCCTGATGGTGAACTGGTCTACACCGGCCCGAACGTCATGCTGGGCTACGCCGAGAGCCCGGAGGACCTCGCGCTCGGGCGCCAGGTGCACGAACTTCGCACCGGAGACCTCGCCCGCCGGCACGCGAACGGCCTGTACGAAGTGGTCGGCCGCCGCAGCCGTTTCGTCAAGATCGCCGGGCTGCGCGTGGACCTCGGCCAGGTGGAGCGGATCCTGGCCGACCTGGGTGCGGTGGCTGCCGCGGCCGGATCGGATGACGGCCTGGTCATCGCCATCGAGGGCGGGCACGAGACGGGCATGTTGTCCAAGGTCCTCGCCTCCGATCTCGGACTGCCCCGGGCAGCTGTCAGCATGCATGAGGTGGAACACCTGCCCCGGCTGGCGTCCGGCAAGATCGACTACCCCGCCGTCCGCGACCTGGAAACCTCGAAGGTCGTTTCCTTCGCTGCCGAGAAACCCCGAAGGGAGGGCCCTGCGGACGTGGCACGCATCTTCGCGGAATGCCTGGACCGCACCGACGTGGAAGCTCCGGACACGTTCGTCTCCCTCGACGGCGATTCCCTTTCCTACGTAGCTCTCTCGGTGCGCCTGGAAGCGGCCCTCGGTCAGCTGCCAGCCGATTGGCACCGGTGCGCTCCTGGGCGGAGATCGGCCAGCGCCGCGGATGGGACCTCTTCGTCATGTACGGCGCCACCGAGGCTACCGCCCGCATGGCCTACCTGCCACCGAACCTGGCCGCTGAGCAGCCGGAGACGATCGGCGTCCCGGTGCCGGGCGGCTCCTTCCGGATCGAGCCGGTGGACGGCCTCCCTGATGGTGAACTGGTCTACACCGGCCCGAACGTCATGCTGGGCTACGCCGAGAGCCCGGAGGACCTCGCGCTCGGGCGCCAGGTGCACGAACTTCGCACCGGAGACCTCGCCCGCCGGCACGCGAACGGCCTGTACGAAGTGGTCGGCCGCCGCAGCCGTTTCGTCAAGATCGCCGGGCTGCGCGTGGACCTCGGCCAGGTGGAGCGGATCCTGGCCGACCTGGGTGCGGTGGCTGCCGCGGCCGGATCGGATGACGGCCTGGTCATCGCCATCGAGGGCGGGCACGAGACGGGCATGTTGTCCAAGGTCCTCGCCTCCGATCTCGGACTGCCCCGGGCAGCTGTCAGCATGCATGAGGTGGAACACCTGCCCCGGCTGGCGTCCGGCAAGATCGACTACCCCGCCGTCCGCGACCTGGAAACCTCGAAGGTCGTTTCCTTCGCTGCCGAGAAACCCCGAAGGGAGGGCCCTGCGGACGTGGCACGCATCTTCGCGGAATGCCTGGACCGCACCGACGTGGAAGCTCCGGACACGTTCGTCTCCCTCGACGGCGATTCCCTTTCCTACGTAGCTCTCTCGGTGCGCCTGGAAGCGGCCCTCGGTCAGCTGCCAGCCGATTGGCACCTTCTGCCCGTGGGCGAGCTGTCGAGACTCGGGCACCCGCGGGGCC
>NZ_KI914760.1:29383-67581 GCF_000520535.1 Arthrobacter sp. H41
CCCGCGGGGCCGGCGGCTCATATCTTTCCTCGAGCCGTCGATCGTCCTGCGGGCCGTGGCGATCATCTGCATCGTGGCTGCCCACGTCGAACTGTTCACGTTCCATACCGCACACCTGCTGTTCGTCGTCGCCGGCTTCAACTTCGCGCGGTTCCAACTCTCCGGAGAGCGGCCTGCGCGGCTGCGGCGGCAGGTGAGAAGCCTCGGGAGGATCATCGTTCCGTCGGTTGCCTTCATCGCCGTGGCCTATCTCCTCACCGACGACTACAGCATCGCCAACATCTTCCTGCTGAACGGCATGGTGGGGCCGCAGGAGGTGACGAGCGAGTGGCATTTCTGGTTCGTGGAGATGCTCGTATATGTCCTCGTCGGTGTGACCGCTCTGCTGGCCGTTCCCTGGGTGGACCGCCTCGAGCGCCGTGCGCCGTTCGCCTTTGCCCTGGGCCTCGTGGCTATTGCGCTGCTCAGCCGCTATGACATAGTCGACCCCGGCCTGCCGAAGCCCCTCCCCGTGTTCTGGCTCTTCGCCCTCGGCTGGGCCGTGGGCCGGGCTCGGAACGATTCCCAGCGTTGGACGGTCTCCGTCATCGCCGTGCTGACCGTGCCGGGCTTCTTCGACCACCCGATCCGTGAAGCGACCATCGTCGTCGGGCTCCTGCTGATCACCTGGGTACCGGCACTTCCCGTGCCCTCCGTCCTGCGCCGCTTGACCGGCTGGCTCGCCGCCGCGTCGCTGTACATCTACCTCACGCACTGGCTCGTCTACCCCCTCCTGCTTCCGCTCGGCCAGGTCGCTGCGGTGATCGGATCCCTTCCCGTCGGCGTGGCCTACTGGGCCCTCTGCCGGTGGCTGCCCACCGGGTTGGCGCACTGGAGGCGTGGGCGCAGATCCCTGACCGCGAAGACTGGTGCCGGCTGACCACAGGCGCATTGTCCACGCTGTCGATGCCCTGACTCCAAGCCGTTCCTTCGGCCGGTTCCGCAACACCGGCCCTTCACCGGATCCAGGGTCTCTGCGATTCACACCCCGGCGCGCCGCCTACCCGGAGTGCGCGGCGAGGAACGAATACACCTCGGTCTCGTCCACCCCGGGAAACGCTCCCGGCGGCATGGCCGCGAGAAGGTGCGAGTGCGCCCGCGCGCTGGGCCAGGCGTTGCCCGCCCATTCCTTCGCCAACGACGACGGCGGGCGCCGGCAACACGACTCGTCCGGACAGAACGACTTCTCCCGGATATCGGTGTCCCTCCCGCGGAACCATTTCACCTGGGAGTACGGCACGCCGACGCTGAGGGAGAACTCGCCGCTCGGCCCCCGCTCGGTCCTCGCGGTGCACCAATAGGTTCCGCTGGGGGTGTCGGTGTACTGGTTGTACGCGCTGAACCGATCCTGGACGTCGAAGACGACCCGCGACGTCCACCTCCTGCACGAGGGCTGGCCCTCGATCGCACCCGTGTGATCCTGGGGGAAGGTCACGCCGTCGTTCTCATAGGCCTTGTAGATGATGCCGCTCTTGTGGGTCTTCTGGAAGTGCGTGAGGATCTCCAGGTGCTCCGTCGCGAGGTTGGTGAAGCGGTGCGCAGCCGTCTCGTAGGACACAGCGAAGGTGTCGCGGATGTCTTCCACGGCGATCTCCCTCGCCGCCTTCGCGCGCCGCAGGTACTCCACTGCCGGCTTCTCGGGCAGCAGCAGGGCCGCAGCGAAATAATTGGTGGCCACGCGCTGCCGGAGGAATTCACCATAGTTCTCCGGCGTCCGGTGCTGAAGGACGTAGTGGCCGAGCGCCTGCAGGAGCACCGACCGCGGATCATGGTCGGCGTGCTGCGACTGCGTGAGGTAGATCCGGGAGTTCTTGAGGTCGGTCACCGACCTCGTCGAATGCGGCAGATCACCCACGTGGTGCAGCGAGAAGCCGAGGTGCCTGGCGAGGTCGGCGATCAGGTGCTCCGACATGGGCCCCGCCGAATACCCGACGGCACCGAGCAGCTTCTGCGCCTCCGCTTCGATCTCCGGGAAGTAGTTGTTCCTTCGCCGCATGACGCCGCGCAGTTCGGCGTTGGCACGCCGTGCCTCCTCGGGCGTTGCAACCTGTTCGTTGAGGCGCCGCTCGAGTTCGGTCTGGAGGCCGACGAGCGATTCGAGCGCCTCCATCGGCAGACGCGCGGAGATACGGACACGAGGCAGGCCGAGCGACTCGTACAGCGGCCCACGCTGTGCCCGCTCGAGTTCGATCTCCAGGGCTGCCCGGCGGGTGGGTGGCTCTGCCCCGAGCAGTTCATCGATGCTGACGCCGAGGGCGGCGGCGAGTTTCTGCAGCATCCCCAATTTGGGCTCACGCTTCCCGTTCTCGATCAATGACAGCTGCGAGCCGACGGATCCCACCTTTCGGCCGAGATCGTCCAGCGTCATGGCCCTGGCTTTGCGGAGGTGCCGAACGCGCCGTCCCAAGCTGAGGAGGTCGAGGGTGTCCGGAGCGCCGGCGGCACCGGAAAGGGACGCCGCATCGGCGCTGGACCACGGGGAAGTCGTCATTTCTTGACGATACGCGAAGAATTGCGTTTCTTGCCACGCGTTCAGCCTAGGAATTGCCGGGAATACAGCGAATTGTTGTCTTTACAGCGGTCGGGGAAGCCCTGACCCATTCCGAAGGAGATTGCAATGACGCAGGAATCACCCCAGCCGCACGACAGTTCATCCGCTGACCGCCAGCAGGCCCTGGACACCGCCGCGCAGGAACTCGAGCTCGAGTGGTCCGCCAATACCCGCTGGGAAGGCGTGCAGCGTGACTACTCGGCCACCGACGTCGTGCGGTTGCGCGGCAGTGTCCAGGAGGAGCACACCCTGGCACGCCGCGGCGCGGAAAAGCTGTGGGAGCAGCTGACCACCGAGGCGAGGAGCGGCGGCTACACCAACGCCCTCGGCGCCCTCACCGGGAACCAGGCCGTCCAGCAGGTCAAGGCGGGCCTGCGCGCCATCTACCTGTCGGGCTGGCAGGTCGCGGCTGACGCCAACAATTCGGGCCACACCTACCCCGACCAGTCGCTGTACCCGGCGAACTCCGTCCCCACGGTGGTGCGCCGGATCAACAACGCCCTGCTCCGTGCCGACCAGATCGAGTGGGCCGAAGGTATCTCGAGTGTCGAGGACTGGATGGTCCCCATCGTCGCCGATGCCGAAGCCGGTTTCGGCGGTCCGCTCAACGCCTACGAACTGATGAAGTCCATGATCCAGGCGGGAGCCGCGGGCGTCCACTGGGAGGACCAGCTCGCGTCGGAGAAGAAGTGCGGCCACCTCGGCGGCAAAGTGCTGATCCCCACGCAGCAGCATGTGCGAACGCTCAACGCCGCGCGTCTCGCAGCCGACGTCGCCGGTACCCCCTCCGTGGTGATCGCACGCACCGACGCCGAAGCAGCAACGCTCATCACCTCCGACGTCGACGAGCGCGATCAGCCCTTCGTCACCGGCGAGCGCACGCCCGAGGGTTTCTATCACGTCCGGAACGGCATCGAGCCCTGCATCGCCCGCGCCAAGGCCTACGCGCCGTACTCCGATCTCATCTGGATGGAAACGGGCACTCCCGACCTGGAGCTCGCGAAGAAGTTCGCCGAGGCTGTGAAGTCCGAGTTCCCCGACCAGATGCTGTCCTACAACTGCTCGCCGTCGTTCAACTGGCGCAAGCACCTCGACGACGCGACGATCGCGAAGTTCCAGCGTGAACTCGGCGCCATGGGCTTCACCTTCCAGTTCATCACCCTCGCCGGCTTCCATGCGCTGAACTACTCGATGTTCGACCTCGCCCACGGCTATGCTCGCGACGGCATGACCGCGTACGTGGACCTCCAGGAGCGTGAATTCGCCGCCGAGGGCCGCGGGTACACCGCAACCAGGCATCAGCGCGAAGTGGGAACCGGCTACTTCGACCAGGTGGCCACCGCGCTGAACCCCGCCGGAAGCACCCTTGCCCTGGCCGGTTCCACCGAGACCCAGCAGTTCCACTGACCACCCGCGCAGGACAGACAGATCCGGCAGGAGCCATCATGAACGACACCTATACCCTCAACGGCATCACCCTGACCGCGCCGAGCGTCAAGCGGCAGGGCGAAATCCTCACGCGCGAGGCACTGGATTTCGTCAAGGAACTCCATAAGGCCACCTCTGCGCGGCGGACGGAGCTCCTGCAGTTCCGCCGGCAGCAGTGCCAACGAATCGCCGACGGTGCTGATCCCCGGTTCCTGCCGGAGACGCGCCGGCTGCGGGAGGATCCGTCGTGGCGCGTGGCGCCGCCGGCACCCGGGCTCGAGGACCGCCGGGTGGAGATCACCGGACCGGTGGACCGGAAGACGACGGTCAACGCGCTGAATTCCGGGGCGAAGGTCTGGCTCGCCGATCTGGAGGATTCCTCGACGCCGTCGTGGTCCAATATCATCAACGGCCAGCTGAACCTGAAGGACGCACTCCGGGACAGGATCGACTTCACTTCCCCCGAAGGAAAGGAGTACAAGCTCACGGGCGATGCCGATGAGCGTCCCACCATCGTGGTGCGCCCCCGCGGCTGGCATCTGGTCGAGAAGCACGTGTTGATCCATGATCTGCCGGTAGCCGGAGGGCTCCTGGATTTCGGGCTCTACTTCTTCCACAACGCGCGGCTGTTGATCGAGCAGGGACGCGGCCCCTACTTCTACCTCCCAAAGCTCGAGAACCATCTCGAGGCACGGCTGTGGAACGACATCTTCATCCTGGCGCAGCAGCTGCTCGGCATCCCGCAGGGAACCATCCGCGCCACCGTTCTGATCGAAACCATTCCCGCGGCTTTCGAGATGGAGGAGATCCTCTACGAACTGCGGAACCACTCGTCGGGCCTGAACGCCGGCCGCTGGGACTACATCTTCTCGGTCATCAAGAACTTCCGCACGCGTGGGCCGCGCTTCGTCCTTCCGGACCGGGAGTCCGTGACCATGACGGCGCCCTTTTTGCGGTCCTACACCGAGCAGCTCATCAGGGCCTGCCACCGCCGTGGAGCGCATGCTATCGGCGGGATGGCGGCGTACATCCCGAACCGTCGGGACGAGGAAGCGAACGCTCTGGCGCTGAATGGAGTGAGTGCGGACAAGACGAGGGAAGCCGACGACGGTTTCGACGGGTCCTGGGTGGCCCACCCGGACCTCGTACCCGTGACCCGTGAGGTCTTCGACGCCCGGCTGGGCGACCGGCCCCACCAGCTGGACCGCCTGCGGGACGACGTCGTTCCGAATGACAAGGCACTCCTTAACATCGCCGCAACCCCCGGTTCGATCACCGAGCAGGGCATCCGCGGCAATCTCGAGGTCGGGCTCCGCTACCTTGAGTCCTGGCTGCGGGGCAATGGAGCGGCCGCCATCAACAACCTCATGGAGGACGCCGCGACGGCGGAAATCTCCCGCTCGCAGATCTGGCAGTGGATCTACACGAACGCGGTGACGGACGACGGCGAGATCGTCACCCGGGATTGGGTCGAAACCCTCCTCGACGAGGAATTCTCGGCCCTTTGGCGCTTCGACGGCGACCGGTTCGACGACGCGCGGGAGATCTTCGAGGAGGTAGCCCTCGGCGCGGAGTTTCCGGCGTTCCTGACCACGCCGGCCTACGACCGCTACCTGCAGGAAAGCCGGGAGTTCGCTCTGGCCTAACCCCCCGCTGATTAAGCACCTATGGCTGCCTTCCACCTCGGAGAGCAGCCATAGGTGCTTAATCAGTGGGAATAGGAGCCCCCGCACCGCATGTTGCGCCCAGTATGGACATCGAGATTTTTTCTGACGTGAAATGCCCGTGGTGCTTCGTCGGCAAGCGACGGTTCGAGAAGGCCCTCGCGGCATTTCCGCACCGCGACCAGGTGAACGTGACGTGGCGGAGCTTCCAACTGGATCCTTCCCTTCCCGAACACTACGAGGGCACCGAGCAGCAGTACCTGGCCGAGCGCAAGGGCATACCCGCCGAGCAAGTCCGCCGAATGTGGGACAACCTCGTCACGCAGGCCGCGGGCGAGGGCCTGGATTTCCGGTTCGACGACGTCGTCGTCGGCAATTCCTTCACCGCGCACCGGTTCCTGCACCTCGCGAAGGCGCACGGGCTCGGCGCCGAAGCCAAGGAGGCCGTCCTGTCGGCCCACTTCGAGCAGGGCAAGGACACCAGTGACGTCGACTTCCTGGTTTCGCTGGGCACATCGATCGGTCTCGCCGAAGACGAGATCCGCAGCACGATCGGTAGTGATCGATTTGCCGACGACGTCCGGCAGGACATCGAGGAAGCCCGCAGCCTCGGCGTCAGCGGCGTCCCGTTCTTCGTGATCGACCGGAAGTACGGCATCTCAGGGGCACAGCCCACCGAGGTGTTCACCGATGCCCTGGCGAGCTACTGGAAGGAAACGAATCCGCTCACCATGGTGGCGGCGTCGTCCGATGCTGAAGCCTGCGGCCCGGACGGGTGCAACTGAAAAGCCCAGGGGGCTGCGTGCTGCGGGGCCCGCTGCCGCTCGACGTCAGCCGCCTGCGGGAGCAGCTTCAGCGGTCGCTTCGGGAAGGCAGGTCAGCCCGGCGGGGGTGATGTCCACGGCTTCAGGCGGCACGATCCCGCTGTATCCGGAACCCAGAACGACGTCGACGGTGCGGTCCTCGCGGTTGTCGTTGAGATACAGCGATCCCGGAACGGTGCGCTGCACGGTGAAGGCGTTCGCAGCGCCGTCGGGCCCTGACACGATGATGGCCGTCATGCCGGTCCTGCTGACATCGCGGTTGCCGATGTCAGCCACCGCGAAGGCGCGTTCGCGCAACTGGGTCGCAGCTGTATCGGCAAGGCCGCTGATGGTGGTGCTGTTGTAGACGTTCACCGTGATGGCGCTGGGGTCCTGATAATCGAACGGTCCGGCAGGGCACGACGGCGCCGTCGGTTCGGACGTGGGCTCGGCGGCGCCGAAGTCGACTTCCCCGCGCTGGATGGCCAGGGCAACGAGCACCGCGGCGACCAACAGACCGATGAGCACGACGAGGACCAAGCCGTGAAGAATCGGTTTCAGGTTCGAGTGGGGGCGACGCGTGCTTTCGATGTCGTCGGTGAATACTGCCCCCAGGTCTGCCTCGGTGACGATCCGGTGGCCGTGCCACTCGGTAGGGTCCTTCTTCGCCTTGGCCCGCTCATGGCGCGGTGAAAGCTCAGGCATCGATGACCAGCACGCGCGCATGCAGGATGGTCCGCTGGTGGAGCGCGGTGCGAACCGCACGATGCAGGCCATCCTCGAGGTACAGGGTGCCGTTCCACTGCACGACGTGCGGAAAGAGGTCACCGAAGAAGGTGGAGTCCTCTGCCAGGAGCGCCTCGAGGTCGAGAGTTGTTTTTGTGGTCACCAACTCATCGAGCCGGACCTGCCGTGGAGGTACCTCTGCCCAGTCCCTGGGAGTCACGTGTCCATGGTCCGGATAGGGGCGGCCATCACTCACTGCTTTGAAGATCACTGATACAGCCTAGGGAAAACAGTCGCGCAATGGAAAGCGGATCCCTCCCACGCGTGATTTCGGGTCGGATCACGCGCGAAGGGCTGCATCAACTTGCGATGATGGGCACGATCCTTTCGGCCAGGACTTCACTGGTGATCCAGTCGAGCCACCGCGCTTTCAGCAGGTAGCGGCCGGGCGCAGGGGGGTCGAGCATGAGGTCGTACCGCTCTGCGGCTCCGAAGGACAGACAGTCCGTGGTCAGCGGATAGCCTGCCGCTCCGCACGGAGGCGCCGGTTCGTTGGGGTGGGAGGTGTCGCGGTAGGGCCGCCCGTCGTGGGAGATGACTTCCGCCATTCTCAGGTCATTGCCCGCCTCATCGGTGAACTCGATATACGTGGGCATGTAGTTGCCGTTGAGCACCCTCAGCAACGTCGGTTTCTTGAGGCCACCCCTGACATTCGCCCGCAGGGACGTCATTCCCCAGACCACCTCGTCTCCGTAGCGACGGCTGGCGAGCTCGCCCCCGATCATGTAGAAGTGCTTCGGCTCGAAGCGGTTGAGCCCCACATCCTCGCCGGACAACCCCTCCGCGTGTCCCATTTCATGCCACCGTGGATCCACGGAATAGGTCATGAGGAACGCCTCGGTCTCGATGTCGTATTCGGGACCGTCGACGAATGCGCGCCGCGCTCCGGGAGTGACCGGGTGGTCCGGATGTTCGACCGGGTCGACGATCAACGGCCCGAGCATGCCCATCTGTGCGTGGAGCACCGTATTGACGTGGCAGTGGTAGAAATACGTCCCTGCCGCGCCGTAGTTCGGGTCTCCGGGACGGCCGGGTTCAGGCTGCCACTGGTAGGTGTAGGTTCCGCCGATCTCGAACGAGGTGTGCCCTACGCCATCGTTCCGGGGATCCGGTTCCATTCCATGCCAGTGCATGGTGTGCGGGCCCATGCTGGGTTCAACCGTTGCATGGAAGATGTCCCCCTCCTTGACCCGGAGGTTCGGACCGGGAAAACCCCTTTCCGACTCCTCGGTTTCGAAGCTCCAGATTTCGAACGTCGCTCCGTCGTCGAATCTCATCTCACGGCCGAAGACCCCGATTTCGTACGATGTCTGGGCCGTCTGGAGGAACTCGGTGACGGGGTTGTCCTCGTCCACCTCTGCTGAACTGAAGTCGACCTGGCTCTCGAACGTGTGGCCGCCATGCGCGGGGGGAGGTGCCGGAGTAGTCGGCGTTGCTGACTGCGACGGCGTCGGCGTCTTGGTCGGCGACGGCGTTGCTGACTGCGTCGGCGTTGGCGTTGCGGACTGCGTCGGCGTGGCGGACTGCGTCGGCGTCGGCGTCGGCGTTGCGGACTGCGTCGGCGTCTTGGTCGGCGACGGCGTTGCTGACTGCGTCGGCGTCTTGGTCGGCGACGGAGTCGGTGTTTGCGTCTTGGTCGGCGACGGCGTCGGTGTCCGCGTGGGCTTCGGCGTGGCAGTCTTCTTCGGCGTCGCCGTCCTCCGAGCCTCCCGGCGTTCCCTTTCCAGCGCCTCCCGGCGTGCCTTCTCAGTGTCGCGGCGGCTGGCCGGCGGATTGATGATGCTCATGATGGCGCTCCGCTTCTAGGTGCTTTCAAAGTCCAGTGAGCCACCAGCCCACCGGGGTACATTCCCCCGGCGGCGGTCTGGGACGGTTCGGCGTGGCAGTGCATCGGGTAGACCCAGTCGGTTGTCCTGGCCTTCCACACCTGGTCAACTGCGTCCGGTGGCCGCTTCATTGGAATGATGCAGTCCTTCGTGTGCATGGGCGGGAGCTCCACTACGTCCTCCCACTGCTGCATCACAACGTGCCCATCCGAGTCGACGAAGCCGTCCTCCCTCGAGAGTTGCAGGTTGTTCCACCTCACCAACCAGATGTGGTTGCCGTGGAAGTGCATCTGATGCTGAACGATCCCCGGGTTGATCAGGCGGACAAGTTGTCCGCCACGCAGCGTGCCCATCGTGGTCCCCTCGCCGAACTGGCGGACATCGACCTGTCGGGGAAAACCGGCGATGAGCGTCTCCTCCTCGCTCGCGAGATTCAGCGCGGCATCCTTGGTAATCGCCAGCGATTCGTAGCCGCTGCGGCCGTTAAGGGTGAAATAGCGGGGGACCGCCTTGGTCTGCTGTGGATTGACGGTCTTGCCCGTCGCCTCCATTTCTGCCCAGACAGGATCGATATCGTGGCAGAGCCAGATCCACTGGCGTTCGAAGGCGGCAAACCCCGGGGCCACGTCCCACTGGTGGTTAGGGTGGATCACCACGAGCGCACCGAACAGGCCCAGGACGCGTTCCACCGGTGCGTTGGAAGGATCGCTGAAGATGTAGGACCCGGGCGGCGGGCAGGGCAGTTCGAATTCGACGGTCGACGACGGCGCGATGGCCCCGGATCCGACGTCCGATCCTCCCGCGCCGGCACCATGGATCGTGAAGCTGTGCTCCTTGGCGAGCCGGTTATGGATTCGAAAGCGCAGGGTGCTGCCGACCTCGGCGATGATGGTGCGCTTGGGAAAGTAGCTGGCCCAGTAGTTCCGCCAGATGTAGTACTGGCCGGGATTCGCGGGGTCGGCGCTATAGGGCTGGGGAACCCCGGCCGGCGGCAATTGTGCGCCGAACGGGTAGCTGCGGCTTTCGACCACCGTTCCGTCAGCGGTGAACACCACCGGGGACAGGGCAAGGTTCGGGTTCGCATCCTTCAGGTCCGTCGGGCTGTTCCCGAAGCCCCGGTGATACACCAAGGAATCATCGACCATCTTGAGGTAGCCCTCGTTGATGTACAGGTCGAGTACGCCCGGAACGGCGGATACAGCTTTCGGAGCCCGAACCTGCGCGACTCGGGGCTGCGCTGGTATGGCGGGTCGTGCCGGCGACAGCACGGCAAGGCCGAGCCCTGCTGCTGCCCCGTATTTGAGGAGGTTCGCCCTCTTCAGTTCGTGGCTACCGGGATTGCCTGCTTGCGTGGTCACGATGTCTCCCTCGGCGTGATTTCACCCATGATTAGCCTCCAGCCAGCCTGGCCGGGCGTCGATCCGGGGCAGGCGCAGGTCAAGTGGCGCCGAATGGTCCCAGGGGTCGATGAACTCGGCTGAGAAATGGAATGCGTCGGAGGGAACCAGGAAGCTGATCGACATCCGCGCCGTCTCACCTGCACCGAGTTGTGCAGGAACACCGCTGGATCCCCTGTTGGTGATGGTGGGCCCGTCTGTCCCCACCTTCAAACGAAGTTGTCCGGGTGGAAGGAGTATCGGAGCCGGCGTGTCATTGTGCGCCGTGAGCTCGATCAGGAGGTGGCTGCCCCAGGTGTTGTTTGCGGGTTGCTGTAGGCGTCGGCTGCTCGCACCACCATGGGTGGCGTGGGACGAGCCTGTTGTCGGGCCGGCACGTCCGCTTCCGTCGGGCGTGGCCTGGAGCCTGGACTGCCTTTCGGCTGACGTTATCTGGACTGTTCCGAAGGAGGTTCTTACGCCGCTGCTGCCGAACATCGATCCGCCGGAGGCCATGCCTGCAGCAATGGTGCCCCCGGCTGTCAGTGCTATCGCTGCACCGGTAAGGGCTCCGAATACCCGTCGAGTGAGGGATATGTCGCCGCTCTGCTGAATTGGGCTGCGATGTCGGTGTGCAGTTGTCTGAACTGTGTCCCCCATGCGATGGCCCACCTTTCTGGATCAATATGGAATCTGATGCAGTAGATGATTCACGGCCGACCTTGGGTTAACCATGGGCTCGCGGTCCAAGGCGCTTTCGCCCTTACCGGCATCGTTGTGCTCCTGGGAATCGGATGGCATTGGCACCCGCGCTCACAGCAGCGCTGGTTGCCTCGAGCATGGGCGCGCCGGCCGCCAGGCCTGCCGCGAGGCAGCCCCCGAAAGCATCACCGGCGCCCGTCGTGTCGACTACGGGAACCGCCGGCGCTTGTAAGTGCGCCACCTCGCCCCTGCCGAAGACGAGTGCACCACTTGCCCCGATGGTCAGGACCACTGAAGTGAACCCGCAATCGATGAGTGACTCGACAACCAGGCGGTAATCCACTCGGCCGTCGATCATGACAACCGATGAATAGACCCCCATCTGCCCCAACACCAGCAGTCCTTCGGTCTGGTTGACAACAAGCGGGTCCGCGCGAAGGAGAATGTCCCGGTCCAGTTCGACGACGGGAACCAGGTTGAGCAGTACGCGCCCGCCTCGCTTTGCGCGTACTGCCTCGGCTGTCGCGTCGACCGGAATCTCACCCTGGAGAACCAGCAAGGGAGCTGCGGCGACGAGGTCGGCGGACGCGCGGACCACCTCTGCTGTTACCGCCGCATGGGCACCAGGCAGCACCACGATGGTGTTCTCGCCGCCGTCGGACACCTCCACGACGGCCATGCCTGTGCTGACGTCCACTCGACGCACGGCGTCGATATCTGCCTTGACCGACACCAGGTTGGACAGGGCGATGTCAGCATGGGAATCCTGGCCCACGGCACCGATCATGGTTACGCGTGCTCCACATCGCGCGGCTGCCACAGCCTGATTTGCACCCTTGCCGCCGGGCAGGACGACCATCGACCGTCCCAGAACCGTCTCACCCGGTTCGGGGTGCCTCTGGAGCTTCACTACGAGATCGGCATTGATCGATCCCACGACCACGATTCCGGTGCCCTGAGCTCATGGGGGAAGTATTCCATTCGGCCGATCCATTCCGCTTGCCTGCAAGGGCCGACGCTGAACCGCCTCCAGGTCCTCGCGAGCGTCGATGACTGCTGAGCAGCTGTCCCGGAACATAATGGGGAATGCCTTCTTCGCGCCTCGGCCTCCTTCTCGACGTCGATGGTCCCATCGCCAGCCCCGTAACCCGAACGGTTCCGCCGGCAATCATCCGGGATCTCCTCACGCTTGCCGCTGCTGGATGGCCGGTCGTCTTCAACACCGGGAGGTCGGACGAGTTCATCCGGGAACAGGTTCTGGCGCCAATGCTCGCCGCGGGTATCCCCGAGGGTGTGCGCTTCTTCGCGATCTGCGAAAAGGGCGCAGCCTGGTTCAGTTTCGGTGAAGAAGGCGCGGGCGAAGTCCTCGTGGATCTGGATCTGGCGTTGCCGCTGAGTTTCGGCGACGACATCCGCGACCTCGTGGAGGAGAAGTATTCCCATCTGATGTTCTTCGACGAAACCAAGCGCGCAATGGTGTCGGTGGAGCAGTCCCTCGACGCTTCGAGTGCGGACTACCTTCTGGGCCAGGCTTCCTTCGACGCCGATGCGTTCGACATCCTGCACAGCCATGACATGGGGGCAAGCCGGCTTGCCCGAGTGGAGCCGGACAGCAGCGGCAACATCGAGTACCGGATTGATCCGACGATCATCTCGACCGACATCGAGTCCGTGCGGGTCGGCAAGGACCTTGGCGCTGAACGCGCACTGAAGCTGCTTGCGCCGCTCACGGAGATTCCCGTGCAGTGGCGGACCGTGGGCGATTCACGCACTGACTATGCGATGGCTGACTACCTCAACGAGCACGGCTACGACGTCGCGCATGTGGACGTCCGGCCGGCCGACGGCATTCCTCCAACTCCCTACCCGGTGCTTACGGAACACGGCCTGACCAACGAAGCGGCGGGTGCGGCTTTCCTGGCACGCTGCGTGGCTTCGATCCCGGACGCCGCAGGGGAACGCACAGTTCCATAAGCCATAATGACGGGGTGGCAGGCATGGTTTCCCGATGGCGTACCCAACTCCGCAAGACTTTCACCGCAAACAGCGATGAGCCTCCAATGTGGGCCGAGGAGCTCGAATCCGGAGACGACGTCGGCTACTTCCCACCGGAGTCGGCGGCGTGGGCAATTCATAGCTCGATGACGCCCCTGGTGGCCGGAATCCGTGCGCTGTTGCTGCAGACTCTTCATCCGGGAGCGATGGCGGGAGTCCACGACCATTCGTCGTTCCGAGAAGACCCCCTCGGGAGGTTGGCCAATACCATTCGGTGGATTTTCACTGTCACCTACGGATCCACCACCGCTGCGAAGGAAGGATCGGCCTTCGTCAAACGGCTCCATACACGGGTGACCGGTACATACGTCGACAGCAATGGGGTTGAACAGCAATATACCGCGGCGGATCCCTCCCTCATACGCTGGGTGCATCTCGCCTTCACTGATGCATTCCTTGCAGCGCATAAAGCCTACGGCGGACCGATTCAGGGAGGGCCCGACCAGTACGTGGCTGAATGGGCGCGGGCGGGTGAGTTGATGGGGGTCGATAGCCCACCACGGTCGGAGGCTGACCTCGCTGCGCAATTGGCCTTGTTCGACCATGAGCTGACGAACAGCGGCCAGGTTCAGGAAGCCCTCCGGTACATCAAACGGCCTCCGCTGCCCCGATCACAACGTCTCGGGTACCGCATCTTGTTTGCGGCGGCCGTTGCCACGCTTGAGCCACGCCACCGGGACCTGCTAGAGCTCCGCGCCCCAGCGCTTGGGCCCATTCCCCTGCCCATCAAAGGTGCAACGCGTCTTGTAATGGGCCTGGTCCGGCTCGGCCTCGGATCCGAGGGCCCCAGCGAGGCAGCCGCAAAGCGGCGGATCGCGCGGGTCACGAAAGTGGATGCAACGAACCACCCAGCAGTGTAGCGATTCAGTAACAGGAAAACCCCCGCCAAGGCGGGGGCTTTCCTGTTACTCGTCACATCTACTTATCGAAGTGCGGAGGATGGGGGATTTGAACCCCCGAGGGCGTGAACCCAACACGCGTTCCAGGCGTGCGCCATAGGCCGCTAGGCGAATCCTCCTGATTTGGAGCAGATACCAGACTACCCGTACATGGTTGATGTACCGAATCGGGATTACTTCCCGTTTTGTCAGTGGCGGATGATGGACTGTATTCATGGTTTCCGGCTCAGCAGGTGGGACAGCACAGAGCACCCGCAAGGGACATGCCCCCTTCAATTTCGGCATCATCGGGCACGAACCCCCCGCTCCTGGTAGCGCTGCCTTCGGCGGGGGACCCTTCACCCCGGACGCTCGTGTGTTCGACGACGAATGGTTCGCCCCTGATTCATCAGCCTCCGACGAGGCTTTTTTCGGAAAGCCATCACTGACGAGCAGCTCCTGGAGGAACAGGGTTTTGACGAGCAGGCCTTCGACGACACGTTTTTTGACGAGTCACTCCACGACTTCCTCGAAAGCGATCCCCTGACGATCGCCCGGGCGCTCACGGAACTGGATCCTGAGATAATCAGGAGTTTTCCACCGGAGAAGGCGGTTGAGACGCTCGCCGCAGCCGCCCGGCTGGAGAACTGGCTGGCAGCTTTCAAGGCGCGCGTTGTCCACCGCGTTGAAGAATCTCTGGTGGCGGGGTCCGGGACTGTACGCCGCCAGCGGTTTGCAGCGATGAACGCGGTGAGTGAAACCGCATGCGTGCTGCGCATTCCAGAAGGAGTGGCCGGTTATCTCATCAACGAGTCGGCAGCTCTCGTTGAGGACTTCCCGCATACTCTTTCCGCCCTGGAAAAAGGCCGCATCCACTACCAGCACGCACGAACCATCGTTCGTGAGGGGTCGGGACTTCCAGTCGGAAGCCGTTCCGGTTTCGAGGACCAACTACTGGTGGTCGAGCCGGATCTCACGAGGGTCCAGCTGGCAATCCGCGCCCGGCGCCTTCGAGAATGCGCACATCCCGAGGCGCAGGCGGATCGGCGGCGGAAGGCCGAACTGGACCGGCGCTTGTACGTGGAACCGGCGGGAGATGGCATGGCGTACCTCGGTGCTTTCCTCCCAGCCGAAAGCGCCCTTGCGCTGTTCAACCGTGTGAGCACAGTGGCACTATCCCTCCAGGGGACCGAAGAATCTCGAACGCTCGGCCAGCTGCGCGTCGATGTCCTCACTGACCTCATTCTTGGTAGTGAAATGCCGGAACGGAAGGGACACACCCACCCTCGGCGCATCAAAGCCCAGGTACTCGTGACCATTCCAGTGCTCTCGCTGCTCGGACACAGCGACGCCCCCGCCGATCTCGAGGGATACGGCCCCGTCCCGGCTACGGTTGCCCGGCAACTTGCTGCGCACGCGCCCAGCATGATGCGGGTGCTGACAGATCCGGTGGATGGCGGAGTGCTCAGTGTCGGCCGGCGCCGCTATCGGGTTCCGAAAGACCTCCAGATTTACGTGCGGGCATGTGACAAAACCTGCAGGTTCCCTGGTTGTAATCGTTCTGCCAGCCGAGCCGAACTCGACCACACCGTCAGTTGGGAGGACGGCGGGCCAACCAGCCACGACAACCTCGCCGCTCTCTGCCGCAAGCACCACCGGATGAAGCATGAGGCGGGGTGGTCTGTTCGCCAGCGCCGAGGGAGAGTTCTCGAGTGGTCCTCCCCTGCCGGACGGAGCTACACCACGGAGCCGGAGAGGCCGCCGTCGTCTCGGGGCGAAGTGTTGGACGTGCCAACATTCTGAGGCTGCAACAACCATCGGGACTACCGCGGCCGGCCCTGGGATCGGCTACGGCCGGAAATGGCGGCAGGCGTTCTTGTGTAGACTATTTCCCGGCCCCTCATGTGGTGTCATCCTGTGAACTCCCCCAGGACCGGAAGGTAGCAAGGGTAAGCGGGCTCTGGCAGGTGCATGAGGGGTCTTCACTTTAACCCCGGCCGATGCATGCAGGGATGCGCCAGGCGCCAGGGATTCTGATTGCGGAAGGGCGAGGGGCTGGCCAGTGCGGAAAAGTACGGGTGCAGGGCGCTTTGCTCCGAGCCCGACGAGCGAACTGCACCTTGGAAACATCCGCACGGCCATTCTGGCCTGGCTCTTTGCACGCAGTACTGACCGCCGGTTCCTGCTCCGGATCGAGGACCTCGACCGCGTCCGGGCAGGGGCTGAACATGCGCAGATCCGCGAGCTCCTGGCCTCCGGGCTCTCATGGGATGGGTCGGTAACCCGACAGAGCGACTCCAGCCATCGCTACGCCACTGCCATAGAGAGCCTGAACCGGGACGGCCTGCTCTATGAGTGCTTCTGCACGCGTCGTGATATCGCTGAGGCGTCGTCCGCACCGCATGCGGTCCCCGGAATCTATCCTGGCGCCTGCCGCGGGCTTGGGGATGCAGAACGTGCACGCCTTCGCCTCGCGAGACCACCGGCGCTACGTCTCAAGGCCGACGTCGGAACCTGGACCGTTGCTGACGAGATTCTCGGAGAATATACCGGTCCCGTGGATGACCTCGTGATCCGGCGGAACGATGGTGTGCCTTCCTATAATCTTGCGGTAGTCATTGACGACGCGGCACAGGGCGTCGACCAGGTGGTGCGGGGGGATGACCTACTGAGCTCCTCGCCACGCCAGGCTTATCTTGGTCAGCTGTTGGGCCTGCCCGCTCCGCGCTATGCGCACGTACCGCTGGCCGTGAATGCGCAGGGCCAGCGGCTTGCAAAACGCGACGGAGCGGTGACACTCGAGGATCTGGCGTCCAAAGGTCTCGGCGCCCTGCGGGTACGGGACATAATCCTCGGGTCACTCGGCCTGCCCGCGGGTTCCCTTGCAGCTGCGTTGCGGGCCTTCGACCCGGCGCAACTTCCCCGCGAGCCCTGGATTGTCACTGCCACCACCCTTTTCTCCACCGGCACGCCTTCTGTCACCCCCAACCGATAAGGTTTCTTTGTGAGTACAGCCCTTTACCGCCGATACCGCCCGGAAACCTTTGCGGATGTCATAGGTCAGGAGCACGTCACCGATCCGCTGATGGTCGCGATCGACAAGAACCGCGTCAACCACGCGTATCTTTTCTCCGGCCCGCGCGGCTGTGGGAAGACGACGTCGGCGCGGATCCTCGCCCGGTGCCTCAACTGCGCAAGCGGCCCTACCTCGACGCCCTGCGGCGTCTGCGACAGCTGTGTAGAACTGGCACGCAACGGCTCGGGCAGCCTTGACGTCATTGAGATCGACGCCGCGAGTCACGGAGGAGTTGATGATGCGCGCGACCTCCGGGAACGCGCTACGTTCGCTCCCGTCCGGGACCGGTACAAGATCTTCATCATCGACGAAGCCCACATGGTCACCTCGGCAGGCTTCAACGCGCTGCTCAAGATCGTCGAGGAACCACCCGAACACATCCTGTTCATCTTCGCGACCACCGAGCCCGACAAGGTCATCGGCACCATTCGTTCACGTACTCATCACTACCCCTTCCGACTGGTGCCGCCGGAACCACTCATGGCCTACTTGGAGGTACTGTGCCGTCAGGAGAACGTGGCGGTCGCCCCGGGCGTTCTCTCACTCGTAGTGCGGGCCGGTGGCGGATCTGTACGGGACTCGCTCTCTGTACTCGACCAGCTCATGGCGGGTGCAGGTGAAACGGGGCTCGACTACGAACTCGCGGTGTCGTTGCTGGGCTATACCCATGCGACGCTCCTGGATGACGTCGTCGACGCCGTGGCCGCAGGTGACGCCGGCACAGTCTTCAACGCCGTCGACCGCGTCATCCAGACAGGCCACGACCCTCGGCGGTTCGTCGAGGATCTGCTGGAACGCTTCCGCGACCTCATCGTCATCAATGCCGTTCCGGAAGGGGCTGCCTCGATCTTGCGCGGCATTCCGGACGACCAGCTGAACCGCATGCGGGCCCAGGCGAACCAACTGGGCGGCGGCGAGCTGTCGCGGTCCGCGGATGTCACGAACACGGCCCTCACCGAGATGACGGGGGCCACGTCTCCCCGGCTGCATCTTGAGCTCCTGTGTGCACGGTTGCTCCTTCCAGCTGCAGACCAGTCAGTCCGCGGGACACTCGCAAGGGTCGACCGCATCGAGCGCCGGCTCGAGTATGCAAATGGTGGAATTCCCCAGCACGGCGGCGCCGGTGAGGCTGGAACTGACAGCGGGACAGCTCTCCCAACACCAGCACCAGCCAGCGCGGGGTCACGCTCCGATGTTCCCCATGACCCCACACCACGAGCGCGCACCGCTGACACCGCAGGATCCGATGAGGTGCAGGTCCGGGGGAATGAGCAGCCCGGCGCTGCTCCGGACACTTCCTCCAGTCCCCCTCCGAACCGCACTTCGGACCCTGCCCAGGTTTCGGCGCGCACTCCTCCTACCGCGGCGGCTCACGACTCCGAATCAGCGCCTGCCCAGGGTGCCGGTTCCGCTCGGGTTCATTCCGCTCCGGTTCATTCCGCTCCGGCTTCCGGCGTCGGCGGTGCCGGACAGATTGAGATGGTACGGCGAGCATGGCCGGAGATCATGGACGAGCTGGCCAAGATCAAGCGCATCACCTGGCTGAACGTCAATGTGGCTGCCAAACCGCGCTCGCTCGAGGGGAACGTCCTGGTGCTTGCATTCACCACGCCGGGCAATGCCATCGCCTTCCAACGCGGCCCGCACGCCGACAACCTCAAACAGGCAATCCACAAGGTCCTCGGGCTCGCCTGTGAAATCGAGGCGCTGCACGACGGCGCGGCAGCGGGTGAGGCGCGCCCAAAAGTACCGGCCGCCCGGCCGACCCCGAGTAGGGACGTCGGAAAAACTGTACCTACCCCCGACACCGGAGCCGAACGGCCCGCCGACGTTTTGACGACAGCGGTAACGACATCCGGAGCAGAGCCCGGCTCCGGGCCCGGTGAGAGCACCGGAACGCCGATCGATGCAGGCACTGGGCAGTCCGAAGGAACCGTCTCCAGCGCCAGGCCCGGCAGCGCACCCAGTGCTGGCCGTGGCACCGGCGCTGAGCCGGGCAGTGCGTCCGGTGCTGACTCCAGCGCCAGGGCCAATAGCGAACCCGGTCCTGACTCCAACGCCAGGCCCAACAGCGAACCCGGCCGGGGCGCCGTGTCGGAGCCGGATTCCGATATCACTGCCGAGCGGAGGACTAGGGCCCACACGGATTCGTCGCGAGAAACCACCGCTGGTTGGAGTCCCCGTGACTCGGATGATTCCTGGGCAATGGTGGAGCCACCCGAGGATTCCTACGATCCCGGGCCGGGGTGGCAAGGCACGTCAGTGGCTGGAGGCTCCCGCCCGAAGGAGGGCGAAGCAGAAGCGCCAGCGACCTCCTCGAACCCATCCCGCCCAGAAGCACGGGCAGAATCCGGCAGCTCCCGTTCCGACGAGCAAGACACCGGTCCTGCGACCTTCGCACAAAGGCCGGATCCAGCCGGGCAGCAACGCACGGGTCCGGCAGAGCAGCAACGCACGGGTCCACCCGATCCAGTGCGTCCCCGGACCACCGGGACCACCGGGACCACCGGGACCACTCACAAGACTCCGGAAGCGACTCCCGCAGCGCTAACGGCTCCGGCATCAGCAAGCTCCTCGCCAACCGATAGTGACGTCCTCACGAATGGCGCCCGGACAGCTGATGCTGTCCCTGATGCCGGGAACAAGCCCGTGAGCCGGTACCAGCGGTTGCTCGACGAGGCCGAGCGCAAGCGGGTGGAGTCGGCTGCAGCGAACAACAGCGCCGTAGACTTGAGGTACGTCGAAGATGTTCCCAGCGCAGACGATGAAACGCTCGAGGAGTCCGGTCTGGTGGGCCGAACCGCTATTGAACGCATACTCAACGGGCGCCTGGTGGAAGAGCGAAGCGTCGAACCACAGTAGAGTCCGCACTACGCGTGTTACCCGCCGTCATAGTGGCCGGGGACAGCGTCCAATGATCATCAGCCGAATGAAGAAGGTTACGTGTACGAAGGCGCAGTCCAGGAGCTTATCGATGAGCTGGGACGCCTCCCGGGAGTGGGCCCGAAGTCCGCGCAACGCCTCGCTTTCCACATCCTCGAGGCGGACAGTGAAGACATGCAACGGCTCGTCACCGCGATCACCACAGTGAAGGAACGCGTGAAATTCTGCGCGATCTGCGGGAATGTCGCTGAACAGGAAACATGTGGAATCTGCCGCGATCCGCGCCGGGATCCGACCATGATCTGCGTTGTCGAAGAATCAAAGGACGTAGTCGCCGTGGAGCGGACACGCTCTTTCCGAGGTCGCTACCATGTCCTGGGCGGTGCCATCAATCCGATCGCAGGCGTCGGCCCTGAGCAGTTACGTATCCGCGAGCTTCTCAGCAGGCTGTCCGATGAGCAGATCCAGGAAATCATCATCGCCACCGACCCCAATCTCGAGGGCGAAGCGACTGCCACCTATCTGGTGCGCATGCTCAAGACCATCGGAATCCCGGTGACCCGGTTGGCTTCGGGCCTGCCGGTCGGCGGCGACCTCGAATACGCCGATGAAGTCACTCTCGGGCGCGCCTTCGAGGGCCGCCGCGCCATGTCGTAACTGTCGAACCGCCAGGTGAAGTGGCCGGCACGAGGCACAGCGGCGCCACCGTCAGGCGATTCTGGTCCCCGGCGCCAGTCGGGCAGCCGGCGTCGTGAGCTTTTTCCGTCCCAGCAGCAGCAGCCCCCCGGCAAGGAGGCTTTGGAGCGCAACCCCTAGCGGCCAGATGGGGGGCTGTCCCTCAAGGTCGGGGGCCACGCCGATCTCTTCGCAGGTCACGTCGTTGTCGGGTCCGGCCTGCATGGTCCGTACGCCCTGGCTGATCGCTTCCATAACTCCAGGCTGTTCAAACTGCCCGCCAAGGGACGTAGGACCCTGCCGGTCACGCGCATAGGGTACGGCGTCCGCAACAACAACGAAGGGATTCGCCGCCAGAAGCCAGGCGGTCCGCTCGGTTCGGGGTACGTCCTGGATGTAGGTGTCGGTGACGCACTCGAAGTCGGCTGGATCAGGAATGGTCGTCTCGTCCAACAGTTCGGCCCCGGTCTGAACCTGATAGGACATGGTGACTGTCGTCCGTTCGGACACCAGCGGCATGGTCAGGCCGAAGACGATGAGCGTCCCCATGGTCAGCATGGCAACGAGCATGTAGGTGACGACGATGGAGAACAGGGGGCGGTTGGCCAAAGCGGAGACGCCCACTCCGATAGCGGCAACCAGCCCCAACTCCAGTGCGAGCATTCCGAGGGAGACGAACGCTTCCCCGGCACGCACGCCTCCCAACGCAAGGGACCAGAAGATGAACGGACAGCTCACCACGAGGAATGCCAGCGAACCGGCCCAGGACGCCATCCATTTTCCGACGAGCAATTGGCCAGGCGTGAGCAGGGTGACCTGGAGGATCGCCAGGGTTCCTGCCGCGCGATCGCCGTTGACGGCATTCGCTGACAGCCCGGGAGCCACAAGCAGGCCGAAGAACAGCACGAATCCGACCACCATGTCGAAGAGGACCGGGCCCTCGTTGTCGCTCGCGCCCAGGAAGGCGCTGGCCAGGACAAAGATCAAGGCAAGGACGACGAGCCAGACGCCCAACAGGATGTACCACCCCCTGGCGCGAAGCCTTTGACGCATCTCGAGCCAGAACACCGTCCCGCTGGCGGACCAGAAGGGGAGGCTGTCAGCCGGGACTATCCTTTCAGCAGCGGGGTGCGGGTCGGTTTCGGTGCTCATCGTCGATCCGTTTCCAGGCTCATGTAGGTCTCCTCCAATGCTCCGCCGGCGGGCGCGAACGCCGTCACGACGACGTCGGCCAACACCAGGGTGCGCAGCAGCCACGCTGCCTCAGCAGTTCCGGCCAGTTCCACTTGGTACTCGGTGCGCCTCGAATCATTCCGCTCCTCGAATCGGACACCATGGCTGATGAGCGCCTCCGCAAGCGCGGACATCGGTTCTGCCTGGACACAGTAGCGGCGGATCTGTGACCCTGCCTCGTCGATGGTCTGGCTCTTGACGGACTCTCCCCTGCTGACGAAGACGGCCCGATCCGCGATCTCGTCCAGTTCCGAAAGAACGTGGCTCGACACCACGACCGTCTTCCCTCCGGCTGCGAGGTTCCTCAACAGCGTCCTCAGCTCCACGCGGGAGCCCGGATCGAGGCCCGACGCCGGTTCGTCGAGCAGCAGGACCTGCGGATCGTGAATGAGCGCCCGTGCCAGCGACAATCGCTGCTGCTGACCCCGGGACAGCACCCTCGCGGGTTGGCCGGAGTACTCGGCGAGGTTCACCGTCTCGAGAAGTTCCTGTGACCGCCGCAACCGCTGGTCAGGATGCATTCCGTACAGTGCGCCGAGCGTCGTCAGGACCTCGAGCGTCGTGAGGGACTCCCAGAAGCCGAGGGTGTCGGGCATCCAACCGACCGACCGACGCACGGCAGCGGTCTCGGCCACCGGATCGAAGCCGCCTACCCGCACTTTCCCGGAGTCAGGAGCAAGAAGCGACGCCAGAATGAGCATCAGTGTGGTTTTGCCCGATCCGTTGGGCCCGATCAGGGCCGTCACTTCGCCCGGGGGTGCCACGAAATCGATGTGCCGAATTGCCTGCACGGAACCGAACTTCCGCGCGACGCCGTCGACAACGATTCCCCATGTTCGTTGGTCATAGGTCGACCCTATGACACAGGTCACCCTCTTGAACCCCGGAACCCGACATAAAGTTCGAGGACTTCCGGTCCCGCCGCTACACTTGCACGGTGTCCCGTCTTCATCAGGCATGCCTCGGACGGCCGCACCAGTCGCCAGGGTTGCCGTGCTGGTCGGATTGCAGGTCGTCGAGACGCTCTGGGTCCGGCATCGTCAACTCCATGTCAATGATCGGTGAGTGAGCGCGTGAGCTTCATAGTTCAAAAGTTTGGCGGGTCCTCGGTCGCCGATGCCGAGGGCATCAAACGCGTGGCTCGAAGGGTGGTCGAGACGCAGGCGGCCGGCAACCAGGTGGTCGTCGTGGTTTCCGCGATGGGCGACAGCACTGATGAGCTCCTTGATCTGGCGTCACAGGTGTCAAGTGATCCGCACGCCCGCGAAATGGACATGCTGCTCAGTGCCGGTGAGCGGATTTCCATGGCCCTCCTCGCGATGGCCATCAACAGCCTCGGAGCCTCCGCGCACTCCTTCACCGGAAGCCAGGCCGGCATGATCACCGACGCCATCCACGGCAAGGCCCGCATCATCGATGTATCTCCCCACCGGATCCGCACAGCCATCGAAAGGGGGGACGTCGCCATCGTCGCAGGCTTCCAGGGAATGAGCCGCGACAGCAATGACATCACGACGCTGGGCCGCGGGGGGTCGGACACCACCGCCGTCGCCCTGGCTGCAGCACTGGATGCGGACGTCTGTGAGATCTATACCGACGTCGACGGCGTCTACACCGCGGACCCACGCGTCGTGCCGTCCGCGCAGAAGATCGACACCATCTCGAGCCAGGAAATGCTCGAGATGGCGGCGTCCGGCGCCAAGATCCTGCACTTGCGCTGCGTGGAGTATGCCCGCCGGTTCGGGGTACCCCTTCACGTGCGCTCCTCCTTCAGCCACCAGGAGGGCACCTGGGTACTGCCCAGCCCCGACGACAAGATCACGATTCAAGAGGGAGAACCCTTGGAACAGCCAATCATCTCGGGCGTAGCGCACGACCGCTCCGAAGCCAAAGTCACGGTGGTGGGAGTGCCTGACATTCCAGGCAAGGCGGCCGAGATCTTCGGGATTGTGGCCGGGGCGCATACGAACATCGACATGATCGTCCAGAACGTCTCAACGCACGGCTCAGGCCGCACCGACATCTCGTTCACCCTTCCCATCGTGGATGGAGCCGCGGCACTCGCCGCGCTCGGCGAGGCGCAGGCCCGGGTTGGCTACGAAGCTGTCGATTACAACGAGAAGATCGGCAAGCTCTCGCTGATCGGAGCCGGAATGCGGTCCAACCCCGGGGTGTCCTACCGGTTCTTCCGGGCCCTGTCCGACGCGGGCGTCAACATCGACATGATCTCCACGTCGGAGATCCGCATCTCAGTGGTGACGAGCGCCGAACTCCTGGACACTGCGGTTCGAGCGGTCCACGCGGCTTTCGAGCTCGACGGCGAAGCCACCGCTACCGTATACGCGGGCTCCGGCCGCTAGCTCCTCGACACTGTTTGCGGCGACAGCAGTCTTACCGAACTTTGCGCGGAACGACATAGGTGCTTCCATCGGCACGCGTGACGGTTTCCCACTGGTCTGCCTCGACACGTTGCTGCTGGAGCAGCGCCTCGTTCTCCGCGGTCATGGGATGGTCGAGGGAACTCGACTGCGCCGGACCGAGAAAGATCCGCGCCTTGCCGGTCGCCCTCATGAACCGTTCAACTATTCCGGGCCGTGCCGGCTCGTCTTCTTTTTCAACCGGATTCTTGTCCATGGAGCCAGCACCTTTCCGCAGAGAGCCACTCCAGTTTAGGGCACCGGCAGCTTCAGGACAGCAGAAGGGACCGGCAGCCGCGTACGCCGGTCCCTTCAGTCGAGCAGGCTCCTAGCGGAGCAGCGAACTTTCGACGGTGGCAGCTCCACCCTCCACCACAACAGTGGCTTCGGGAGAAGCAGCAGTCACCGAGCCACTTGCGCCGACGGTGAGGCTGACGGCGGTTGCTGGTCCGGTACCGAATCCGATACGGCCCACGTAGCTGCCTGGCTCGAGGCCGTTCCAGGACACGGTGACCTTGGCCCCCTTGCCGTTCCGGACCGGCAACGGATTTGGGCTGACCGTCATGTTTCCTTCGTCGCCCTCCAGCACCGTGGACTCGACGGTACCGGCTCCGGTTCCCCCGTCGGTGGTGCTGAACAGATTCGCGATGATCCGGTAGGTGCCCGGCATCGGGTCGGCCAGCACAAGCGCTTCACTGGCGGAGGCCGTGGCAGCTGACAGGAGCGTGTTCCGTGGTGTGACGATGAAAAGGTCGAAGTCATCAGCGGCGTCGGCTGCGTTCACTGCGAACTTCGCGAGTGACGTTCCCTCGGGAACCACTACTTCACTGACGTTGTTGCTTTCGTCCGCCCTGAAGTAGTTGGGGGCACCCCCGGGCACCAGTTCGATGTCGCTGCGATTTGCCTTCGCGAGGCCCTGCACCGAAACATCTACCGTGCCGTCGAGTCCGGACACGACGTCGAATTTACCGGATCCGGAACCCTTGGACGACTTGAAGGAGACGGTTTCGGGAGCAACGGCTGTGACCGGACGCACCGTGACGGGTGAGGTGACAGTGGTTCCTCGGCTTTCGGTCCAGGTCAGGTGACCCATCGCGAACGCGTCAAGTGCCGCCGTCCTGTTCTCGAAACTGACCTCGAACGACTTCGATTCCCCTGCCGCCGCGAAGTCGAGCTCGGCGGGAGAAACCACTGCGTCGATTCCGGGAAGCTCAACGCTGGCGGTGTAGCTGCCGGGTGCGGTGGCGGTGGCGGTGACGGTACGGGTGACGGTGACCTTGCCGGTGAGGTTACCCACGGCGAAGGACGGCACGTTGACATCCCGTGCCTCCACGACCTGCTTCTTCTTCAGGCCCAGTTCGGCTCCGAGGCCCTGAAGGAAGCCGTTCCAGTGGTCCACGTCGGCGTCGTACACCAGACCGGGAGTGAGCAGACCTGCCGTGTTCACATGGCCTGCTCCGGTTGCGAAGAGATCCTCATTTGTGCTGCTGTCCTCATTGACGAGGTCACCCGCGGTGGTCATGAGGGAAGACTTCACAGCTGCCGGCGACCAGACCGGGTTATTCGCCAGGACGAGGGCTCCGAGGCCGGCGACCTGGGGGGCGGCCATGGAGGTCCCGGAGAGGAACCCGAAGTTCTCGCCCGTCTTCACCGGCGAGATGCCTGCGAGCACATTGACACCTGGGGCTGCCACATCGGGCTTCAGGAGGTCGGAATTCACAGCAAGCGACGGTCCGCGCGAGGAGAACGCTGCAACCTGCGGGTCAGGTGAGGTAGGAAGACCGGTAGTGTCCTCATCGATCAGCGCGGCGGTGAGCGTGGGGTTCGCTGCGAGCTTTTCCTTGATGGCAGTGCCGTCCACGTGCACCGTGGGCACCGCATGCAGGTCGAGGTCCTGCGATCCCGGAGTCACGTTGACAAGGACCATCCCCACGCCGTCAGCTTCAAGGACGGCTGCGCTCTTGCGTACACGATCGATGACTCCGCGGTCACAGACCACGATCTTGCCGGAAACCTTCGCGGGATCGAGAGTGCCCGGAGTGCAGAGGGCGACGTCCGAGGCGTCCGCATCATCGCGGCCCGCATCAGCCGAGAGAACGACGGCGGTCTGGGGAACGTTCCGGTTCATCACCGAGGCACCGCGGTACTTGGTGCCGTCAGAGAGCTCGACCGTGCCCTGGAGCTCGTGCGAGAAGGTGCTCGCAGCCACCGTGGTCAGCCAGGGCGAGCTGTGGTTGACGGTGCTCGCTGTGGGGCCCGAGTTGCCGGCCGAGGCCGAAACGAAGATCCCGGCCGATGCCGCGGAAAGGAACGCCATGGCGACGGGGTCGGTGGTTGAGTTGTTGTTTCCCGAGATCGAATAGTTGAGGACGTCCACGCCGTCGATGATGGACTGTTCGATCGCCGATACCGAGGCGGAGCTGTAGCAACCGCCCGTTGCCCGGGCATTCTCCCAGCAGACCTTGTAGACCGCTACTGCTGCGGCGGGAGCAACGCCGGCGCCCTTGCCGAAGTCACGTCCGTCGACCGACACCTGCACGTCCGCATTACCTGCGGCAGTCGAGGCGGTATGGGTGCCGTGGGAATCGATGTCCAGCGGCGAAAGGATCTCGTTCTTCGATGGAGTGGCGAACTGAAGGAAATCGTCAGCGTAGTAGCGGGCGCTGAGGACCTTCGAGTTGCACGCGCTGCCGTCGAACTCTTCGCCGACCTCGCACTCCCCCAGAAAGGTGGTGCCGTCGGACTTCAACATCGCGATCCCGCCCTCGGGAGTCAGATACGGCTCGCCGACCACGGGCGCCCCCGTGAGGGGCTGGACCGGGGCGCCGGTCAGGAACGCATTCTCCGGCCGGTAGCCCGTGTCGATGACACCCACGACAGTGCCCTTGCCCGCGTTTTCGACGCCGCCGAACTGGCTGGCCCACACACCGTCCTCACCTGGGAGACCCAGGAATTCAGTGCTCGAGTAGTCTGGGCTGTTCTGCACGTTGGGCGCCACTGCGTAGATATCGGGGTTCTTTGCCAGTTGTGAGGCCTGGCCCGCCGTCAGTTCTGCAACGAAGCCGTTCAGGGCGACGGTGTAGGAGGAGTCGACCTCGATGTCGACTGCGGCCGCGACGTCCTGCTGCTTTTTCTTCAGACGCGCTTCATAGGCCCGCGCGTTCGGTGAATCCAGCTTCAGCTTTTCGCCCTTGCCTGGTTTCGTTGCCGGAATCCCCTCCGTTCCTCCGTCGTAGGAGGCGAGTGGATGCTCCCGCAGCATCACGATGTAGGAGCCGTCCTCGAAGCTGTCGGCACCCTGGATCTGGGGGGCGGTCTGCAGGGGCGCCGGCGCCGCGATCGCGGCCGGTGCCAGCGAGGCTGATGCCATGAGTAGCGGCATCCCCAAAGCGATGGCCGTGGCTGTGCGGAACCTGGAGCTCCGCGGCACGGCGTGGCCTTGTCGTGTCATAGGAAAGTGCCTTTCGTCAGTGCGGGCGCGGCATCGCCGATCCCCTCATGCTGGGACCCTGGATGAGACTCCTCTTGTGACTACAGTCACAAGCGTCACAGCGGTCACAAACTTACCCCAGGCAACACCATTCCTCCAGCGGAAAGCGGGAGATCTGCCGAAGTTCTTTGCCGACTATGTACGGAATTGCAGGGAGGTGATAATGAAGTAATGTCCTCGCGATCCGCCACGCTCCTCCCCGAAGCGGAGTGGGCCCCGCTCGAGCAGGCCCACCAGGTGCGCGTCCGCAGATTCACGGAACCGTATCTCCTCCGCCGTTCCACCGGCGCGAAGCACCCCGTCGAGGACTTTCTTTTCACCTACTACAACCAGAAACCGGGACAGCTTTCGAGGTGGCACCCCGGGGCCGGAGTGATACTGGCGGGGGTCACGGCCCGGGAACGGACCGGTTGGAAGTACTACACGCAGAACGACGCCGGCGTGGGCGTCGACGTCGTCGCCTTCCTCAGCGACCGCGGAGCCACAGTCGACTTCACCCGCACGATTCTCTCGGGGACGGCAGCCCGTCCCGCACAGTTCGGCTGCTTCGGTCTCCATGAGTGGGCGATGGCCTACAAGTCCCGGCTCAACGGCGTGCGCCACGAGTATCTCGAGCTGCGGCTGGGTGCTGAGGGAACGGACGGCGTCGTGGAGGATGCAAAAATCCGCTGCACCCACTTCGACGCGTTCCGCTTCTACACACCCGAAGCGGCGCCCCGCAACGAGATCACGCCCACGCGGGAGAACCAGCGGGACCTCGAACAACCCGGCTGCCTGCATGCGAACATGGATCTCTACAAATGGGCGTACAAGCTTGCTCCACTGCTCTCGAGCGAGATCGTCATGGACTGCTTCGAACTGTCCTGGCGCATCCGTGCCATGGATATGCGGGCGTCGCCGTATGACCTCTCCGAGTGGGGGTTCCCACCCATCCGGATCGAGACGCCGGAGGGCAAGGCGGAGTACGTTCGGAAGCAGCGCGTTTTCTCGGTGGAGTCGCAGGATCTGCGGCGCCGGCTCCTGGGTGAACTCGAGCGGGCTGTCGAGACCGCCGGAGGCATCGAACCCGGCGGGACTGCCCAGCCCTGTCGGCCGGCACTGCCGCTACGCTGAACGAAAATCCCACGAGGAGGCGAATGGAACGCGTATACCGCCGACCGGCACGGGTCGCCCTGTCCCGAGCTCCCCGGCACCCTCTTGCGCTCGTCGCCCTCGCCCTCCTGCTCGGCGGTTGTGGCGCCCCGGATGGCATTCCCGGTGACCCGGCTCCTTCCGGCCGGGAGTCCGTCATGCCGCCCCCAGCGCCACCCAGTCCGAGCCAGGAGTCCGCCATGCCATCCCCCGCCCCGTCGTCGTCGGTCCCCAGCGCCGATTCAGCTACCCTCCTCACCGTCGAGATCCGGCAGTCCGAGACTGCAGAACCCGTCGGCTACGTCCTCGAATGCTCCGGCGACACGCCGGGCCCGAACACCACGCTGCCCAACGCCACCCAAGCCTGCGCCACTGTGCAACGCCTCGGAGCGGACTTCTTCAATGCACTGCCCGATGCGAATGTGGCCTGCACGCAGCAGTACGGCGGACCACAGACGGCCTCGATCAGCGGGACGGTGGACGGCACGCAGGTCCGTGCGCGGTTCGCACTGACGGACGGCTGCGAAATCTCGCGCTGGAACGCCGTCCGCAGCATCCTCGGCTCAGGCGGCGCAGTCTAGTGGGTTCCGGCGACGCCCAAGGTGAAGTGCGGAGAGGATGTGCAATAGACTTGGAGGGCAAGCTCGCGGAGCGCTGGCCACCAGCGTGAGACGGCACTTCCGGGCTATCGCATTTAATGCTGGTACTCCCAGCCCTCGCCGCCCCACAGGAGTTGCCGGATGCCCCGGATCGTTGTCGATGTCATGCCCAAACCTGAAATCCTTGACCCGCAGGGCAAAGCCATTGCGGGAGCACTTCCCCGGCTCGGCCTCACCGGTTTTGCCGGCGTCCGCCAGGGTAAGCGGTTCGAGCTCACCGTCGAGGGCGAGGTCACGGCCGAGGTGCTCGAGCAGGCCCGCCAGGCCGCATCGACACTCCTCTCGAACCCCGTGATCGAGGACGTGACCCGCGTGGAGGTTCTCGAGGAGGACGCGCAGTGAGCGTCGAGACGCCCCTGATCGGCGGCCCTCAGCCAGTGGCCTCGAACAACGCCGACAACCCACTCAACGGCGTGAGGGTCGGCGTCGTCACCTTCCCCGGATCGCTCGATGACCGCGACGCAGTGCGTGCCGTGCGCCTTGCGGGCGGGTCCGCGATCCACCTGTGGCACGGTGACCATGACCTGCAGGGCGTCGACGCCGTCATCATTCCCGGCGGTTTTTCCTACGGCGACTACCTGCGCGCCGGCGCCATCTCCCGCTTCGCTCCGCTGATGGAGCAGATTGCCGCGGCGGCCGGCGGCGCCAGCGGAAATGCCCGTGCCCTACCGGTGCTCGGCATCTGCAACGGCTTCCAGGTCCTCACCGAAGCCCATCTGCTGCCAGGTTCGATGATCAAGAACAACTCCCTGCACTTCCTCTGCCGGGACCAGCGGCTGCGCGTCGAGAACGCCGACACCTTCTGGACCTCCGAATACTTCCAGGGCGAGGAGCTCGTCATCCCGCTGAAGAACCAGGACGGTCAATTCGTGGCCGACAACTACACGCTCGACGTGCTGGAGGGGGAAGGCCGCGTGGTGTTCCGCTACGTGGACGGCAACCCCAACGGCTCGCGCCGGGACATTGCCGGCATCTCGAATGAGGCAGGGAACGTCGTCGGGCTGATGCCCCACCCCGAGCACGCCGTCGAGGCCGGGTTCGGCCCCGATTCGTCAGCGAAGGGCGCGGTCGGGGTCCGCGGAGGCATCGACGGACTCGGCATTTTCACCTCGGTACTCAAGAAGTTGGTTGGCTAAGTTGACGCATACGTCCAAAAAATTCCACATCGACTCTGTCGCCAACGCCGAAGCCACCCCGGGCCAGAGCCTGCCGTGGGCGGCGCTCGGCCTGAAGGAGAACGAGTACCAGCGCGTCGAGGAGATCCTCGGGCGCCGCCCCACGGGTGCCGAACTCGCCATGTATTCGGTCATGTGGAGCGAGCACTGCTCCTACAAGTCCTCCAAGGTTCACCTTCGGCAGTTCGGTGACAAGGTCACCGACGCCATGAAAGAGCACCTGCTCGTCGGGATCGGCGAGAACGCGGGTGTGGTCGACATCGGGGACGGTTGGGCCGTGACCTTCAAGGTCGAATCACACAACCACCCCTCCTTCGTAGAGCCGTACCAGGGCGCCGCGACCGGCGTCGGAGGTATTGTCCGCGACATCATCTCCATGGGCGCTCGCCCCGTCGCCGTGATGGATCCGCTGCGCTTCGGCGCCATTGACCACCCCGACACCCCGCGCCTCGTCCACGGGATCGTGGCCGGCATCGGCGGCTACGGCAACTCCCTGGGCCTGCCGAACATCGGCGGCGAAGTGGTCTTCGATGCGGTGTACCAGGGGAACCCGCTGGTCAACGCCCTCGCTGTCGGCGTGCTCCGGCACGAGGACATCCGGCTCGCCAACGCGTCCGGCGTCGGAAACCGCGTTGTCCTCTTCGGCGCCCGCACGGGTGGCGACGGCATCGGCGGCGCCTCGGTGCTGGCCTCCGAATCCTTCGACGTGAATAAGCCGTCCAAGCGTCCCGCCGTCCAGGTGGGCGACCCGTTCGCGGAAAAGGTGCTCATCGAGTGCTGCCTCGAACTGTTCCAGGCCTCGGTGGTGGAGGGCATCCAGGACCTCGGCGCCGCCGGAATCTCCTGCGCCACCTCGGAACTGGCCTCGAACGGCGACGGTGGCATGCACGTGGAGCTCACCAACGTGCTGCTGCGCGACCCGAGCCTCACCCCCGGCGAGATCCTCATGTCCGAGTCGCAGGAACGCATGATGGCCGTCGTGACGCCGGAGAACACTGAGGCTTTCGAGGCGATTCTGGAAAAGTGGGCCGTCGAGTATTCGTGGCTCGGCGAGGTCACCGACACCGGCAGGCTCATCATCGAGTGGGACGGCGAGAAGATCGTCGACGTCGATCCCCGCACCGTGGCCCACGACGGCCCGGTCTACGAGCGCCCCTACTCCCGGCCCGGGTGGCTTGACGGGGTGCAGGCAGATGCATTCTCCGGCGAGCAGCCTGCGGATCTGCGGGAAGCAGTACTGGAGCTCATGGCCTCGCCCAATATGTGCTCGAAGGACTGGGTCACCGACCAGTTCGACCGCTACGTCCAGGGCAACACGGCGCTCGCCATGCCCGACGACGCCGGCGTGGTTCGCGTCGACGAGGAAACCGGCCTCGGCGTCGCAATCTCGACGGACGCGAACGGGCGCTACTCCTACCTCAACCCCTACGAGGGTGCACGCCTTGCCCTTGCCGAGGCGTATCGCAACGTTGCAACCTCAGGCGCCCAGCCGCTTGCCGTCACCGACTGCCTCAACTTCGGCTCGCCGGAGGACCCCGAGGTCATGTGGCAGTTCGCCGAGACCGTGCGCGGGCTTGCCGACGCCTGCCAGGAACTCGGCGTCCCCGTCACCGGCGGGAACGTCTCGCTCTACAACCAGACCGGCGGCGTGGCCATCCACCCCACCCCGGTGGTCGGTGTGCTCGGCGTGTTCGACGACGTCGCGCGCCGCACGCCGTCGGGCTGGCGCGAGGACGGGCAGGCCATCTACCTGATCGGCACCACGAAGGATGAACTGGACGGCTCCGAATGGGCCAATCTCCGCGGGCACCTCGGCGGCCGGCCCCCCGCCGTCGATCTCACCGCGGAGAAGACGCTCGCAGCCATCCTCGTGAACTGCTCGCGGGACGGCATGGTCGACGGCGCGCACGACCTCTCCGAGGGCGGCCTCGCTGCCGTGCTGTGTGAGATGGCGCTGCGCTTCGGCGTCGGCGCCCGCATCGGCCTCGACGAGCTGTGCGAGCGCGACGGCGTCGACGCATTCACCGCGCTGTTCAGTGAGAGCCAGGCCCGCGCCGTCGTCAGCGTTCCCCGCTCCGAAGAGGTCCGTTTCAACGACATGTGCACCGCGCGGAACTTCCCGACGATCCGCATCGGCGTGGTGGATGCCGAGAACCAGGCGCTCGATGTCCAGGGGTACTTCAACCTGCCGCTCGGGCAACTGCGGGAGGCACACGAGGGAACCCTGCCGAGGCACTTCGGGTAGGGCGTTTCACCGCCCCGCGATATTCCGCGCCGCCCCGACATAGCGGGACAGGACGTAACGCTGGGTGAGCCGGGTGACAGGGGAGCCGATCGCGTAGAGAAGGTTCGCGGGAACGCTGTAGGCACTACAGGTGAAGATCAGCTTTCCCGCCGCGGTCAGTTCGGCGTAAAAGCCCTCCTCCCCCTTCACGGGGTGGCCCTTCAGGGTGCCGTACCCGAAACCGGCCCGCTGCCCGGGGACAGCGCGCCCTGCGTTGTCGAGCAGGGCCTCCCTCGCCCAGACAACCCGGCAGGGTGCCTTGATCCGCGCCCTGCCGACGCCGAAACCGGAGACCACCTCGCCGCCCGGCGCGGCTCGGGGCGCATCCGGCGTCATGGTGAGGCCTGCGCCGCGATGGAGTTCCCAGGACAGGATGCCGTGGGTCAGCCTGAGGAAGGCGGCAGCGGGATCAGCGGCGTCGATGACGTGCGCCTCGGCCATTCCCCGGTAGCCCTCCGGCCAGCCGCCGTCGAGCTCCTCGGGATAGGGCCTGTCTGTCGCGCCGACGTCCGGGTACGTGAACTGCCTCATGCTGCTCCACCTGTCACTTGCCGCACCTACAGAACCTCCCGAGAGGATCACCGGGACCCGGGGCACCGGGGAAACTCCAGAATATCGCCGGAAAGACGCGCCCGAGCCCCCGCGAAGTGGCAGGATAAGGGAACATCTCAGCAGGAGGACCCATGGGCCAGATCGAACGGCAAGCCACCAAGGCAGCGGACGCCACCGATTCGAGGGGCTTCATCCTCGCGGCCCGTGCAGGCTACATCGCCGCCGGCCTGCTCCACATTCTGATTGGCTCGATTGCCCTTCGCATTGCCTCCGGCGGCTCGGGCAGCGCCGACCAGAGCGGAGCCATTGCCCAGTTGTCGGCGAGTCCGGGCGGCAGCATCCTGCTCTGGGCGTGTTTCCTGGGCTGCTGCGCTCTTGGCCTGTTCATGCTCAGTGAGGCATTTTTCGCGACGAAAAGCCTCGGGAAGGACAAACTCGGGCGTCAACTCAAGTTCGCCGGCCAGGCAGTGATCTACGGGGCGATCGGCGTCACCTTCGGCGTCTACGCTCTCGGCGGATCCACGAGCAGCAGCGGGTCCACCCAGTCGATCAGTGCCTCACTGATGTCCAACCCGGTGGGGTCGGCGCTGCTCATCGCGATCGGCGTCGGGGTGATCGGGACGGGAGGCTACTTCGCCTACAGCGGGGTGACCAAGCGGTTCCGCAAGCACCTGAAGTCCCTACCGGGCGGCGGCGCCGGCAAAGCGGTGCTCACCCTCGGCTCCGTGGGGTATGTGGCGAAGGGCGCCGCCCTCGGCGTGCTCGGCGTACTGCTGGTCCTCGCCACGGTGCGGAACAATCCCGAGGAGTCGACGGGAATCGACGGCGCCCTGAAGTCCCTCCAGGAGGCGCCCTTCGGTATCTGGCTCCTCGGCGCGGTGGCCGTGGGACTCATCTGCTACGGAATTTTCATGGTGGTGCGCTCCCGTTACCAGCGCATGTGAACGTCGAAGCTACAGACCCGACGCTACAACCCGCACTGCGGTGCCTCGATGACGGGACAGGCATCCATCACGACGTCGAGCCCGGCCGCCCTGGCCCGCTCCGCCGCCGATTCGTCGATCACACCCAGTTGCAGCCACACGGCTTTGGCTCCTACGGCAATTGCCTGGTCCACCACGGCTCCCACGCGTGTCGAGTTCACGAAGCAGTCGACGACGTCGATTCCCCCTGGGATCTCCGCGAGCGTCTGATACCCGGTCTGCCCGTGGACGTCGTCGCCCTTGAGGCTCACCGGCACGATCTCCATCCCGAGCCGGTCGAGGAGGAAGCGCGAAACACCGACTGCCGCACGTCGGGGGTTGTTGGACAATCCGACCACTGCCCAGCGGCCGCGAACCGTCAACAGCCGACGGATGACGGCGGGGTCGTTCCGGTGTGCCATGATGCGCCTCTCCTCGGACTTTCCCCCAGCCTAGGCGTTTCGGCTGAGAAGGGTGCCGGTGCCGGGTGTCGCTTTGTTACGGCGTCGACTTGTGGGAAAGGGGCGTCCGGGCGTTTCATTGAGGTGACCATCCCGAGCGGCTGAGAGACCTGGATCAGTGAAGCCGCAGCAACCCTGGTTGTCCGTATCCCCCTGATACCGGCAATAACAAGGAGCAGGCCAAGGGAACCGGCCGCCGAAAGGCACCGGCGAAGGCTTGTTCCGTAGGGTGCTACCGCCAGGACCGATGGAGTAACCATGACCGTTTTGGCATCCCGCACCAGCACCGCTCCAACGCGCCGCAAGCAGGCGCTCGACGTGTCCTTCTCACAGCTCGGCCGCAGCTTCGGCTCCGCCGGGAACCGGCAGGTCGTGCTGCGCGACATCACCGTCGACGTCAGGGCCGGCGAGATCCTCGCCATCCTCGGCACCAGCGGCTGCGGCAAGTCCACCCTGCTCCGCGCCGCGGCCGGCCTCGATGTTCCTGATACCGGGACCGTCCTGATCGACGGCATACCGGTCAGCGGAATCGACGAACGCTGTGCCGTGGCCTTCCAGGAACCTCGGCTCCTGCCCTGGCATACCCTGCAGGCGAATGTGGCCATCGGCCTGCCGAAGGCCTCGAGTGCCAGTGCCGGCAAGGCGAAGGTCCTCGAGCTCCTGAAGCTGGTGGGCCTCGACCTCTTCGCCAAGCACCGCCCGCGCGAGGTCTCCGGCGGCATGGCCCAGCGCACGTCGCTGGCCCGGGCGCTGGCACGTAATCCGGGCGTCCTCCTGCTCGACGAGCCGTTCGGCGCCCTCGACGCACTCACCCGGATCAAGATGCAGGACCTCCTCCTGGAGATTCACCAGTCGCAGCCCGCAACGGTGCTGCTGGTGACCCACGACGTCGACGAAGCCCTTCAACTCGCCGACCGCATCCTCGTGCTCGGACGCAACGACGACGGCCCCGGCTCCACCATTGCGGAACTCGTTCCCGTTCCGGGGCAACGTCCCCGCGACCGCAACTCCGCCGAACTCGGCGCCCTGCGCAGCTCGCTCCTTCGAATGCTGGGCGTCACCGGGCACTGACCCGCGCAAGTACCCCTTCCGACCCGGATTCTTCCGGGCCATCCCTCTTTTCCGCATGCCACTTCCCAAAGGATTCCCATGAAACCCCGTTCACTCTTCCGGACCGCAGCCCTTGCAACAGCCCTTTCCCTCAGCCTCACCGGATGCCTCGCGGGAGAAAACGCCTCGACATCGGCCGGCACCGTGGCAACGGACGGAGCCACCCAGGGCGGCACGCTGAACATCGACTTCGCCACCTACAATCCCCTGAGCCTCATCATCAAGGAGCAGGGCTGGCTTGAGGATGAGTTGGCCGACCAGGACATCACCGTGAACTGGGTGCAGTCGGCCGGCTCCAACAAGGCCAACGAGGCGCTGCGTGCCGGTGCCATCGACGTCGGCTCCACCGCCGGATCGGCCGCCCTGCTGGCCCGCTCGAACGGCTCGCCGATCAAGGCCATCGACATCTACTCCCAGCCGGAATGGGCCGCCCTCGTGGCACTGCCGGGCTCGGGGATCGAAAGCGTCGAGGACCTCCGCGGCAAGTCCATCGCCGCCACCAAAGGCACCGATCCCTACTTCTTCCTACTTCAGGCCCTCGAGTCCGCCGGTGTCGACTTATCCGAGGTGGAGGTGCAGAACCTCCAGCACGCCGACGGTCGCGCCGCCCTTGCGAGCGGTGCCGTGGACGCGTGGTCCGGGCTCGACCCCATCATGGCCTCGGCGGAGCAGGACGGCGCCGAGCTGTTCTTCCGCAACATCGATTTCAACACCTACGGCTTCCTCAACGCCACGGAAGCCTTCCTGGCGGAGAAGCCCGACGTCGCCCAGACCGTCGTCAACGCGTATGAGAAGGCCCGGGAATGGGCCAAGGCCAACCCTGAAGAAACCGCTGCGATCCTCGCGGACGTGGCAGGGATCGATCCGGCGATCGCCAGTGCCGTGATCATCGACCGCACCAACCTCGACGTCGATCCCGCTCCCGGGGACGCGCAGCGCGCCGTGCTCGAAAAAATCGGCCCCGTGTTCGTCGAGACCGGGGATGTCGCCGAGCAGTCGCAGATCGACGACGCGCTGGACACCCTCTTCGACGACTCGCTGGTGAAGAGCGCTGATCCGGCCGCGATCGCGGCTTCCTCATGACCCAAATGATCGGTGCCGCTGCGGTTGCGGAAAAGCCTGCTGCTCCCTCACGCCCCGCGGGACGCCGCGCCCGCGCGCGGATCTCCGCCGCCCTGATCGGCCTGATCTTCCCGGCGGTGCTCCTCGTCGCCTGGCACATCAGCACCGAGACCGGCTACTTCAGCCCCGCCGAGCTGCAGTCACCCCGTGCCGTGGCAACCGCCGCCGTCGAGCTGTTCAACCGCGGCGAGCTTCTCAACCACATCCTCATCTCGACGCAGCGCGTGCTGATCGGGTTCCTGGCGGGAGCCGCGCTCGGCATCGTCTTCGGCGCCCTGCTCGGGCTGTCCCGCATCGCCGACCTGCTGCTGACTCCGACGGTGGGGGCGATCCGCGCTGTGCCCTCGCTCGCGTGGGTCCCGCTGCTCATCCTGTGGATCGGCATCAACGAGGATTCGAAGGTCACGCTCATTATGATCGGCGCCTTCTTCCCCGTCTTCACCACGCTCTACCTCGGGCTGCGCCACGTGGACCGCAACCTGGTGGAGGCGGCGCGGGCCTTCGGCCTGAGCGGCATCCGGCTGCTGACCACCGTGCAGCTGCCCGCCGTCGTTCCCGCCCTCTTTTCCGGGCTGAGGCTCGCTCTGGCGCAGGCCTGGCTGTTCCTCGTTGCGGCTGAACTGATCGCCTCCTCGATGGGGCTCGGATTCCTGCTCATCGATTCCCAGAACAACGGCCGGGTGGACCGCATCCTCCTCGCGATCATCCTGCTCGCAGTCATCGGCAAGACCACCGATGCCCTGCTGGGCCTGGCCGAAAGGTGGGCTGTCCGCCGATGGGTGTGAACGTCACCGAGCAGGACTCCCTGCAGACCGAAGCCGCGCGCATCGCGTTCTGGGAGGAGCAGGCCCGCCGGCTCG
>NZ_KI914760.1:67681-82631 GCF_000520535.1 Arthrobacter sp. H41
ACGACTGGGCCGAGGAATGGCACACGACCCACAGCTTCGAGCCTGCGCGGCCGCTGCCCGACGGCGACCTCTCCGTCCCCGAAATCGCATGGTTTTCCGGCGGAAGACTCAACGTCGCCGAGAACTGTGTGGACCGGCACGTCGCTGCCGGCAACGGCGGCAGGACCGCCCTGTTCTTCGAAGGCGAGCCCGGCGACCGCCGCGCAGTGACCTACTCCGACCTGCAGGAGGAGGTAGCCCGTGCAGCGAATGCGCTGTCGGCCCTCGGTATCGGGAAGGGTGACCGCGTGGTCGTCTACCTCCCCGTCCTCGTCGAAACGGTGGTGGTGACGCTGGCGTGTGCGCGGATCGGAGCCGTCCACTCGCTCGTCTTCGGCGGCTTCTCGGCCGAGGCGCTGCGCTTCCGGGTCGAGGACACCGGGGCGAAACTGCTCGTCACCACCGACGGACAGTACCGCCGGGGGAAGGCGGTGCCGGTCAAGGCGAATGCCGACGCGGCCGTCGCCGGCGTGGAGTCCATCGAGCATGTCCTCGTGATCCGCCGCACCGGCTCGGACATCGAGTGGACGCCGGAGCGGGATGTCTGGTGGCACGACTCCGTCGACACCGCGTCGCCGCATCACCAGGCCGAGGCGTTCGACGCCGAGACGCCGCTGTTCATCATGTACACCTCGGGCACCACGGGGAAGCCGAAGGGCCTTGTGCACACCTCGGGCGGTTACCTCACGCAGGCATCGTGGAGCTTCGAGCACCTTTTCAGCAACCCCGACCCGGCGTTGCGCTCCACGGATGTCCACTGGTGTACGGCGGACCTCGCCTGGGTCACGGCCCACACCTACGAGATCTACGGCCCGCTCTCCAACGGCGCGACGCAGGTCATCTTCGAGGGAACGCCCAACACCCCGCATCCCGGCCGCCATTTCGAGGTCATCGAGCGCTACGGCGTCACCAGCTACTACACGGCGCCCACGCTGGTGCGCTCGCTCATGGGCTGGTTTCCCGACGGCGTTCCCGGGAACTACGACCTCTCGAGCATCCGGGTCCTCGGAACCGTCGGCGAGGCCGTCAATCCCGAGGCGTGGCGCTGGTTCCGGGCCAACCTCGGCCGCGGAACGGTGCCGGTGGTGGACACCTGGTGGCAGTCCGAGACCGGTGCCACCGTCCTTTCCCCGAACCCGCTCGACGAAACCTTCAAACCGGGCTGCGCCTCGCGCGCGCTACCCGGGGTCAGCACCCGCATCGTCGACGACGCCGGAAACCCCGTGCCGCCCGGCGTGCAGGGCCTGATCGTGGTGGACCGGCACGGCCCCGCCATGGCCCGGACCGTCTGGGGCGATCCGAAGCGCTACCTCGATTCCTACTGGCGGAAGTTCGCGGCGCAGGGCTGGTTCCTCGCGGGCGACGGTGCCAAGTACGACGACGACGGCGACACCTGGATCCTCGGCCGCGTGGACGACGTCATCAACGTGTCGGGGCACCGGCTGTCGACCATCGAGATCGAATCGGCGCTCGTGGCGCACCCCCTCGTCACCGAGGCGGGCGTGTGCCCGGTGGCCGATCCGCTCACGGGGCACGCGATCGCCGCCTTCGTCGTCCTGGCACCCGGCGCCGGCCGCTCGCAGGACGTCGTCTCCGACCTGCGCGCCCATGTCACGAAGGTGATCGGGGCAGTCGCCCGTCCCTCCGCCGTCGTCGTGGTCGACGACGTTCCGAAGACGCGTTCCGGGAAGATCATGCGCCGCCTGCTGACGCAGCTGTACGAGGGCGGGGCACTCGGGGATACCACGTCGCTGCAGAACGAGGATTGCATCCCGGGAATCGCAGCAGTGCTGGCGGAGAGGTAGGACTTTTAGAGGGAGGTTCGCCGCTACCGGGCTGCTCTCCGTGCCTGGCGCCAATTCGCAAGGGCCGGGAGCGCGAAGGCAGCGGAAAGTACCAGCAGGACTGCCTGCTGGACGTAGAACCCCGCGCCGACGGACGGGCCAGGGTCGCGAAGCACCATGAAGATGCTGAGAAGGAGGCTGGCAGCCACCACTGCGGCCACCCAGAACACGGTCCGCCACAGGGCCAGTTCGCTGGTGCGTTCCGCTGATCGCCACGACTCCATCGGTCAAGGGTACGGGAAGCGAAAGGCCACCCGGTGAGGAATGTGACGTTCTCCGGACGACACATTCTTTGTGTCGGCCCTGCACCCTGTCAGACTCGAAGGTGACCATCCCGAGCGGCCGAGAGATCTGGCTCATTGACGCCGCAGCAACCCTGGCCCGTGCTCCAAGCGCTCGGCAATAGGGTGCTACCGCCAGGGCCGATGGAGGAATTCATGAGTTCGACGGCAGAGAAGACTTTCGGTTTCCGTACCCGCGCACTCCACGCCGGCGGGACACCCGACGCGACGCACGGCGCACGAGCAGTGCCCATCTACCAGACGACGTCGTTCGTGTTCAAGGACACCAACGACGCCGCCAACCTCTTCGCACTGCAGAAGTACGGCAACATCTACTCCCGTATCGGCAACCCCACGGTCGCCGCGTTCGAGGAGCGCATCGCCTCACTCGAGGGCGGCATCGGGGCAGTCGCCACCGCGTCGGGCATGAGCGCCGAGTTCATCACCTTCGCAGCCCTCTGCCAGGCCGGTGACCACATCGTCGCGGCGTCCCAGCTCTATGGCGGGACGGTGACGCAGCTCGACGTCACGCTGCGCAGGTTCGGCATCGAGACCACCTTCGTTCCCGGCGCGGACCCCGCCGACTACGCGGCCGCCATCCAGGACAACACCAAGGCCGTCTACGCCGAGGTCATCGCCAACCCGTCCGGTGAGATCGCCGACCTCGAGGGGCTCGCGAAGGTGGCGCACGACGCCGGGGTGCCGCTCATCGTCGACTCCACCCTCAGCACGCCCTACCTCATCCGGCCGATCGAACACGGCGCCGACATCGTGATCCACTCGGCCACCAAGTTCATCGGCGGCCACGGTACAACGCTCGGCGGCGTGATCGTGGAGAGCGGCCGCTTCAACTGGGGCAACGGCAAATTCCCCATGATGACCGAACCCGTGCCCTCCTACGGCAACATCCAGTGGTGGGCAAACTTCGGCGAATACGGTTTCCTCACGAAACTCCGTACCGAGCAGCTGCGCGACATCGGCCCGTCGCTGTCGCCGATGTCCGCTTTCCAGCTGCTGCAGGGCGTCGAGACCCTCGCCCAGCGCCTCGACGAACACCTGAAGAATGCCCAGGCCGTCGCCGAGTGGCTACAGGCGGATCCGCGCGTCGAGTACGTGAACTATGCGGGGCTTCCGAGCCATCGGCACTACGACCGTGCAAAGAAGTATTTCCCGCATGGTCCCGGATCGGTCTTCAGTTTCGGCGTTCGGGGCGGGCGTGCGGCGGGACAGAAATTCATCGAATCGCTGCAGCTGGCCTCACACCTGGCGAACGTCGGTGACTCACGGACACTCGTGATCCACCCCGGCTCCACCACCCATCAGCAACTCTCCGCGGATCAGTTGGCAGCAGCCGGCATCCCCGAGGACCTCGTGCGCATTTCCGTGGGCCTCGAGGACCTCGAGGACATCCTGTGGGACCTCGACCAGGCCCTGGAGATTGCCGTCAAGGCCGCCGATGGCTCGACCGACGCGGAACTTCCCCAGGTGCCGACGGATGACAACGAACCGGACCAGTCCCGCACCAGTGCGGTAGGAGTTGGAGCATGAGCACAAGTACAGACCAGACGCCTACAGCGCGGACCTGGGAAGGCCCTTCGGCGCCCGAGCGCCTGAACCTACTGCGCTCGGCGCGGTCGATCGCGATCGTGGGAGCCTCGGACAAACCCTCCCGCGCCTCGTACTTCGTGGCGACGTACCTGCAGTCGTCGTCGCCCTACCGCCTGTATTTCGTCAATCCGGTGGCCAAGGAGATCCTCGGCCAGCCCGCCTACGCGTCGCTCGCCGACCTGCCGGAGGTGCCCGACGTCGTCGACGTGTTCCGCAAGCACGATGACCTGCCCTCGGTGCTCACCGAGGCACGGGACGTGGGGGCGAAGTCCCTCTGGCTGCAGCTCGGTTCCTGGCATGAGGACGTGGCGCGGGAAGCCGAAGAAGCAGGAATGACCGTGGTGATGGACCGCTGCATCAAGATCGAGCATGCGCGCTTCCATGGCGGGCTCAATCTCGCCGGGTTCAACACGGGAATCATCTCGTCGAAGCGGCAGATCACTACGTAGCGAGTCCGATGAAAAAGGCCGCACCGGGGCCTGTTGGGGGTCGGTCCCGGTGCGGCACTTCTGTCCAAGCCTACTTCAAGGCATTGGATGCACGGCGCTTATTGAACACATCGAAGCCGACGGCGAGCAGGAGCACCATGCCCTTGATGAACTGCTGGTAGTCGATTCCGACGCCGAGCAGTGACATTCCGTTGTTCAGGACACCCATGATCAGTCCGCCGGTGATGGCGCCGATGACTGTGCCGACGCCACCCGTCACTGCGGCGCCACCGATGAAGGCCGCAGCAATGGCGTCGAGTTCGAACAGATTGCCCGCACCCGGTCCGGCGGAGTTGAGGCGGCCGGTGAAGATGAGGCCCGCCAGTGCCGCGAGCACACCCATGTTGACGAAGAGGTAGAAGTCGATCTTCTTGGTGTTGATACCGGACAGCTGCGCGGCCTGGAGGTTTCCACCCCGGGCGTAGATATGGCGGCCGAAGACGCTGTTGCTCATGACGGCGCTGTAGGCGACGATCAGGATTCCGAGGACCACCAGGACGATCGGGGTTCCACTGCGTGAACCGGCAAGGAGGTAGGTCAGGCCGAGGATGATTCCGGCGATGAAGACCAGCTTGGTGAAGAACCACGCCTTGGGTTCATCCTCGAGGTTCAGTTTGGCTCGAGAGGCTCGTCCCCGGAGCTGCGAGATCACCAGCAGCGCCACGGCCAGGATGCCCAGGCCCACTGTGGTCCAGTCAAGGATGTTCGTTTCCGGCGGGAACAGTCCGGGGAACAGGAAACCGCCGCCCAGCTGGCGGTATTCCTCGGGGAACCCGGTGATGCGCTGGTTCTCGAGGACGATCTGGGTGAGTCCGCGGAACACGAGCATGCCGGCCAGGGTGACGATGAAGGCTGGAATGCCGACATAGGCCACCCAGAAGCCCTGCCATGCTCCCACCAGAGCGCCGATCGCCAATGATGCCAGGAAGGCGAGCCACCAGGGCATGCTCCAGTCCTGGACCATGATCCCCGACATCGCGCCGACGAACGCCGCCACGGATCCGACGGAGAGGTCGATGTGCCCGGCGACGATGATCATCACCATGCCGATCGCCAGCAGCAGGATGTAGCTGTTCTGCACGATGATGTTGGAGACGTTGTCCGGCTGCAGCAGTGACCCGCCGGTGAGTACCTGGAAAAGCGTGACGATCACCAGAAGGGCCACGAAGATGCCGATCTGCCGGAGCCTGCTGGCGAGGAAACGTCCCGCGGTGCTGAGGGTCGAAGCCATTGAGAATCAGTCCTTTTCCTTGGTCATGTGCTGCATGAGAAGCTCCGGTGTGGCTTCGTGAATGGAAACCTCGGCCGTGATGGCGCCCTCTGCGAGCGTGTAGATGCGGTCGCAGATGCCCAGAAGTTCGGGCAGCTCGGAGGAGATGACGATCAGCGCCTTACCCTGGGCCGCGAGCTGATTGATGATGGTGTAGATCTCGTACTTCGCGCCGACGTCGATGCCCCGGGTCGGTTCGTCGAGGATCAGGACGTCGGGGTCGGCGAACATCCACTTCGACAGCACCACTTTCTGCTGATTGCCGCCCGAAAGCTTGCCGGTGATGGAGGTGACGGACGGCGCCTTGATGTTCATCGACTTCCGGTAGTCGCCGGCGACAACCGCTTCCCGGCCACTGTCCACCCAGCCGCGTCGGGAGAGCTTGCCCAGGGCGGCACCGGAGACGTTCCGCTTGATGTCGTCGATCAGGTTCAGGCCATACTTCTTCCGGTCCTCCGTGGCGTACGCGATCCCATGGCGGATTGCCTCACTCACTGTCCTCGGAGTGATGACCTTGCCGTTCTTGTACAGAGTTCCGGTGATCCTGGAGCCGTAGCTCCGCCCGAAGATGCTCATGGCCAGCTCGGTCCGCCCTGCTCCCATCAGCCCTGCAATACCCACGATCTCCCCCGCCCTGACATGGAGGTGGGCGTTGTCGACGACGATGCGCGAGTGCTCCTGGGGATGGTGGACCGTCCAGTCCTCGATCCTCAGCACTTCTGCGCCGATGGAGGGTGTCCGGTGCGGATAACGGCTCTGCAGCTCCCTGCCCACCATGCCCTTGATGATGCGGTCCTCGGTGACCGACCCGTCATGCAGGCTCAGCGTCTCGATGGTCTTCCCGTCGCGAAGGATGGTCACGGAGTCGGCGATCGCCCGGATCTCATTCAGTTTGTGGCTGATGATGATGCAGGTGATGCCTTCGTCGCGGAGTCCCCGGACCAGTCCCAGCAGGTGTGCCGAGTCCTCGTCGTTCAGCGCGGCGGTCGGCTCGTCGAGGATGAGGAGTTTCACGTTCTTCGAGAGGGCCTTGGCGATCTCCACGAGCTGCTGCTTGCCGACACCGATGTCCCCTGCACGGGTGACCGGGTTCAGCGTCAGCCCCACGCGCTTCAGGAGCTTCGCTGCCAGGAGATTGGTTTCGTTCCAGTCGATGAAGCCCTTCGTGGAACGCTCATTGCCCAGGAAGATGTTTTCGGCGACCGAAAGGAACGGCGAGAGGGCCAGTTCCTGGTGGATGATGACCACGCCGTCTTTTTCGCTGTCACGGATGTCCTTGAACGCCACCACGGAGCCGTCGAATTCGATGTCCCCCTCGTACGAGCCGTGGGGATAGACGCCGGAGAGCACCTTCATCAGGGTCGACTTCCCCGCGCCGTTCTCACCGCAGATGGCGTGGACCTCCCCGCGGGCGACGTCGAGGTTGACGTCCTGGAGTGCCTTGACGCCGGGGAAGGTCTTGGTGATCTGGCGCATCCTGAGAATGGCTTCGGCCATGGCCGTGCCTCGCTTCCATGAAGAGTCGGCCCGGCTTCGGCGAAGTGCCTGCGGAGCCCTCGAAAAGGCGAATCCGGGCGGCGCGGCGCACCACGCCGCCCGGACGGGAGGAAACTACTTGAGTTCGTCTGCTGTGTAGTAGCCGCTGTCGACGAGGACTTCCTCATAGTTGTCGACGGTGACGATCTCCGATTCGAGCAGGTACGACGGCACGATCTTCTCGCCGTTGTCGTAGGTCTCGGTGTCGTTGACCTCGGGCTCTTCGCCCTTCATGAGGGCGTCCACCATGGTGACGGCCTGCCCACCGAGCTCGCGCACGTCCTTGAAGATGGTGGAGTACTGCTCGCCGGCGATCATCGACTTCACCGAACCGACCTCGGCGTCCTGCCCGGTGACCACGGGGAGGTCGTCCGGAGAGTAGCCGCCCGAGGTGAGAGCGGAGATGATGCCGATGGACAGGCCGTCGTAGGGGGAGAGTACGCCGTCGATCCGGGCGCCGCCGCCGACGGTCAGGAGGTCCTCCATGCGGTCCTGCGCCGTGTCGGGGAGCCAGCGCAGGATGGCTGCTTGCTCGAATTCCGTCTGCCCGCTCGGCACGTTCAACACGCCGCTGTCCAGGTACGGCTGAAGTGTTTCCATGGCACCGTCCCAGAAGAACGTGGCGTTGTTGTCATCGGGGCTGCCCGCGAACAGCTCGACGTTGAACGGTCCCTCCTCGCCGGTCTCGTTGCCTTCCTCATCCAGGACACCGAGCCCGATCAGCAGCGAGGTGGCCTGCTGGACGCCCACCTCGAAGTTGTCGAAGGTGGTGTAGTAGTCGACGGTTTCGGACCCGTTGATGAGACGGTCATAGGCGATGACCGGGATGTCCTGCGACTCGGCGGTGTCGAGCACGCTGGTGAGCGTGGTGCCGTCGATCGAGGCGACGACAAGGGCCTTCACTCCTCCGTTGATCATGTTCTCGATCTGCGAGACCTGGGTGGGGATGTCGTCGTTGGCGTACTGGAGGTCCACCTCGTAGCCGAGCTCCTCCAGCTGGCTCTTCACGTTCTCGCCGTCGGCGATCCACCGTTCGGACTGCTGGGTCGGCATGGCGACGCCGATCTTCGCGCCCTCGTTGGACCCTCCCTCGCCCGCGGCGTCTCCGCCGCCGCGGCTGCCGCCGCAGGCTGTGAGGCTGAGGATGAGTGCGCCCGCGGCAATGCCGGTGGTGAATCTCTTGTTCATGCTGATGCTTCCTTCGGTTGTGCCGGGCATCATCGCCCGGATGGATGTGACCGTTCTCACTAGAGTTTCTGCGCAAGCCTATAGTAGGCGGCGTTCCAGCGAAGCTCCCGCTGGAAAGTCCTCAACGATGTGTCGCTGTTGATGACCAGCAGCTCGGTCTGGGCAATCTCCGCGAAGTCCTCGAAGACCTCCATTCCGACGGCTGTGGTCAGCACCGTGTGGTGTGCCGCTCCGGCGCTCAGCCAGGCAGCCGCCGACGTCGCGAGGTCGGGCTCGGGCTTCCAGACGGCACGGGCTACGGGCAGCTTCGGAAGTGGTGCATCCGGGGGCACCACCTCGACGACGTTGGCCGTCAGGCGGAAACGGTCCCGCATGTCGGACATCGCCACCACCACTCCGGCGCCGGGATCGGTATCGAAAACCAGCCGGACCGGGTCCTCGCGGCCACCGATTCCCAGCGGGTGGACCTCGAGCGACGGCTTCGAGGTGGTGAGCGTCGGGCAGATCTCCAGCATGTGCGCGCCGAGGATCTTCTCCTCGCCCGGCACCAGGTGGTAGGTGTAGTCCTCCATCAGGGAGGCGCCGCCCGGCAGGCCTGCCCCCATGACCTTCGCGGCCCGCACCAGGACCGCCGTCTTCCAGTCACCCTCGGCGCCGAAACCGTAGCCGCGGGCCATGAGTCGCTGCACTGCAAGGCCCGGAAGCTGGCGGAGACCCCCCAGGTCCTCGAAGCTCGTGGTGAAGGCTCCGAAGCCCCCTTCCTCGAGGAAGGACAGCAGTCCCAGTTCAAGGCGGGCTCCGTAGCGCAGCGACTCGTGGCGGTCGCCGCCGCGGCGAAGCTCGGGAGCGACGTCGTACTGCTCCTCGTACTCGGCCACGAGGTCATCGATCAGGGCGTCCGGCTGCGCATCGACCACCTCGACGAGGTCGTTGACGCTCCAGGTGTTGATGGAGGCGCCGAAGCGGAGCTCGGCCTCGGTCTTGTCCCCCTCGGTCACCGCCACGTTGCGCATGTTGTCGCCGAAGCGGGCCACGCGAAGCTCGTGTACGGCAGCCCAGCCGGCGGCGGCGCGTTCCCAGGAGGCGATCCGAGCGCATACTGCGGGATTGGAGACATGACCCACCACGGTCTTCCGCGGAACGCCGAGCCGCGACTGGATGTACCCGAACTCCCGGTCGCCGTGGGCGGCCTGGTTGAGGTTCATGAAGTCGAAGTCGATCTCGGCCCAGGGCAGTGCCACGTTGATCTGCGTGTGCAGGTGGAGGAGCGGTTTGCGCAGCGCGTCGAGGCCGGCGATCCACATCTTCGCTGGACTGAAGGTGTGCATCCAGGTGATGATGCCCACCACGTTGTCGGCGGCGTTGACTTCGAGGGCCATCCGGCGGATCGAAGCCGAGTCCTTGAGGGTGGGCTTCCAGACCACCGTCACCGGCAGCCCCGAACCGTTCAGCATGCCCACGATCTCCTGCGACTGTTCGGCAACCTGGCGTAGCGTGTCCTCGCCGTAGAGGTCCTGGCTGCCGGTGAGGAACCAGACTTCGTAGTTCTCGAGGGTGCTGCTGAGTGGGCTCATGCAGGGGCTCCTGGTGTCGAGGGCCGGCCGTACACGTTCTGGTAACGGTCGAAGAGTGAGTCGATGTGCTGCGGCTCGATACCGAGCGGCTCGCCGAGTTGTCGGGAGAGGTGCACCGTGCGGGCGACGTCCTCGAGCATGACGGCGGCCTTGACGGCGTCGCGGGCGTTCCTGCCGATGGTGAACGGCCCATGGCTTTTCATGAGGACGCCCCTCGAGCGGTGGTTGGTCAGCGTCTCCACAATGCCCCGCCCGATCGAGTCGTCGCCGATGATCGCGAAAGGGCCCACCGGGATCTCCCCGCCGAACTCGTCGGCCATGGCGGTGAGGACGCAGGGAATGGGCTCCCCTCGCGCGGCCCAGGCCACCGCATAGGTGGAATGGGTGTGGACCACGCCGCCGACGTCGGGCATATTCCGGTAGACGTAGGCGTGGGCCGCGGTGTCACTCGATGGTGACCGCTCCGAACCCGGCGTGCCGGGAATCACGTTTCCGTCGAGGTCGCACAGGATCTGGTTCTCGGGCGCCAGCTCGTCGTAGCTCACCCCGCTCGGCTTGATGACGAAGAGGTTCGCGCCGGGAACACGGCCCGATACGTTGCCGCCGGTCCAGACGACGAGGCCGTAACGCACCAGTTCGGCGTGAAGCGCTGACACGTCCTGCCGCGTGGAAGCGATGGCGGCGTCCACGTTGGGAGAGAAGCCGCTCATGCGGAGACCGCCTGCTGCCTGCGGGCCGCGCGGCGCATCTCCTTGAGCCGGTGCATCACGTCATTGGTGCCGCGGCCGAAGTAGTCGTGCAGTGCGCTGTACTCACGGAACAGCAGATCGTAGGCGGCAGCACGTTCCGGATCCGGTCGATAAGCGGCGCGATCGAGGCTGCCCATGGCCGCGGCGGCGGAAGAGATGTCCGGGTATGCGCCGGCGGCGACGGCTGCATGGATGGCGGACCCCAGGGCCGGCCCCTGCGAGCTTCGGATCACCGAGATGGGCAGGTTCAGCACATCGGCGTAGACCTGCAGGAGGAAGGGATTGCGGATGAGCCCGCCTGCAGCGACGAACTCCGTGACCGGAACGCCGGAGTCGTTGAACGCCTCCACGATCTTCCGCGTCCCGAACGCCGTCGCCTCGAACAGTGCGCGGTAGATCTCGTGGGGTTTCGTAGCAAGCGTCAGGCCGACGACGACGCCGGACAGCTCGTGGTCCACCAGCACGGAACGGTTGCCCGAGTGCCAGTCAAGAGCAACCAGGCCGTGGGCTCCCACGGGCTCGTCCTTTGCCTGATCGGTCAGGTACTCGTGCACGCTCTGGCCGGCGGCGGCTGCCGCGTCGTGGATCTCACCTGGAACCTGGTTGGCCACGAACCAGGCGAAGATGTCACCCACCCCCGACTGCCCGGCCTCATAGCCATAGGCACCCTCGACGATCCCGCCGTCCACCACCCCGCACATCCCGGGTACCTCCCGCAGGACGTCCGAGTTCATCACGTGGCAGGTGGACGTGCCCATGATCGCAACCATCTGGCCCGGACCCGTCGCCTGGGCGGCGGGAGCGGTGACGTGGGCGTCCACATTGCCGACGGCGACGGCGATCCCGGCGGGCAGCCCCGTCCAGCCTGCTGCTTCCTCGGTCAGCGTGCCGGCACGCGAAGCGAGCGCACCGATGCTGTGCTCCACCTTGTCCCTGGCGAAGGAGGCGAAGTCGGGGTTCAGCGCAGCGAGGAACTCCTCGGAGGGGTAGGCGCCGTCCTGGTAGATCCCCTTGTAGCCGGCGGTGCAGGCATTGCGGACATACGTCCCGGTCAGCTGCCAGACGATCCAGTCCGCCGCCTCCACCCAGTGGTCCATCCTGGCGTAGAGCTCCGGGTCCTCCTCAAGGAGCTGAAGACCCTTCGCGAACTCCCATTCGCTGGAGATCAGCCCGCCATAGCGCGGCAGCCAGGATTCCCGGCGCTCCGTCGCAAGGGTGTTGATGCGGTTGGCCTGGCCCTGCGCGGCATGGTGCTTCCACAGCTTCACATACGCGTGGGGGCGGCCCTCCATCCCCGGCACCTCGTTGAGCGGCGTGCCGTCGGCGAGCGTGGGCACCATGGTGCAGGCCGTGAAGTCAGTGGCGATCCCGATGACGTTCTCCGCCGGAATGCCTGCATCCTTCACGGCTGCCGGAACGGCAGTACGAAGTACCTCGACGTAGTCCGAGGGGACCTGTAGCGCCCACTCGGGCGGCAGCACCTCGCCTGTCGCAGCCAGTCGCACGTCCATGACGGCATGCGGGTACTCGAGGAGCGACGACCCCAGTTCGGCACCGTCGGATACCCGGACGACGACGGCGCGCCCCGACAGGGTGCCGTAGTCGGCGCCTATGACGTACTGCTCGCCGGGGGCTGGCTTGCTCACGAAAGGACCTCTTCGTCTTCTTTGGTTCAGTACACGGGCGCCGCAACGGGCGGGAACGTCAGTTCAAACCTGTGGTGAATGTGAACGGTAACATTGCGGCTTCCATTTACGCACCCATCCGCGCACCTTGTCAACGGCCCTGCTGTTCCTGCTGCGTTATCGGCGATCAGCCCGGCCGTGGTGGCTCCGTCGATTGCCGCACGACCAGTTCCGGAAGCACGTCATGAGGGTGCTCAGGTGCGTTCCCCGCAAGGGCCGCCACGAGCAGCGCCACGCACCGCCGCCCCAATTCCGCGAAGTCCTGCCGCACCGTGGTGAGCGGCGGCCAGTAGTGTGCAGCCTCGGGGATGTCATCGAACCCCACCACGCTGAGGTTTCCGGGCACCTCGAGTCCGGCGTCGCGGCAGGCATGGAGTACCCCGAGCGCCATCTGGTCGTTCGAGGAGAACACTGCCGTCACGTCGTTCTCGCAAAGGATCCGTCGGCCCGCCGCATAACCGGACTCCGCTGTCCAGTCGCCGTGGACGGGGGGCGGCGGCTCCACTCCCCATGCGGTCATTTCCTCCTGGAAACCCCGCTGGCGCGCCGCTGTCTCCACCCAGCCGTCGGGTCCTGCCACATGGACGATCCGTCGGTGGCCCAGTTCCAGCAGATGCCGCGTCGCAAGCACTGCTCCCGCGGTCTGGTCCACCGACAAGCGGTGGTCGTCGAGACCCCCCGTCGAATGAACGGTCACGAACGGCAGGGTGATGGAGAGCTCCGCGATCATGTCCAGGCTGCGTGACTGCGGCGCGAGGATGATCAAACCCTCCACCGCGTGCCCCACCAGCCGATCGAGTGCGTCGATGATGGCCGGGCGGTCCGAGGTTTCCAGGTAGGCGGTGTCGAGGGTGTAGCCGGCATCCCGTGCAGCGGTGCCGATCGCCTGGAGGCTCGCGGCGGGGCCGTATTCAGAGCTGTTCGAGGCGAGGACACCGATGGTGCGGGATTTGCTGGTGACGAGTGCGCGGGCGGCGCGGTTCGGTCGGAACTGCAACTCCTCCATGGCGTCCACCACCTTTTGCCGGGTGGTTTCCCGCAGGCTGGCATGCCCGTTGAGCACCCGGGAGACAGTCTGGTGGGACACCCCCGCCAACCGCGCGACATCGCGGATGTTGGGTGCGCGGACAGGTGCGGGAGGGGAAGCGTCATCGTTCCGGGTTCCGCCGGGAGTGCTTATCACCCACCGAACGCTACTGCACAGCGGGAGCCCACGGTCGCTGCGCCGGGGATAGCAACACGCGGGAGGCGGCGGCGGGCGACCAGGGCGGAGGCAGCGGAGTCACGGCGGGCCCGTCAGTGCGGCTCGACGATCTCGCTGTTGCGGGCGAAGCGCCGGTTGTGCAGGACGGGCAGGAACTCGCGGACGTCGTCGACCCTGCGGCGGGTCACCTCGGTGGTGACCACTCCGCGCTCCTCGTCCCCGAGGTACACGTGCGCAACACCCATCGGATCGAGGATGGCGGAGTGGCCGATCGTATGTGCGCTCGAGGTTCCGGCGGCGGCCACCCACACCGTGTTCTCGATGGCCCGCGCCCTCAGCAGCGTTTCCCAGTGCTCCACCTTGTGTTCGCCCTTGAACCAGGCTGCGGGGACGCAGATGAGATCGGCTCCGGCGTCGGTGAGCGCCCGGGCCTGTTCGGGGAACCGGACGTCATAACAGGTCATGAGGCCCACCGACATGTCGCCGACCGGCACCACCTTGATACCGCCGTCACCCGGTTTGATCCGGTGGGACTCCTGGTAGCTGAAGGCGTCGTAGAGGTGCAGTTTCCGGTAGGTGTCGGCGATCCGGCCGGTTCGATCGATCAGGACGAGTGTGTTGAACGGGCGCTCCTCACCACTGGACTCGTAACCGCCGGCCACCACGGCGATGTCGTGCTGGGCGGCAAGAAAGGACAGCTGCTGGACGAAGACGGTCCAGTTGGCATCGACCGCCGCCTGCAGCGAACCCTCGACCTTCCCGATCGAGAACATCGATTCCTCGGGAAAGACGATGAGCTCCGACCCCGCTGCGCTCGCCTCCGCAGCGAGGCCGCGCATCACCTCGAGATTCGCGGCGGTGTCCCCGCCTGGTCGAAACTGTCCTACGCTGACCAACATTCGTGCCGCCCTAACTCCGCCGGGAACGTTCCATTCCAGCCTACCGAACTGTCGCAACTTTCCCTCCAGCTGCGGTTGTTACGGTTGCGTCATGAAAAAGACGCGGATCATCCCCGGCCCCGGTCAGGAAAGCGTGTGGGACTACCCCCGCCCGCCACGGATCGAGCAGGTGATCGGCCGTGTCGTGGTGCGCCTCGGAGGAGTTGTCGTCGCCGAGACCACCGGCGCCGTCCGGGTGCTCGAAACCAGTCACCCTCCGGTCTTCTACCTGCCGCTGGCCGATTTCACGCCCGGCGCGGTGGTCCCTGCCGGAGGCACCACCTTCTGCGAGTTCAAGGGGGAGGCTGCGTACTTCGACGTCGTCGCTGGCGCTTCCCATGTCCCGCGCGGAGCCTGGAGCTACCCGCGACCGGTGCGCGGCTACGAGGAACTGGCCACACGTGCCGCCGTCTACCCGAGCAGGATGGACAGCTGCGAGGTCGACGGCGAAACCGTGCGGGCACAGGACGGCGACTTCTACGGGGGCTGGATCACCGACCGCATCGTGGGCCCGTTCAAGGGATCACCCGGCACGTGGGGCTGGTA
>NZ_KI914760.1:82731-94185 GCF_000520535.1 Arthrobacter sp. H41
TCAAGGGAACACCCGGCACGTGGGGCTGGTAGCGAAGCTGCCTCCCCCAGCCCACAGTTCAGGCCACGGTTCAGCCCGCGATGAGGTCGTTAACCACGATCGTCTGGTCACGGTCGGGGCCCACGCCGATCGCCGAGAACCTTGTGCCGGACATCTTCTCCAGGGCACGCACATAGGCCTGTGCGTTCTCCGGCAGGTCCTCGATGGTGCGGGCTGTGGTGATGTCCTCGGTCCAGCCGTCGAAGTACTCGAAGATGGGCTTCGCGTGGTGGAACTCCGTCTGCGTCATGGGCATCTCGTCGTGCCGGACGCCGTCGACGTCGTAGGCGACGCACACGGGAATCCGCTCGATACCGGTGAGGACGTCGAGCTTGGTCACGAAGTAGTCGGTGAAGCCGTTGACGCGTGACGCGGCACGTGGGGCTGGTAACCAAGGGATCACCCGGCACGTGGGGCTGGTAACTCAAGGGAACACCCGGCACGTGGGGCTGGTAGCGAAGCTGCCTCCCCCAGCCCACAGTTCAGGCCACGGTTCAGCCCGCGATGAGGTCGTTAACCACGATCGTCTGGTCACGGTCGGGGCCCACGCCGATCGCCGAGAACCTTGTGCCGGACATCTTCTCCAGGGCACGCACATAGGCCTGTGCGTTCTCCGGCAGGTCCTCGATGGTGCGGGCTGTGGTGATGTCCTCGGTCCAGCCGTCGAAGTACTCGAAGATGGGCTTCGCGTGGTGGAACTCCGTCTGCGTCATGGGCATCTCGTCGTGCCGGACGCCGTCGACGTCGTAGGCGACGCACACGGGAATCCGCTCGATACCGGTGAGGACGTCGAGCTTGGTCACGAAGTAGTCGGTGAAGCCGTTGACGCGTGACGCGTGGCGTGCCAGCACGGCGTCGTACCAGCCGCAGCGGCGCGGCCGGCCGGTGTTCACCCCGAACTCTCCACCCTTCTTCTGCAGGTACATCCCCATGTCGTCGAAGAGCTCGGTGGGGAACGGACCCGCCCCCACACGCGTGGTGTAGGCCTTGATGATGCCCACCGCGCGGTTGATCCGGGTAGGGCCGATGCCGGAGCCCACCGACGCGCCGCCGGCGGTGGGATTCGACGACGTCACGAACGGGTAGGTGCCGTGGTCCACGTCGAGGAACGTGGCCTGCCCGCCCTCCATGAGGACCACCTTGCCGGCGTCGAGCGCCTGGTTGAGGACGAACGTGGAGTCGATGACGAGCGGACGCAGGCGATCGGCGAAGGACAGGAAGTACTCCACCACCTCATCCACCTCGACGTCGCGGCGGTTGTAGACCTTGACCAGCAACTCGTTCTTCTGCTTCAGCGACCCCTCGACCTTCTGGCGAAGGATCGATTCGTCGAAGACGTCCTGGACGCGCAGGCCCAGCCGCGCCACCTTGTCCATGTAGGCAGGGCCGATCCCGCGGCCGGTGGTGCCGATGGCGCGCTTTCCGAGGAAGCGCTCGGTGACCTTGTCGAGGACCTGGTGATAGGGGGCCACGAGGTGGGCGTTGGCTGAGACCCGCAGCTTCGAGGTGTCGGCTCCGCGCGCCTGCAGGCCGTCGATCTCCTCGAAGAGAGCCTCGAGGTTGATGACGCAGCCGTTGCCGATGATCGGAACGGCATTCGGGCTGAGGATGCCGGCGGGAAGGAGCTTCAGCTCGTACTTCTCGCCTCCCACCACTACCGTGTGGCCGGCGTTATTGCCGCCGTTGGGCTTCACGACGTAGTCGACGCGCCCCCCGAGCAGGTCGGTTGCCTTGCCCTTACCCTCGTCGCCCCACTGGGCTCCGACAATCACGATTGCTGGCATGGGATCCTCCCCCATTAGTCACGGATCCCAGCGACCCGTTCCGGGACCCGCCTGGAGCCGTGCATGAGAACGCCCCAAGAATCCTTCGCGTTCCCGCCGCGGACTCCGGGGCTCTTACTCCCCGAGTTTAGCCGAGCGGGCAAGCGGCCGTCGAAACAGTGCGGCACCACCGGGAGAATGGGTACATGGACCGTTTCGCTGGACACATCATCGGCATCGGCACCGCATCGGGGACGCGGCTGGTCGCGGGCCTCTGGGACTCGTCCCGCTTCGGACGGTTCGCCGACGTCATGATCGAGGACTCTGCAGGCCGCCGGACGCTGCTGGCACCGGAGCGTGCGATTGCCGAATATGTCAGGAGCACCTATACGTTCGACGACGTCGTTGTCACGCCCGTGACATGGACGCTCACCACCCGACGCCTTACGCTCGAGGCCGGCGTGCTGCAGCTTGCAGCCGACATCGGCCGGACAACGATTCTCGGACGGCTGCTGGGACTCGTACCCGCGCGCCTTGCCACCAGCCCGCGCTGGCTCACGCTGATCGACCCGCCTGCCCGCGTCCTGGTGAAGGGCGTCCGGACGGCGGGATCAGCGGGCAACGGGCGGCTCGAGTACTACGGCGCACTCTCGGTCCGCTCGATCACTGGCGCTTCGGCCTCCTGGCGCGGAAGGGACCTGGGAGCCCTTGCACCCGTGGATCCGCCCGTGCGGTTCGGCTTCAGTTCGGCTCCGCCGTCCCCGGCCCTCGTGTCGGTGGTGACCACGATCGTTCACCCGGGATAGCCCCCGGGGAACCTGCCTAGTGGCCCGGGTTCATCTGTTCCAGGTACTTCCGGACCGCGTCCTCAGGCACACGGTAGGAGCGCCCGAAGCGAATGCTGTTGATGGCACCTGACTGGACCATGCGGTAAACCGTCATCTTCGATACCCGCATCAGGGCGGCTACCTCAGACACTGTGTAGAGCTCTCCCGTAACAACTCCAGCAAGGGACATTGTGTACCTTTCGTCTCGTGAAACACGTTGGCCGACTCCTTTAACTGTGGACTCACGCTTGAACGTTGCACAACCGCTACAGCTACCTGTTTCTCCTTGGCTAAACCAAGTAGTTCAACGCTGGACTACGGGCTCCGTCCGCTTTCTACGGGACTTTGACGGCAATAAGGGAGCCGCCGGAATGGCAACTCCCTTATCGAGGTCGAATGTGTTATCTGTTATAAGTTGTGCGCCGGGAGCTACGCCCCGAGCTGCGCACTCGCCTCCGGGTCGGATTCCCGCAGCAGCACGGCAATCCGTTCAGCTTCCTCGATCTCACCGATCGACGCCGCCGCCCGCCCGAGCGCGTACAGCGCCCGGAGGAATCCACGGTTCGGCTCGTGCGAGTACGGCACCGGACCGGTTCCGCGCCACCCGCTGCGCCGCAGTGAATCGAGTCCGCGGTGATAGCCGGTCCGCGCATAGGCGTAGGACTCGATGGTGCGGCCCTCGGCGTACGCCTCGTCAGCGAGGATTGCCCACACCAGCGACGACGTCGGGTGCCGGGCAGCGAGGTCCACTGCTTCATCCCCGGCCGCCAGCCGCTGGATGACGTCGGGCTCTTCGGGAAGGTAGGTGGGCTCGGGGGCCATCAGGTTCCTGCGGAATTCGTCGGACATGTCCTAGAGCTTCTTTCCGGCGGAGCCCAGGGACGCGGCGGCCTCGACCACGCGCGCAGCAAGTCCCGCCTCGGCGGAAGCGCCCCAGACGCGGGGGTCGTAGACCTTCTTGTTGCCGACTTCGCCGTCGACCTTCAGGACGCCGTCGTAGTTGCGCAGCATGTGATCGGCAACCGACCGGGTGAAGGCGTACTGGGTGTCGGTGTCGATGTTCATCTTGATGACGCCATAGGACACCGCGTCCGCGATCTCCTGCGCGCTGGAGCCCGAACCACCGTGGAACACCAGATCGAAAGGCTTGTCCGCGCCGAGCTTGGCACCCACCTGCTGCTGGATGTCCTTGAGGATCTCGGGGCGCAGCTTCACACCACCGGGCTTGTAGACGCCGTGCACGTTGCCGAAGGTGAGCGCCGTCAGGTACCGCCCGTGCTCGCCCGCACCGAGTGCGTCGATCGTCGCGAGGGCATCCTCGACGGTGGTGTACAGCTTGTCGTTGATGGCGTTCTCCACGCCGTCCTCCTCACCGCCGACAGTGCCGATCTCCACCTCGAGGATGATCTTCGCGGCTGCGGCTCGGGGGAGGATCTCCCGAGCGATGCGCAGGTTCTCCTCGAGCGTCTCGGCGGAACCGTCCCACATGTGGGACTGGAAGATCGGGTTGCCGCCGTTCCGAACGGCCTCCTCGGATGCTGCGAGCAGCGGCAGCACGAAGCCGTCCAGCTTGTCCTTCGGGCAGTGGTCGGTGTGGAGCGCGATGTTGACGTCATACTTCTTGGCGACTTCGTGGGCGAAGGCGGCGAAACCCAGTGAACCGGCCACCATGTCCTTGACGCTCGCCCCGGACCAGTAGGCCGCCCCGCCCGTGGAAACCTGGACGATGCCGTCGGACCCTGCCTCGGCGAATCCGCGCATCGCGGCGTTCAGGGTCTGGGAAGAGGTGACGTTCACGGCCGGGTAGGCGAATCCGCCCGCCTTCGCGCGGTCGATCATGTCGGCGTAGACCTCAGGTGTGGCAATTGGCATGCTGCTGACTCCTTCATGGATGGGAACTGCTTGGCTTCATCCTAGCGATCAGGCGGTGCCTGCGCAGGGCTGCGCAGCCGGCGAACCCACGCCGGACGGCGGCGGCCGGAGGCTTAGCCCACCTGCCCGAACACATGCCGGCGAACCCAGCCGTGCATGGCGATGGCCGCGGCCGCGGAGGCGTTCATGGACCGGGTAGAGCCGAACTGCGCGATGGACAGGGTTGCATCGGCTGCGGCATGGACCTCGGCCGTCAGGCCGGGCCCCTCCTGCCCGAACACGAGGACGCATTTCTCCGGAAGCGCATAGGTCTCGAGCGGTACGGAATCGGGGAAGTTGTCGATTCCCACGATGCGCAGTTCCTCGCCCTGCGCCCAGGCGACGAACTCCTCGACGGTGGGGTGGTGCCGGACGTGCTGGTAGCGGTCGGTGACCATCGCGCCGCGCCGGTTCCACCGGCGTCGTCCGATGATGTGGACTTCCTTCGCCAGGAAGGCATTCGCGGTGCGGACCACTGAACCGATATTGAGGTCGTGCTGCCAGTTCTCTATGGCGACGTGGAAGGGGTGCCGTCGGGTGTCGAGGTCAGCCACGATGGCGTCGTGCTTCCAGTACCGGTAGGCGTCCACCACGTTGCGCGTGTCTCCCGCGGCAAGGAGCTCCTCGTCCCACTGTCCGCCCTCCGGCCATTCGCCCTGCCACGGACCCACGCCGACGACGGTTCGGGGGTCGGGCGGCGTCGGATCCGTTGCCGTATCTGTACTCTCTTTCACCCCTTCAGCCTAAGGTGAAAGACTGGACCTGATCGTCGGAAGCGTCCACGAGCGAAGGAAGCCCATGCGGGAGAACGAACACATCGAATGCTGGCTCACCGACATGGACGGCGTGCTCGTCCACGAGAACCACCCCATTCCCGGGGCAGCAGAGCTCATCGACCGCTGGGTGGCCACGTCCAAGCGCTTCCTCGTGCTGACCAACAACTCCATCTACACGCCGAGGGACCTCGCCGCGCGGCTGAAGGCCTCGGGGCTCGAGATACCCGAGGAGAACCTGTGGACCTCGGCCCTGGCCACGGCACAGTTCCTCAAGGGCCAGCTTCCCGGCGGCCGGGCCTACGTGATCGGGGAGGCCGGGCTGACCACGGCGCTGCACGAAGCCGGCTTCGTCCTCACCGACTCCAACCCCGACTATGTGGTGCTCGGCGAAACCCGCACCTACTCCTTCGAGGCGATCACCAAGGCGGTTCGGCTGATCCTCGACGGCGCCCGCTTCATCGCCACGAACCCCGACGTCACGGGCCCCTCGAAGGAGGGCCCCCTCCCGGCGACCGGCGCGATCGCGGCGATGATCACCGCGGCGACCCACCGGGCCCCCTACATCGTCGGGAAGCCCAATCCCATGATGTTCCGCTCGGCGATGAACCAGATCGACGCGCATTCGGAGACGACGGCGATGATCGGCGACCGGATGGACACCGACATCATCGCGGGTATGGAGGCCGGGCTCCTCACGGTCCTCGTCCTCAGCGGCATCACCCAGCCCGCTGACATCGATGCGTACCCCTTCCGTCCGGATCAGATTCTCAATTCAGTGGCCGACCTCATCGACCAGGTGTGAATCGATCAGGTATCAGGTGTATTCGACCGGGTGCGGACCCGCTAGAACGCCGATTTCCTCCCGCCGCCCGTGGGCAGCGGGATGAGGTTGTCCTGGATGGTCCGGACGATCGTCCGGTAGATCAGCGGGTTCCACTGCGGGCTCGCGTGGGCCGGAAGCGCGCCGGTGGTCACGTGGTCGGCGGAGACCAGATTGTCGGGAAAGGCGGACGCCCACCCCGTGCGCGCGAGCGCGTAGTCGACGACGGCGTCGTTCGGGTTGCCGACGAACGCCATGCGGGTCTCCCCCAGCGCACCCGAGAAGCGCCCGACATTGAAGCGGTAGATGTAGGACGCCTGGGACTGGATGAGTACGCTACTGGGGGCGAGTGGGGAAAGCTGTTCAAGGGTCTGGTTCAGGATCTGGCGCCAGGTGCGCTCGTTCTTGTGGACGATGCGCTCCCCCAGCTCGTATCCGCCGCGCACCACGATGGGCACCCGATACCCCGCCTCGTACAGGAAGACCACGCCCTCGAACATGCGCTGGTCACGTACGTCATCCCTGCTGTGCGGGCTCGAGTCGAGCAGGATCACCTCCACCGGGATTCCCCGCTCGGCAAGGCGGGCCGCCACCTCCACTGCCACCATTCCGCCGAAGCTGTGGCCGTAGAAGTACAGCTTCTCGAGCTGGAAGTTGCGCACATACCGGTTCATCGCGGCCACGATGTTGTTGATGTCCAGCCCCCGGTTCGAGTAGCCCACCATGGCCATCCTGCCCCGTCGTGACAGCGCGGGCCGGAGGGAGTTGAGGATCCAGAGGCCCTCCTCCCAGCTGGTCTTGTAGCCCGGGAAGAGCATCCAGCAGGAGTCGGGAAAGCTCATTTCGGCCGCGTCGTCATCGAGGGAGAGGATGCGCAGTTCCTCGCGCTGCTGCTGGATGTGCCGGGTGACCGCGAGGTCGGCGACGAGCGCCAGCCCCAATCCCGAGCCGGTCAGGAAAGACCTCCGGGAGAAGGCGGTGAGGTCGCCGGAGTAGGAAAGCAGCCGCTCGGCGTCATCCGTCATGCATGCCCTTCCCTGCGGTCCACCGATCCCTCGGGACGTGCCGTCGCCGCTAGTCGAGACCGAGTTCACCCTTGCCGAAGGCGAAGAGATAGGGGACCCCGGCTTCGGCTTCGATCCGCTCCTTCGAGCCGGTGCCGCGGTCCACGATAACGGCGACGGCCTGGACCGTGCCGCCCGCCTTCCGCACTCCCTCAACGGCAGTCAGCGCCGACCCGCCAGTGGTCGAGGTGTCCTCGAGGACGACGACCGGACGGCCTGCGACGTCGGGCCCCTCCACCTGCCGCGCCATGCCGTAGGTCTTCTGCGCCTTGCGCACCACGAACGCGTCGACACTCCGACCCGCCTGCGAGGCGGCGTGCATTACCGCGGTACCCACCGGGTCCGCCCCCATGGTGAGGCCTCCCGCGCATCGGAAGTCGATGCCGGCGTCGTCGAGCAGTGCGAGCATCACCCGACCCACCAGAACCGACGCCTCGGAGTGCAGCGTGATGCGGCGCAGGTCGATGTAGTAGTCGGCCTCGACGCCGCTGGAGAGCGTCACCTTCTTCCGGACGACGGCGAGCTCCCGAATCAGCTCGAGGAGCCGGGCGCGGTCGGAGGAGTGATCGGTGGAGGTATCTGCGGTCATGCGGCAAGTCTATCGAGAGCCGGCAGGGCGGTTCGCCGGGTCCCCGTGTCGTCAGGGGCCGTGTCGTCAGGCGCCGTGTCGTCAGGGGCCGGACAGGGTCGCAGCCTCGATGGACTCCGGCGAGAGGACATGCGCAACAGCCATGGCTGCGGCGCCTGATACTCCGGCCCTTTCGCCCGAGACCGAGGGCACGATCCGCAGGTGCTCGGTCGCCAGGGGAAGCGACCGCCGGTAGACCACCTCGCGGATGCCTGCCAGCAGGTGCTCTCCCGCCGACGCCATGATTCCACCCACCACGATGACCGACGGGTTGATGAGGTTCACGCAGGTGGCGAGGACGTCCCCGATGTCGCGCCCTGCCTGGCGGATGACCTGGATGGCCGCGGCGTCCCCGGCCCGCACCAGGGAGATCACCTCGCTGCCGGAGGAAAGCCGGCTGCCGGTGACCGCGCTGAGTGCTGCGGCGAGCGCCGGACCTCCGGCCACCGCCTCGAGGCACCCGGTGTTTCCACACCTGCATGGCAGCTCGCCCCCGCGCAGGATCCTCACGTGACCCAGATCCCCAGCTGTTCCCTGGGCTCCACGCTGCAGGGTACCGCCCGAGATGATTCCCGCACCGATGCCGGTCGCCACCTTGATGAACATGAGGTCGCCCGTGTCGCGCCAGTGCGCGTTCTGCTCTCCCAGAGCCATGATGTTGACGTCGTTGTCCACGAGCACCGGCACGTGATAGGCCTGCTGCACCCGCCCGGGAACGTCGAAACGGTCCCACCCCGGCATGATCGGCGGATTGATGGGCCGTCCGGTGTCGTGCTCGACGGGCCCGGGCAGACCGATGCCGATGGCCGCGAGATCCCCGGGCCTGCGCTCTCCTGCCGCCAGGAGGCGCGAGATCGCCCCTACCAGCCAGGCCAGGACCACCTCCGGACCCTCGGAGATGTCGAGTGCTGCCCGCTCGGAGCCGAGCTCGGTGCCCGCCAGATCCGCGAGGATGACCAGCGCATGTGTTGCTCCCACATCGGCGCCGACCACCACGCGTGCGGCCGGGTTGAGGGCGAACAGCGACGGCGGCCGGCCTCCCGTGGAGGCGGCGCCTCCGTAGGGAGCGACGAACCCGAGCTCCATCAGGGTGTCGACCCGGGAAGCGACCGTCGACCGGGCTAGTCCGGTGAGCTGCGCCAGTTCCGCACGCGTGCGGGGCTGGCCGTCCCGCAGCAACTGGAAGATCTCGCTTGCCCCCGGGGCGGGCGGGGAGACGCGAGGTGCCTGCGTTGCCACCGGTTCTCGCGCGGGATCTCCTACCGGTTGCTTACGCGTAGTGGTCAGCATCCTTGAAGTAAACCACGACTTCGGACCGTGAGGCACCTACCTAAATCACTTTATTCGACAACTTTTGTCGTTCTATCGACAAAAGTCCGCTCGCTGTGTCACAGTGGGCGCGTGGCTAACGACGTCGACCCCTCCGCTCCGAAGCCCGTGCTGGAAGCACGCGGGCTGTCGAAAAGCTTTTTCGGCGTGCCGGTACTGAGCAATGCCTCCCTCACCCTGGTTCCCGGCCGGGTCCACGGGCTGGTCGGCGAGAACGGGGCAGGCAAATCGACGCTCATGAAGCTGCTCGCCGGGGTCTATCAGCGCGATTCCGGAATAATCGAGATCTCCGGCCGGCCCGTGAATTTCTCCCATCCCACCCAGGCGCACGCCGCAGGGCTCTCCACGGTGTTCCAGGAGTTCAACCTCCTGCCCGAACGTTCAGTGGCGGAGAACATCTTCCTCGGCAGGGAACCGCGCCGCGGGATCCTCGTGGACACGAAGTCCATGCAGACCCGGACCTCGGAGCTCCTCGGGGAGCTCGGTGTCTCGAGCATCCGGCCGGGCAGCCTGGTGAACTCACTGTCCGTGGCGCAGCAGCAGATCGTCGAGATCGCGAAGGCCATCAGCTACGACGCCCGGATCATCTCCATGGATGAGCCCACGGCGGCGCTGGCCGGACCCGAGGTGGAACTGCTGTACGGAATCATCCGGCGACTTACCGGGCGCGGCGTCGCAGTGCTCTACGTGTCCCATCGGCTGAAGGAGATCTTCGACCTGTGCGACACCATCACGGTGTTGAAGGACGGGCACGTGGTCGGCTCCCATGCTGCTTCCGAGCTCGACGACGCCGCACTCGTCCGGCTCATGGTGGGCCGCCCCATCTCGGCCTACTTCCCGGACCCCGAACCCGGCACCGAGGTGGGGAAGATCGTCCTGCAGGCCGACAGCTGCGGCAATGACCAGCTCGACTCGATCGACCTTTCCCTCCGTGCCGGCGAGATCGTCGGCGTCGCGGGCCTTCAGGGGTCCGGCCGGACCGAGCTGCTCGAAGCCCTTTTCGGCGCCGCGCCCTTCACCCGCGGCACCATGGAGCTCGAGGGCGTACGGTACGCGGGCCGTTCACCACGGGAGGCAGTGCGGCGTGGCATCGCCCTGATCACCGAGGACCGGAAGTCCCTGGGCCTCAGCCTGAACCAGTCGATCCTCGACAATGCCCTCAGCGTGGTGCGGTCGGTCTTCCCTTCCCGGAACCGCGGGGCAAGGGCCGGCATTCCGGGAGTCTTCTCCTCCCTCGAGGTAGCCGCACGGGACCTGGACCAGGAGGTCCAGTACCTTTCCGGCGGCAACCAGCAGAAGGTGGTCCTCGCCAAGTGGCTTGCAGTGAATCCACGCGTGGTGCTGCTCGACGAGCCCACCCGCGGGATCGACGTCGGCGCCAAGCTCGCTGTTTACCAGCTGATCCGCTCCCTCGCCGCGCAGGGCACCGCGATCCTCCTGGTATCGAGCGAACTCCCCGAAGTCCTCGGCATGGCGGACCGGATCCTGGTGATGCGTGATGGCCGCATAGCCGGCAGCGCAGCACCGGGCTCGACCGAGGAGGAAGTCCTGGCGCTGGCCGCCGGCGTCCGGACCGATCAGGAGGCATCCCAGTGATCCCGAAAAGAATGCCCGCCCTCACCTCGACCCATATCGTCTACGCCGTGGTGCTGGTCACCATCGCCGTGGGGGCAGTGCTGGTGGGCAGCACCGGCCGCAACTTCTTCAGCACCGGCAATATCTCGGACATCCTCACCGGCACGAGCGTCCTGGGGTTCATCGCGATCGGGCAGACCGTCGTCATCCTGGTGGGGAGCCTCGACCTCTCGGTTCCCTATGTCATCAGCCTCTCGAGCCTCGTCGCCGCCACGGTCATGGCGAACCAGGCCGGAAACGTCCTTGCCGGCGTATTGGCGGCCCTCGCCCTGGCCGCCGCCGTCGGGCTGGTCAACGGCCTGGTGGTCTCCGGCCTGAAAGTGCACGGCTTCATCGCGACCCTCGGCATGGGCCTGATCATCAGCGGCTACCTTGCCTCCAACTACAAGGGAAGCGCCGGGCAGACCCCGCTGGCCTTCCGGCTCATCGGCGCCACTGGAATCGGTCCCGTTCCGGTGTCCACCCTGATCATGCTCGCCTGCGCCGGGGCAGTCCTGCTGGTGCTGAACCGCTCACGGCTGGGGCACCACATGTTCGCCGTCGGAGGCGACCTGAACGTCGCACGGATGTCGGGCATCCGGACGCGCGGCCCAGTGATCGCCGCACACATCCTGTGCTCCGTGATGGCGGGTCTCGCCGGTCTGCTCCTCGCCGCCCGCCTC
>NZ_KI914760.1:94285-112141 GCF_000520535.1 Arthrobacter sp. H41
CGGTCTGCTCCTCGCCGCCCGCCTCGGGGTGGGCAGCCCCACGATCGGGACGCAGGGAGGCTATGACCTGCTGTCGATCGCGGCAGTGGTCCTTGGCGGGACCCTGCTCGCGGGCGGAAAAGGCTCACTCATCGGGACGCTGGGCGGAGTGCTGATCTTCGCGATGATGGACAACATCATGAGCGTCCTGCAGATCAACCCCTTCCTCAAGGACGTGGTGCGCGGCGTCGTCATCGTGGTCGCGGTCGCCGTCTATGCGCGCCGCAGGAGGGTGGGCCGACCCGCGAGGTTCTCCGGCACGGATGCCGGGGCCGGACCGGCCGGAGGACCAGCTGGAGAACCTGGTACCCGGCAGGGGCCGCAGCCCAGCCATGAGGGCCGCGGAGTGAGCGCATGAGTGCCGGCCAGACGAACCGGGCGGCATCCGGAAGCACCCGGCAGGTTCTGCTCGCCCAGAACCGGTCCTCCCGGGGTGAACGCCTCCTGAGGTTCATCCGGACGCCGGGAGGCGCGGTGTTCGTGCTGCTCCTCGCGCTGCTGGCCGCCGTCATCGCCGCGAATCCGTCCTTCGGGGAGCCGGGCTCGCTCATCCGCTTCATCGGCCGCACCGCTCCCATCGCGATCGCCGCGATCGGGCAGTACTTCGTCATTGCCTCCGGCGAGTTCGACCTGTCCATGGGATCGGTCGTCACCGCGCAGGTGATCATCGCCGGGAACCTGATCGGACAGGATGAGAGCCGGGCCGTTCCCGTCCTGCTGCTGATGCTGGTCTTCGGAGCCTTCGTGGGGTTCGTCAACGGGTGCGTGACCACCTTGCTGAAGGTTCCGAGCTTCATCGTGACGCTCGGAACAATGCTCGCGCTGCTGGGCCTGGTGATGTACTGGACCGGCGGTGCAGCCACCGGCAATCCTGCCGACAGCTTCCGCCAGATCGGCCGCGGCGGCATCCGGGATGTCCCGCTGGTCGAGGTTCTTCCCTACCCCCTGCTCATCCTGGTGGGAATCGCGGCCACCGCCTTCTGGCTGATGCGCCGGCCCTTCGGCCGCGCACTCCTCGCCGCAGGTGACAATCCGCGGGCGGCGGCCCTTGCCGGGACTCCGGTGTGGTGGATCAAGACCCGGGCGTTCATGCTGTCCTCACTGGCTGCGACGGTGGCCGGCATCATCCTGGTCGGGTACGCGGGCGTCCACCCCTCCGTAGGGCGCGGCTACGAGTTCACGGCGATCACCGCCGTCGTGCTGGGCGGTGTGGTGCTTGGGGGTGGACGCGGCTGGGTGCTCTCGGCGGCGGCCGGTGCCTTCTCCCTTGAACTGCTCTTCACGCTGTTGAACTTCCTCGGCGTGGAATCGACGTGGCGCGACACCGTGCAGGGCCTGATCATCATCGTCGCCGTGGCAGTGGCAGCCCAGACCTGGCAGCGCAAGAGGCGCGGCGCTCCGCCGCCGACGCTCAAAATACCACCGACCCCACCAGGCACTACCGCTTGAGGCACCACCAGGCCCGCAGGGGCACTATGAGGGAGGAACACCATGCACAGGAAAGTACGAACCCGGATCACAGTGGTCGCGGCAACGTCGCTGCTGGCACTGACGGCATGCACCACCGATTCATCGATCGAGGACCCGCCGTCGGCGGAGGCAGCACCGGCTGCCACCGAGGCCGCACCTGCGGAAAGCAGCGACGAGTGGTTCGATCAGGCGGTCTATGACACCCAGGACGAGCAGCGGTCGGCAACCTTCGAGGGGGATCCCGCACAGCCCTATCTCCAGTACATCGACGGCGCGATGACCGACACCGCCGCCTTCGCCGCCGAGGGCCCGCAGAAGGTGTGCTTCGCCAATGCCTCGATCTCCAACCCGTGGCGGCAGACCGGCTGGATCACCATGAACGAACAGCTCAAGGCGCTGCAGGACTCGGGAGTGATTTCCGAGATGGAGACCCGCGACGCCCAGGACGACGACAACACGCAGATCTCCGACATCGACTACTTCATCAGCGAAGGAAACTGCGGCGCCTTCATCATCTCCCCGAACTCGACGGCTGCCCTGACTCCGGCGGTCGAACGTGCGTGCGAGACAGGCAAGCCCGTCGTCGTCTTCGACCGCGGTGTGGAGACCGACTGCGCCACCAGCTTCATCCACCCCATCGGTGGCTTCGCATGGGGCATCGACACCGCCGAGTTCCTTTCGGGCAAGCTCCAGGAAGGCGACAAGGTGGTGGCCCTTCGCATCCTGCCCGGAGTCGATGTCCTCGAGCAGCGGTGGGCCGCTGCAGAGCGGATCTTCGAGGAGAACGGCATCGAGGCAGTCGACTACTTCACCGGCGCCGACCCCACCGAGATCAAGAAGATCATCGCTGACGAGCTGGCTACCGGGGACGTGCAGGGCGTCTGGATGGACGCCGGCGACGGTGCCGTTGCCGCCATCGAGGCCTTCGAGGATGCAGGGGCCGATCTGCCCGTCATGACCGGTGAGGATGAGCTGAGCTTCCTGCGCAAATGGGAGGAGACGGGGATCGACGCCCTTGCGCCTGTCTACTCGAACTTCCAGTGGCGCACCCCGCTCCTGGCTCTCGAGAAGATCTTCAAGGGCGAGGAAGTTCCTGCCGAGTGGGTTCTGCCCCAGTCCCCCATCACCGAGGAGGACCGCGGCGAGTTCCTCGAGGCGAACGAGGGCATGCCGGACGGCCACTACGCCAAGTTCGGCGGCGAGGACCTGCCGGGCTACCCCACTGTGTGGCAGGAACGCCAGATCCCCTAGGGCTTCCGCTTCGATAACAGGCACCAACGAGATGAAAGGAGTGAAGCAGGCCGTGGAACGAGTAATCGGCATCAACACGTGGGTGTGGGAATCGCCCCTCACCGACACCGGCCTGCTTCCGCTCCTCACCAGGATCGCGGGCATGGGCTTCGACGCAGTGGAACTGCCCCTCGAGAATGCCGGCGACCTCACGGCCTCCGCAGTCCAGGACGCGCTCGCGGCAACCGGCCTCACACCGTATGTCGTCGGTGCCATGGCTCCCGGGCGGGACCTCGTCGCCGCCGACGCCGGAACCATCCGGTCCACCCAGGAGTATCTCGGCGCGTGTATCCGGCTTGCCTCCGACATCGGCGCTACAGCCGTCTGCGGCCCGTTCTACTCGGCCACCGGCCGCCTCTGGCGCATGGACGACGGCGAGCGCGAGCGCGCGTACGCGGACCTCCGGGAAAACCTCGAGCCGTTGGCGAGGCAGGCGCTGGAGAGCGGCGTCGTGCTGGGAATCGAACCCCTGAACCGTTATGAGACCTCCCTGCTGAACACGGTGGGGCAGGCACTTGCCGCCCTGGGCCCGCTCCTCGGCAACGGCGTGGGGCTCGCGCTCGATACCTATCACCTGAATATCGAGGAGCGGTCCTCGGCCGACGCCATCCGGCAGGCAGCCACGCACCTGGTCCACGTCCAGGTGTGTGGAAATGATCGCGGCGCACCCGGCGGGGACTCGACCGACTGGCGAGGAATCTTCTCGGCGCTCGAGGACGTGGACTACACCGGCCCACTGAACATTGAAAGCTTCACCTCTACCAACGCAAGCATCGCCACGGCAGCGTCGATCTGGCGTCCGCTGGCGGTAACCCAGGACCGGCTGGCCGAGGACGGGCTCGCGTTCCTGCGACGCGCGTCGGCGAGCCCTGATGAAGGACATCCCCTATGACCACCACTCCCCGGGGGCCCGCAGCGGCTTCCAGCCCTGCCCCGGTTCCGCCCTCCCTGCCGCCCGCTTCCCCTTCGCGAACCCTCGGCGTTGCCGTCATCGGCTACTCCTTCATGGGCCGCGCGCATTCGAATGCCTGGCGGAACGTCAACGCCTTCTACGAGTCGCCCCGCGTCGAGCAGCGACTGCTGGTGGGGCGCGATGAGCACCAGCTGGTCCCGGCAGCGCAGCGGCTCGGCTGGGCCGGAACCGCGACGGACTGGCGATCGGCACTGGAACGCGACGATATCGACATCGTGGATATCTGCACCCCCGGGCACCTCCACGCCGAGATCGCAGTGGCAGCGCTCGAGGCGGGCAAGCATGTCCTCGTCGAGAAGCCCCTGGCGAACTCCGTGGCGGAGGCCGAAACCATGGTGGCGGCGGCCACGGCGGCCCGTGCCCGCGGAATCCAGTCGATGGTGGGCTTCAACTACCGGCGGCTACCCTCGCTGGCACTCGCGAGGGACCTCCTGGCCGCAGGCCGGGTGGGCGAGGTGCGCCAGGTCCGCGTGAGCTACCTACAGGACTGGCTCGCGGACGAGGACGCCCCGATGAGCTGGCGGCTCCGCCAGGAGACCGCCGGTTCCGGCGCCCTGGGGGACCTGGCGTCCCACGCCGTGGACCAGATCCAGTTCCTCCTCGGCACTACGGTCAAGGCTATCTCCGGGACGGTGAACACGTTCGTTCCCGAACGGGCGGGCGGTGCAGGAATGGAAGCTGTCACCGTCGACGACGCCGCCTGGGCGACCCTGCGCCTCGCCTCCGGCGCAGTGGCGAGCCTCGAAGTCTCCCGGTTCGCCACCGGACGGAGGAACGCACTGCAGATCGAGATCTACGGATCCCTCGGCTCCCTCCGGTTCGACCTCGAGCGGCTGAATGAGCTTCTCTACTTCGACGCCACAGCACCGGCCGAACTGCAGGGCTCGAGCCGGATCCTGGTGACCGAGGCGACACACCCCTACCTCCACGCCTGGTGGCCCACCGGCCACACGCTCGGGTGGGACCATACCTTCACCACCCAGGCCGCGGATTTCCTCACGGCGATAGCGTCCGGAACAGCCCCCCAGCCGTCCTTCGAGGACGGCCTGGGCGTGCAGCGGGTGCTCGCCGCCCTTCAGGACAGCGCGCGCGCGGGAAGTGCCGTCGTCGAGCTCGACCAGTCCAGCTGAACCAGCCCCCAGCCAAGAACACTTCGCCAGAACACCAAGGAGACCCAGTGCCCCACAGCACGCTGTCCGTCCAGCTGTACACCGTCCGGGACGCCATCGAGGCCGACCTCGACGCCGCGATCGACCGCATCGCCGCCATCGGCTTCCGCCAGGTGGAACCGTACGGCTTCACCTCCCGGACCGCCGACCTTGCTGCCGCGCTTCACCGCAACGGTCTCACCGCACCCTCCGGGCACGCTCCCCTGCTGTCCTCGGAGCAGGCCCCGATCTTCGAAGCCGCACGCACCCTCGGCATGACCACGGTGATCGACCCCTTCATCGATCCTTCCCGCTGGCTTTCCGAGGACGGCATCAGGGCCACGGCTGAAGCGCTGAACGCCGCCGCCGACGCCGCAGCCTCCTACGACCTCCGCGTGGGCTATCACAACCACTGGTTCGAGGTGGAAACCGACTTCGGCGGCCGCACCGGGCTGGAAGTGCTCAGCGCCCATCTCTCACCCGAGGTGGTCCTCGAGGTCGACACCTACTGGGTCACCGTCGGCGGGCAATCACCGGCCGGCCTTCTGGGGAAGCTCGGCGACCGCGTGAAGTTCATCCACGTCAAGGACGGTGATATTTCCCGGGACAACAAGGCGCAGGTCGCGGTGGGCTCCGGGAGGATGGACATCCCGGCCGTGCTGGCCGCCGCCTCGGCGGTGGAGACCTTCGTCGTTGAACTCGACGACAGTTCCGGGGATCTCTTCACCGCGCTCGAGGACAGCTACGCCTACCTCACCCGGGACGAAGCGTGAGGCAGGGCACCGGAGCGCGCACGAGCGGCCCGGTGGGCATCGGCATCATCGGAGCGGGGGTCATCAGCGAGCAGTACCTGACCAGCTTCGCCGCTTTTCCCGATGTGGCGGTCCATGTGATCGCGGACCTCTTCGAGGACGCCGCGAGAGCACGGGCCGCACAGTACGGAATTGCGGAGGCCGGTGGCATCGACGCGGCGTTGAACCACCCCGACGTCGAAATCCTCGTCAACCTGACTCCGCCCGCCGCCCACGTGCAGGTGGGTCTGGCGGCGATAGCAGCCGGGAAGCACGTGTGGTCCGAGAAGCCCTTCTCACTGGACCTCGACAGCGGCCGGGAACTGCTGCAGGCCGCCGACGACGCCGGGTTGCGGCTCGGGTGCGCACCTGACACCTTCCTGGGAGCCGGCCTGCAGACCGGGCTCCGGATGATCTCACGCGGCGACATCGGCACGCCCCTCACTGCGCTCACCCTGATGCAGAGCCCTGGACCGGAGGCCTGGCACCCCAACCCTGCCTTCCTCTTTCAGGAAGGAGCCGGTCCGCTGTTCGATATGGGTCCCTACTACCTCACGGCGCTCCTCCAGGCTTTCGGGTCCGTTGCCCAGGTGGCAGCGGTCGGCTCCAAGGCCAGGGCAACCCGCGTGATCGGGTCGGGGCCGCGGTCCGGCGAGGAGTTCGACGTGACGGTTCCCACCCATGTGGGAACCCTCCTGAAGTTCCGGGAAGGAGCCTCCGGCCAAAGCGTCTTCAGCTTCGACTCCCCGCTGGTCCGCCAGAGCTTCCTCGAGATCACCGGCACCGAGGCCACCATCGCCTTCCCGGATCCCAATCGGTTCGACGGAGACATCCGGCTCAGGCGCACGGGTTCAACGGAGGAGGAGACGGTGGGGTCCGTCGGCTCGACCTGGGGCCGGGGGGTCGGAGTCCTCGAGATGGCCCGTGCCATCCGCGCCGGTATTCCGCACCGTGCCCAGGGCCTCGCCGCCTTCCATGTGCTCGACGTTCTGGTGGCCATTTCGGAATCGGTCGGTACTGCAGCCTTCGTCGACGTGGCCAGCACCGCGGAAGCAGCCCCGCCGCTGGACGAGGACTGGGACCCGACAGCATTCACGCTCTCCTAACGAATAAGGAAAATCATGGGACGCAACTACACCCTGTTCACCGGCCAGTGGGCCGACCTCCCGTTCGAGAAAGTCGCCGAACTTGCCGGCCGGTGGGGCTACGACGGCCTGGAGATCGCCGTGTCCGGAGATCACCTCGACGCATGGCGGTGGGACGACGACGCCTACATCCAGGACCACCTCGACATCCTGGAGCGCAATAACCTGAAGGTGTGGGCCATCTCCAACCACCTCAAGGGTCAGGCGGTGTGCGATGATCCGATCGACTTCCGGCACGAGGCCATCGTGGGACCGAAAGTGTGGGGGGACGGCGACCCCGAGGGTGTCCGCGGGCGCGCCGCGGAGGAGATGAAGCTGACCGCACGCCTCGCACAGAAGCTGGGCGTGGACACCGTGGTCGGCTTCACCGGATCCTCCATCTGGCAGTACGTCGCCATGTTCCCACCCGTCCCCGCGCAGATGATCGACGCCGGCTACCAGGACTTCGCCGACCGCTGGAACCCCATCCTCGACGTGTTCGACGAGTGCGGGGTCCGTTTCGCCCACGAAGTCCATCCCTCGGAGATCGCCTACGACTACTGGTCCACCCAGCGCGCCCTGGAGGCGGTGGGGCACCGCCCGGCATTCGGCCTGAACTGGGATCCCAGTCATTTCCTCTGGCAGCAGATCGATCCGGTGGCGTTCATCTCCGACTTCGCCGACCGCATCTACCACGTGGACTGCAAGGACACGAAGATGCGCATGGGCGGCGGCCGGAACGGCATCCTCTCCTCACACCTACCCTGGGGGGACCCGCGCCGCGGCTGGGACTTCGTCTCGACCGGGCGGGGAGATGTGCCCTGGGAGGACAGCTTCCGCGCACTCACCGCGATCGGCTATGACGGCCCGATCTCCGTTGAATGGGAGGACGCCGGAATGGACCGCCTGCAGGGAGCACCCGAAGCGCTGGCCTTCCTCAAGCGGTTCGACTTCGCCCCGTCGGGCACCTCGTTCGACGCCGCCTTCACGCAGTAGGGGGCTCGCCGGTCGCCGTAACGCCCGCGAAACCTCCCGCGGGTAGCCTTGGCATCATGCGCGAACTGCAGGCGATCATCATCGGGGAACTGGGCGTCCTGCCCACCATCGACCCCACTGCCGAGATCCGGAAACGCGTCGGATTCCTTCGGGACTACGCGCGGGCCACCGGCACCCGTGGCTTCGTGCTCGGCGTCAGCGGCGGGCTGGACTCCACCCTCGCCGGTAAACTCGCGCAGCTCGCCGTCGACGAACTGCGCTCCGAGGGTGCCGATGCCGATTTCATCGCCATGCGCTTGCCCTACCGCGTGCAGCAGGACGAGGACGACGCCCAGGAGGCGCTCGCCTTCATCGGGCCGCGAACCTCCCTGACCTACAACGTGGCTCCGGCAGTCGACGGATTCCAGGCAGAATTCGCCCGGGCGACCGGCGAGAGCATCGCCGACTTCACCAAGGGCAACACGAAGGCCCGGGCCCGCATGGTGGCCCAGTACGCCGTGGCCGGTCAGCACAACCTGCTCGTCGTCGGCACCGATCACGGCGCCGAATCGGTCACCGGCTTCTTCACGAAGTTCGGTGACGGCGGAGCGGATATCCTCCCCCTGTCCGGGCTCAACAAACGGCAGAACCGGGCCCTGCTCCGCGAGCTCGGCGCGAGCCCCGCGCTCTACGACAAGGTACCTACGGCCGACCTCCTCGACGAACTGCCCGGCCGGGCGGACGAATCCGAGCTGGGGCTCACCTACGACCAGATCGACGACTACCTCGAGGGCCGGGACGTCGGGGAGTCAGCGGCAGAGGCGATCGAGCGCAGGTATTGGACCACACGCCACAAGCGGACGGTACCGGTGACTCTCCTCGATTCCTGGTGGAAGTCCCCGGGGCCCGCGTTGGTAACGTAGAACCCGTGAAGATCGCCACCTGGAACGTCAATTCCCTCCGTGCCCGCACCGACCGCGTCGAGGCCTGGCTGAAGCGCTCGGACGCCGATGTCCTCGCCATCCAGGAAACGAAGTGCAAGGACGAGAACTTTCCGTGGGAGATGTTCGAGAACGCCGGCTACGAGGTGGCGCACTTCGGGCTGAGCCAGTGGAACGGCGTCGCGATCGCCTCGCGGGTGGGGCTCGACGACGTGACCCGCACCTTCGAGGACCAGCCCGCCTTCGGGAAGCCCGGCGTCGAGCCCGTGCAGGAAGCCCGCGCCATTGCCGCGACCTGCAACGGGGTGCGTGTCTGGAGCCTCTATGTCCCCAACGGACGCGCCCTCGACGATCCGCACATGCCCTACAAGATCTCCTGGCTCGACACGCTCCGCGGGCACGCCGCCCAGTGGCTTGTGGACGACCCCGGGGCGCAGCTCGCGCTGATGGGTGACTGGAACATCGCGCCTCAGGACGAGGACGTGTGGGACATCGACCTCTTCGTCAATGGCGGCTACACCCACGTCAGCCCGCCGGAGCGTGCCGCGTTCCAGGCATTCCTCGATGCCGGCTTCAGCGACCTCGCCCGTCCCTTCACCCCCGGGCCGGGCCTGTACACCTACTGGGACTACACCCAGTTGCGGTTCCCGAAGAAGGAGGGCATGAGGATCGACTTCGTGCTCGGTTCCCCGGCCCTGGCGTCACGCGTCACCGGTGCATCGGTGGACCGCGAGGAACGCAAGGGCAAGGGAGCCTCGGACCATGCGCCGGTGATCGTGGAACTCGGGGACTCATGACGCAGCCGAAATCGGCGGGGACCCTGATGCCCTTTCCCTATGTCTCCTTCCTCCGGGTCTACGAACCGCTGGACGCCTTCAGCGATGCCCAGCAGCTCAGCATCCTCGGGCAGCGGTCGCGGGAACGGCGCGTCACCGAGGAACTCGATCGGCAGCAATCGCTCCGGCGGATGCTGCGCACGGTCTCGGATCCCTTCCCGCACCATGAGACGGACCTCGTGCGGGTTCTCCACTACCCCATGGTGAGCGGGACCACGGCGCCCTACTACTGCCCCAACCAGCTCGCCGTCCGCACCACCCTGGCTGCCGAATCGCTCGACTCCAGCCTCCGTGGGCCGCTCGTCGACGTGCTGGTGCCGGAAGCCGCGCGTGAAGCCCAGCAGGCACGACTCGATCCCGACACCTTTGCTGATTCGGTGGCCAAGCTGCATACCCGGTCGGCCACGTGGGGCGTACCGTTCGCGTGGTTCGTGCTCATCCATGAGGACGACCTCACCGAGGTCATCGAGGACGGCAGCAAGGTCAGCACCGTGCGCATCTCGGTGCGGATCAACGAGTGCATCGACCGCGGGCGCAGGGCGGTGGCGCAACTGGCTGTCGGTGCTCCCGAGCTCGACCTCCTCGAGGAACTGACGGAGCTTCTCGAGTGGCTCGAGATTTTCCGGCGGGACGCCGTGGTGGAGGTGGACTACGGGCCGGTGGCCGATCGCGTCTTCCCTGACGAGTCACCCCTCGACGTGCGGCTGGGTATCGAGAGCCTTGCGGAGGCCGACATGACGGGTGCTGCGGCGTCATACCGGCGCCTCGCCTCGCGGTGGATCCCCATCCGCCAGCTCGCCCGGGCTTCGTGAAGCTGGCCTTTCAGGATCACAGCCCGGGCCTCGGCGGCCCGGTTGAGTTTCGCGCAACGAGCAGGTGGGGCTGGACCAACGGATTCTCCACCGCCGGTCCTCCCGCCAGTTCGTCGAGCAGCAGCCCGGCCGCGTAGGCGCCCTGCTCCTCGGGCCGCTGCGCAATGGTGGTGAGCCCCATGGGTTCGGCGAATTCGTGGTCGTCGATGCCCATGATGGAGAGTTCACCGGGGACGGCGATGCCGCGCTCCTGCGCCGCCATGAGCGCACCGAAAGCCATTTCGTCCGAGGAGCAGAGGATTGCGGTGGGACGGTCAAGGGCGTTGTCGAGCAGTGTTCCGGCAGCGGTTTTGCCATCAAGGAACCGGAAATTCCCCTTGGCGTCCCACTGCGGGCGGACGGCCAGCCCGTGCCTGTGCATGGTGCGGTCGAATGCTTCCTCGCGGATGCGGGGAACCTCGAACTCGATGCCGTACGAATCCCCTCCGCGCAGATGGGCGATACGCGTGTGGCCGAGGGCTATGAGGTACTCCGCGGCGTCGGTCATCGCGGCGTCGTCGTCGATGCTGACGTCCCGCATCCCCTGCACCGTCCCACCGACCACCACGCTCGGGGAATCGAGATCCTGCAGTGCACGGCGCTCGTCGGGGGTCAGCGCCATACACATGACCAGCAGGGCGTCGATGCGCTTGCGCAGGATGGAGCGGGAGAAAACCCGCTCGCGATTCACCCCGGTGCCCCCGAGACTGAAGACGATGAGGTCGTACCCTGCGGCCCTGAGCCGGCGGTCCACGCCGTCGAGCATGGCCGAGAAGTACCAGCGGTCCACCAGCGGGAGCAGCACTCCCATGGCCATGGTGCGGCCGGAGGCGAGGCCTGAAGCGGCCGACGACGGCACGTATCCCAGCCGGCTCGCCGTGCGTTCCACCCGGGCACGGGTGCCCGGGGAAACCCCGGGCAGCCCGCGTAATGCGCGCGACACCGTTGCTGTGGAGACACCCACCGACCGGGCGACGTCGTCGATGCTTGTCATGGTCAGCCCTTGAGGCCACCCGCCAGCAGTCCCCGGACGAAGTACCGCTGCAGGCCGAAGAACACCGCGAGCGGCACGATGATCGAGACGAAGGCACCGGCGGTGAGCCGCTGCCACTCGCCCCCGCGTGAACCCTGGAGCTCGGCGAGACGCTGGGTGATGGGCGCGACGTCGGCCCCTCCTCCCGAGAACACCAGGGCCACCAGGAGGTCGTTCCACAGCCACAGGAACTGGAAGATGCCGAACGAGGCAAGCGCCGGCGTCGCAAGCGGCACGATGATGCGCCAGAAGATGGTGCTGTGTCCCGCGCCATCGACGCGCGCGGCCTCGATCACCTCACCCGGGATCTCGGCGATGAAGTTGTGCAGCAGGAAGATCGCCAACGGCAGCCCGAAGATGGTGTGGGCCACCCAGAGTTGCGCATATGTGCCGCTCGGCAGGAGCTGGAAGTCCCCGATTGCAAGAACCTGGTTGAACAGCTGAAGGAGCGGGATGAGCGCCATCTGCAGCGGGACGATCTGGAGGGCGAAGACGAAGATGAACAGGCTGTCCTTGCCCTTGAACCTCCCCCAGGCGAACATGTAGGCGGCCATCGCACCGAGCACCAGGGTGAAGATGGTTCCGGGGACCACGATGGCGAGCGAGTTGACGAAGTAGGACAGCAGGTTGGGCGACTGGCTGCCGCCGGGGCTGAGGACATCCTCGTAGTTGGCGAGGGTGAACTCGAAATCGGTGAAGACGTTCCACCATCCGTTGCCCTTGATGTTCGCTTCCGGGCGGAACGACGAGACGAACAATCCAAAGGTGGGGATGGTCCAGATGACCGCGATGAGGACGGCGGCGATCGTTGCTCCGCGTGAGGTCAGCCGCTGCTTGACGCGGCGCTGGATAGGCGGCCGGTCGTCCGACTTCTCCTTCAATTCGGGGAAGACGTCCTTGGTGTTCTCTGCCGGGATGGTGCTCATCGGATTTCCTTCTGCTTGCGGAGCAGCCGGGCGTTGAAGACAACGATGGGCAGCACCATCAGGAACAGGATCAGGGCGAGTGCGGCGCCCCTGCCGGGCTCACCCGCACGGAACGCCTGGGTGTACATCTCGTTGGCCACCACCGATGTCTCGTACTGGCCGGCAGTCATGGTGCGCACGATGTCGAAGACCTTCAGAGTTCCGATGGTGATGGTGGTGACCACCACGATCAGGGATCCGCGGATGGTGGGGATGGTGACGTTGCGGAACTGCTGCCAGGCGCTGGCACCGTCGAGGCGTGCGGCTTCCACGATCTCCGTGGGGATTCCCTTGATGGCAGCCGAGAGGACCACCATCGCGAAACCGGTCTGAATCCAGATCATGACGGCGATCAGGAAGAACGTGTTCTCCGGAGCATCGAGGAGGAACTGCTTCGGCTCCTGACCGAGCCACACGAGAATCTGGTTGAAGAGGCCGATCTGGTCCTGTTCGGCACCCTTGTAGGCATACACGAACCGCCAGATGACGCCCGCTCCCACGAACGAGATGGCCATCGGCATGAAGACGAGCGCCTTGAGGGTCTTCTCACCGCGGGCCTTGTCGATGAACACTGCATAGGCGAGGCCGATGGCCGACGCGAGCGAGGGCACGACCACCACCCAGATGACGGTGTTGCGCAGCGTGATGAGAGCCTCCGGCTGCGTGAACATCCAGACGTAGTTGTCGAGGCCCACGAACGCACCGGTCCGGTCCGTGAAGGAAAGATACGAGGTCTGCAGCGCCGGGAGTACCAGGCCCACGGCCAGGAGGATCAGCGCCGGGGCGAGGAACCCGGCGATCTGGATCTTTTCCCGCGACGATTTCGGTGCACGGTCCACCACGAGCATGACCAGACCGATGATGGCGGCGAAGGCCGCCAGGCCCACCACCACCTGTAAACCTTTTTCTGCTAGATCTTCCACAGCCCAGCCTCCTTGGTGCGCAGTAGGAAAGGAACGGTTGACGGGCAGGAACGCCGCCGGCTGCTTCCCTTGGGGAAACCGCCGACGGCGTTACTGCGACTCGGGTCAGGAGGAGGGCCAGCTGTCCTCTACGGCATCGGTGACTTCCTCGGTGGAGGAGCCGTTGATCCAGTTGACGATGCCGCTCCAGAAGGAGTTGGCACCGACGGCACCCGGCATCAGGTCGGATCCGTCGAAGCGGAAGACCGTTTCAGGGTCCTGCAGCAGCTCGATCGACTGGCGGTCGAGGTCCGACGTCGCCAGCTCGGGATCGAGCCCCGTGTTGGCGCTGATGGCTCCACCCTGCTCGACGCGGGCGTTGGCGAACTCGGAGCTCGCCAGGTAGGCCTGAAGGGCCTGGACCTCGGGGCGGTCGGCGTAGGCACCGATCATCTCCCCACCACCGGTGATGGCGGTACCGGCAGAAGCATCCACCGGAGGCGTCATGAATGCCCAGACGTCACCGTCCTCGGCGACGTTGGTTCCCTCGGGCCAGTTCACGGCCTGGAAGGAAGCCTGGTGGTGCATGGCGCAGGTGCCGTCGAGCACGGGCTGACCGGCTTCGGCAAACGCCGTCGACAGGATGGAGCGCGAGTCCCCGAAACCGCCGTTGACGTAGTCGTCGTTCTTGAGGATTTCGCCCACCTTGTCGAAGGATTCGACGATCCGTGGGTCGTTGAAGGGAATCTCGTGGGCAACCCACTGATCGTAGACCTCGGGGCCGTGATCGCGGAGGACTGCGTCCTCCACCCAGTCGGTGCCCGGCCAGCCGGTCGCTTCACCGGACTCGAACCCCGCGCACCAGGGCTTCATCTCTTCCTCTTCGCTGGCGATCTTCTCCGTCAGCTCCTGCATCTCGTCCCAGGTGGCCGGGATCTCCCAGCCCTTCTCCTCGAAGGTAGCCGGGACGTACCAGACGTACCCCTTGATGTTGGCGAGCATGGGGGCGGCGTAGAAGGTGCCATCGACGGTGCCGTACTTCTTCCAGTCCTCCGACCAGCCCTCGTCGACGAGGTCCGAGACTTCGGCGGGCGCCGGCTTCAGGAAACCGGCACGTGCCTGGGCTGCGAGCAGACCCGGCTGCGGGAAGATCGCGAGATCCGGAGCAGTGCCGCCCTGCGCGCGGACACCGATCTGCGTCTCGAATTCCTTCGAACCCTCGTACACGACCTCGATGCCGGTGCACTCAGCGAAATCGAGCCATGAGTTCTCGAGCCTCTCGGCTTCGATGTCCACGATCGTGGAGTACACGCTGACCTCGGTGTCTTCGTGCTGTCCGTAGGACTCGTACAGGGCGCAGTCCGCGTCGCCGGATCCGCCGGCTTCTTCGGATCCGCCGGAACCGCAGGCGGAAAGGGCAAGTGTGAGAACGCTCAGCGCTGCTACCGGCAGCACTGCTTTCTTCGAGCGGATAATCGCCATTAAAATAGACTCCTTCGTCTGACGGCACGCACCTGGTTCTCCCCGGCCTCGAAAGAATGGGACCAAACCGTGCCGCCGCCTCACCAGATTGATATCCTTGAGAGTAAGCGCTTACGTAGATCGCGACAACCGGAATGGCATCCGGACCTCCGGTTGATACCGAATTGTGATTTACGCCATAGTTTTCCGCGTCCCGCAGCATGCCGCCCTGCACCACGAAATCCCGCAAGGAGACCCCATGAGCAGCACCACCCCGGCTGGAACAGCGACATTCGGTGAGACAGCCACCGGCCAGCACCCCTGGTGGGCGGACGCCGTGATCTACCAGATCTACCCGCGCTCCTTCGCCGACGGCAACGGCGACGGCATGGGCGACCTCCCCGGGATCCGCTCCCGGCTGCCGTACCTGGCGAACCTCGGCGTCAACGCCGTCTGGCTGTCGCCGTTCTATGTGTCGCCGCAGGCTGACGCGGGCTACGACGTCGCCGACTACCGTGCAGTGGACCCGAGGTTCGGCACGCTGGCCGATTTCGATGCGATGCTGGCCGAAGCGCATTCCCTGGACCTCAAGGTGATCGTAGACCTCGTTCCCAACCACACCTCCGATGAGCATGAATGGTTCCAGGCAGCACTTCCCTCGCAGCCGCACTCCGCGGAGCGGCAGCGCTATATGTTCCGTGAGGGGTCAGGGCCCGACGGCTCGCTGCCACCCAACAACTGGCAGTCCATCTTCGGCGGCAACGCCTGGACGCGCGTGGCGGACGGCCAGTGGTATCTGCACCTCTTCGACACCAAGCAGCCCGACCTGAACTGGGAGAACCCCGAAGTCCGTGAGGAGATGGTGTCGGTCCTCCGGTTCTGGCTCGACCGGGGCGTCGACGGTTTCCGGATCGACGTGGCCCACGGTCTGGTGAAGGCCGAGGGCCTCCCCGACTGGTCCGAACGCGCCAGCATGGTGGAGGGCCGGGAGCATTCCCCAGGGGTGGAGGACACAGGCGCCGAGGACGCCGACATCACCGGGCTCGAGACGGAGCCCACGCCGCCGTACTTCGACCAGCCCGGCGTCCACGCCATCTACCGGGAGTGGAACAGCGTCCTCTCGGAGTACGAGGGGAACCGCATGCTGGTGGCCGAGGCGTGGGTCGAACCCGCCGAGCGGTTGTTCCACTACGTCCGGAAGGACGAGATGCAGCAGGCCTTCAACTTCGGGTTCCTGCTGGCGGGATGGAATGCAGCTCGCCTCCAGGCGAGCATCGAGGAATCACTGCTGGAAGCCGGGAAAGTTGGCGCCCCCAGCACCTGGGTCCTGTCCAACCACGACACCGTGCGGCACACGAGCCGCTTCGGGCTGAGCGATCCGACAACCTTCCCGAAAGGCCTCAGCGCCGACGACGAACAGCCGGACGAAGCCCTCGGGCTGGCACGCGGCAGGGCCGCCGCCCTGGTGATGCTCGCTCTGCCGGGCTCCGCCTACCTCTACCAGGGCGACGAGCTGGGCCTTCCCGAGCACACCACCCTGCCGCACTCGGTCCGTGAGGACCCGGCGTTCTTCCGGACGGGCGGGGTGGAGCGCGGCAGGGACGGTTGCCGCGTTCCCCTTCCGTGGACGGCGGCGTCTCCGGGATTCGGCTTCGGGAACTACCCGGAGGGGAACAGCGGACCGAACGACGACGGCGCCCGCCCCTGGCTCCCGCAGCCCGAATCCTTCGCCGCCTATGCGGCCGACCGCCAGGTGGGTGTCGCAGGCTCGACGTTCGAGTTGTACCGCAGGGCACTGGAGCTGCGGCGGGCGCACCGCCTCGGATCGGGAGCAGTCGAGTTCTCCGAGCTGAACGACCCGGCCCGGGGCGTGCTGTCCTTCCGTAACGGGGACGTGCTCGTCGTCGCCAATATGGGCGGGGCGCCGGTGAAACTACCTGCCGGCTACGGCATGCTGGCGGCCAGCACTTCCGACGCCATTCGGGGCGCTGCCGGCGTTCTCGCTCCGGATACCTCCGCATGGCTTCGCATGGTTCCGAACGGATCGACAGGACGCTAGCTGACCCGTTCCGTCCGGGTGAAGCGCGAGCGTGCCCCGGAGCTGATGCTGATCAGCACCGGGGTCCGCTGCCCCGCCACGAGGTCCAGCGCCTCGATCAGTTCGGTCGTTACCGCCGTGATCGCGTAGGGCGAGACCCCTTTGCGGGGGAAAAGCCGTACTTTCAGCGCCGGTCCTCCACGGAAGTCCCACGTGGTGACCACGGCATTGGTCAGGTCGTTCCGCTCCAGCAGGGCGGCCCTCAATGCCTGTTCGGCAGCACCGGCGGTGAGCGTGACGGAGCCCGGGGCGTCGTCATTCGCTGGTCCGGGCGTGTAGGCGAAGACGCCGGTCCGGCCCCTTCCCTGCGCCGCGATCCAGACGGTCCCCAGGACCGCAACGAGCAGGAGCGCCGCTGCCAGCACGATCCACAGCCAGGAGTCACTCTGTCCGTCCAGGGTGGTTCCCTGTCGGATCCGATCGATCTGGATCCCGGCCTGCAGGGTGGATGCCTGCCACGGCCCGGCGAAGCCTGGGGCGTATGCCAGTGCAGCACCACAGGTTCCCGCAAGCATCAGCACCAGGCCGCAAAGCCCGAGAAGGATCCGGTTGAGTGCCCTCGGCGTGCTGTTCACTGTCCGATCACTCCCGACGGCGCGATCCTTACCCGCACCACCGGCAGTGGCTCCACCGAGGCGTGCCGCAGGTCGTCCTCCACCGCGGACTGCACGCCTGCGGCATCGACCGGGATCCCGGAGGTGGGACGGACCTGGATATCGGCGGTTTTCCGCCCGACCGTCACCATCACCTGCTCCGGCGCGACGCCTGCCGCCTGCCGGGCTCTCCGTGCCAGCGCCGACGCGAGCACCTCGGCGTCGACCACCACGGCCGCCCGCCCACTGGGCACCACGTACCGGATGCGCCGGCCGGGCAGCACGGCAAGGAGGAACAGGGCGAGCCCGACGGCGAACAGCAGCAACGAACCCATCCCCAGAGCCGCCGGCTCAGCGCCGGCGGGG
>NZ_KI914760.1:112241-121070 GCF_000520535.1 Arthrobacter sp. H41
GCCGCCGGCTCAGCGCCGGCGGGGAGACGTCCGAGCCAGGCTGCAGCGCGCTCGAAATCCAGGAGGAACGGTGGATCGCCCACGGCCTTCAGGACGGCCTCCAGGAACAGCAGGGCACTGACGAGCACGACGACGACGGCAGTGAGGACTGCGGGAACGGCACGCGAGGCGTGCAGTTCCCGCCGCAGGATGCGCGGAGTCACCGCGGCGACCCGATCGCTCACGTCACCCGCCGTTCGCGGGCCACCGAAATGCCGGTGACGCGCAGGTCCACCCGGCTGAGCCGGGCCCCGGTCAAATGCTGGACCCGCATCCGGATCACTGCCTGCGCATCCTGCGCACGGCGGGTCAGCGAGCCGCCGAAGGATTCAACCAGCGAGGGGTCGGTCACTAACGCGGCCAGCGGCGGAATGGGAAGCGGCAGCGCGAGGTGGAGTGCCAGCAGACCGGCTTCATCGTCGAAGGAGGCCCTCACGTCGCCCGCCGGGATTCCCAGCGTTTCAGCAGCCACGGCCTGTGCCGTGCTGGCCAGCGCCTGTGTGGTGATCCGGGTGTGTCCTGCGGTCATGAGGACGAGCGGCGTCCGGCAAGGGCATCGCGGACGCTCCGGAGATCGAGCTTGCCTTCAAGGATCCGCCCGCTGACCGCCCCGCATGCCACCAGCAGCGCGGTCAGGAGGAATCCCCAGAAACCGAAGGAAAGGGCGGCGAAGGCCAGTACCGCCCCTACTGCCATTCCAGTCCGGGTGGGTGTCATGGGAGTTTCCTTACTCGATGGGAGTGCGTGCGGAAGCGCCGGGCGCGCGGCCCTTGTCCGCGCTGCGGATTTCGTTGCTGCGGGCGTCATTGAGGCCGGGGATGTGGACATCGACAATCTCCACGTTCACCTCGATCACTTCAAGACCCACCAGCTCCTCGACTGCCTGGCAGACCGCGGTACGCACCGAATCCGCCAGCCGATTCAGCGGGTAGCCGTAATCGGCCACCAGGCTGATATCCACCGCCACCTGGGTCTGTCCGACCTCCACCCGGATGCCCTGGCCGAGGTCGCTGCCGCCGACGGCGTCGCGGATGGCACCGAGCGCGCGGCCGGTTCCCGCGCCGAGTGCATGCACCCCGGGCACCGAGCGCGCTGCGATCGCTGCGATCTTCACGGCAGCCGGGTCACCGATGACCGTGCGTCCTGCCACCCCGTCCCCTGCCGGCCGGATCAGGCTTCCGCCGTTTCGTTCATCCATTCAGTGCGCCCCTTTCTCGTGTGCCCAGCCTAAGCCCCGGCACGGGTCGCATCTGCGCATTGCTGTCCCTGCGCTTCGGCACGGCGGGTCGAAAGAGGCTCGCGAGGGCCCGGCCGGTCTATCCGGACGTCTGCCCGGCACAGTGTGCGCCCAGCCAGTCCTGTACCGGTTTCAACGCCTCCCGGAAACCCCGTTCGTCGAATTCCCCGGAGCCCTGGGGCGGAACCTCCACGGCTCCGGCGAGCACCGTGAAGTTCCCGTGCAGCTCTCCCGGGACCTTTCCGCGCAGTCCAAGGATCTGGTTCCGCAGCGCGGCAACGGCTGCGGGATCGGAGTGCGAGCGGAGACTCATCGGCGCGAGCAGGATGGAGGACACCCCTCCGGCCACCATCACGCAGGAGTCGGAAGGTTCAGGGTTCGGCGCGGTGCCGGGAGCCGCTTCCATAGTCCCCGGTCCACCGGTTCCCGTCCCATCGGGCTGCAGGGAGTCGCGCACGGTAGGAGGCTGCGGCATATTGATCGCCGGGGCGGAATCGTTGCCCGTACCACTGCTGCACCCGGTGGCAAGCAGTACTACGGCTGCAGCGCAGACGGCAGTGACAGGCAGTCTCAAGGCGGGCCCCTCCAAGTTGTGCTCCCCGGGTTCCAACGCGCGGGCAGTGAAATACTCTCCCGGCCCTCCCGCAGGCGGCTTGCACCGGGCAGAATGGCCACAGCCCACTCCATGCTGCGATTAAACACAGAAACCCCGCGCTCCCTGAGGACCAGCGGGGTGTTCAGTGGTGGCTCCGACCGGCGTCGATCCGGTGACCTTTCGATTTTCAGTCGAACGCTCTACCAACTGAGCTACAGAGCCTTGCAACCATCTTGACGATGACCGTTTCCAGCCGGGCTTATTCGTACGTCTGAACCGGTACTGCCTAAGCCGCCTGAGCGACCCTGACGGGACTTGAACCCGCGACCTCCGCCGTGACAGGGCGGCGCGCTAACCAACTGCGCTACAGGGCCTAGCTTTTCTTGCACTTGCATTTTTACAAGATCTTCATCCTACCAGCATCCCTGCTGGCGGAAGAACCGCTGATGCGGCCTGTCCTGCGTACCCCCAACGGGATTCGAACCCGTGCCGCCGCCGTGAAAGGGCGGTGTCCTAGGCCGCTAGACGATGGGGGCCTGGATCACACCGGGGTTCGAGCTGCCCCCGAAATTACTGGATTTCCGGGGAATTCTTCCCTGCTGTGGACGTCTAAAACTATAGGGCCTCGATCTCGATTACACAAAATAGCCCCCCTCGGGACGATCGGCACAGGCCTGCGCACTAGAATCCGAGGATGCCGATAGACATCAGCCTCGCGGAGTTCGAGGCCGCCGTCGACGACGCCATCGACGAGATTCCCGACGACCTCGCCCGCGCCATGAACAACGTGGCGATCTTCGTGGTGGAGGAGTACGAGCCGGGACCCGGTGAGGAACCCGACACGGAACTGCTGGGGCTGTATGAGGGTACTCCCCTGACCGAACGGGACTCCTGGTGGGATGCCGGTTCCCTTCCGGACCGGATCAGCATCTTTCGGCAGCCCCTCCAGCGGGCGTGTTCGACACGCGAGGAACTGGTCGAGGAGATCCTCGTGACGGTGATCCACGAGGTGGCGCACCACTTCGGGATCGACGACGACCGCCTCCATGAGCTGGGGTGGGGCTGAATCTCGGCTCACCCCGGGACAACCGCCTACCCCACGGAAGGAATCATCGGCCCGAAGGATTCCCTGTCCTGCAGGCGAGGATCGTCGCGGTCGGGCACCACCAGCACCGGACCTTTGGCATGGTGCAGCACCGCCTGGCTGGTGGACCCCATCAGCATCCCCGTGAAGCCGCCCCGCCCCCGCGTGCCGAGGACCAGGAGTTCCGATGTCGCCGAAGCCTTGATCAGGACTTCGGCCGGCGGGCCGTCCTTCAACTCCACGGTGATCGGCAGGCCCGGGAAGTGGCTCTGGAGCCAGTCCCTGCCGGCGTTGAGCTGCACGGTGATGTCCGCGTGCAGCGCTTCACGATCCAGCGGTGCCGGCACCCAGGCCAGTGAACCGTTGAACGGGGCCAGCGAACAGATCACGCGAAGCGCCAGTCCGCGCGACTGCGCCTCCTCGGCGGCCGCGAGCGATGCCGTGCGGGCATGCTCGGAGCCGTCGACACCCACGACGACGATGGGCTCCACACCCTCCTTCGACGGCACGGTTCCGCTCTTGAGATGTTTCTCGGCGAGCTCCGGTCTGCCCAGGCGGGGGGAGCTGCAGAGCGGAACGATGACCGTGGGGCATTTCGCGTGGGCCGGCAGCGCACTGCTGACCGACCCCAGCAGCCGGCCGACGAAACCCCCACGCCCCCGCGAACCGACCACCACGAGCTCGGCCTCTTCGGAAAGATCGAGGAGAACCCCTGCCGCGTCCCCGGTTTCGATCCGCGGGACAACCTCGACGCTCGAACCCTCGAGGTAGGTCAGCGATTCGTCGAGGACGCTGCGCGCACCTTCGCGGATGACGGCGTCGTCGACGGTCGCGTACCCGGCGTCCATGCTGGAAGCCGCGAACACCGGAATGGTGTAGGCGGTGACCACGTGGAGCGGCGCATTCCGCCGCTCGGCCTCACGTGCGGCCCACAACAGTGCGCATACGCTCTGGTCGGAGCCGTCGACCCCCACCACGACGCCATGCCTCCCAGAGGCCTGAAACGAATCCCCTACAGGCGAATTGCCCACGGCGAACCTCCTTTGGCTCTACGTCCCTGACCGGGTCGCGGTCACGGGTGTTCTACTTGTAGCCTACTCAGAATCCGCGGTCTATCCACGGTGCATAAAGTTATATAGGCTTCGAGCAATTGTCGTGGAGCGGAGCCACCCGAAAGGGGGGCCGGCTTCGCACGCAATGCTCCTGGTTGACCCGTTCGCAGCCAGGGGTCCGTACGGTCCGGAAGAGGCGCCGGACCGTACGGAATTATCCTTCTCACCGGAGGTATCAATAGTGACTTCTCTGCCGCTTGAATCGGTCCGCGCAGCGTCCAGCGCGTGTGCCTACGCGGAACTGACCACCACCGTGGTTATCGGCGCAGGCCTCTCCGGGCTTGCGGTAGCGAGTGAACTGAGCCGCCGGGGGATCGACTCCATCGTTGTCGAGAGCCTCGAGTGCCTCGATTCCGGGGCCTGCCGTACCGTGATGACCGATTCTGTATCACTCTCGGAGCGCTCCGAACTGATGCGCCTGCTTCGGGGCTATGCCTCGAGTCATCGGCTCGATGTCCGGCACTCCACGATCGCGGAACACCTGAGCATCATCGGCCATTCGAAGATCCTTCCGGAGGACCGCGTCCCCGTCTCGAAGAAGTGGGCGGTGCAGACGGCCGACGGCGTCCTGCTCGCCGACCACGTGGTACTCACCAAGTACCCGCAGAACCAGCTGCGGCGCCTACTTCGCTCCATGGGCATCGCCATCGGAAGCGACTTCAAAGCCGCGCTGCGCGCGATCGGGCTTCACCTGGTGGGAGTGGGGGAATTGCTGACCCCCACGACCCGCGAGATCGTGCGGCAGGCGAAGCTCGTCAGTGACGCCATCGTGGCAGGTTCCCGGGCCATCGCCCAGTTTCCGCCGCTTCCCGCGGTATCTCCACTCCGGGCCTGATGCCGCAGCACCGCCGTCCGCGCGGGAACTGCCTGTGGTGGTCCGCTAGCGGCTCAGGCGCTTGCGTGCCGTGATCCCCAGCCCGACGGCGAGGGCCAGCAGCACCGCGATCATGACGATGATGCTCCACGGGAAATCGCTGACGCCCGCAGTCTCCGTGTCCGGCGACTCCGCTTCAGCCGTCTCGAGGGGAAGGCCGGTGGTTGCCGCATCAGGCGCTGCTGCCTCACCGGGGGCTGTAGCAACGCCGGGTGCTGCTGCCGCTCCTGATGCTGCGGTGAAGGTGAAGGATCCCTCGATCGGGTGCGAGTCGGAGGACACCACGCGCCAGTTGACTGTGTATTCACCTGCCGGCGCCCCCGGACGCACCGCCTGCTGCGCCGAGGCGTTCACGATCTGCGGCGCACCTTCCGCCCAGTCCGTGCCGGCGTCGTCGAGAACCTGCACCTCGGCGCCGATTCCCGACGGCACCTCGGAGAACATCAGCTCCACCGTGGCGGGCAGGACGTCCACTGTGCCGCCTGCGGGGGGATTGCTGCTGGCGAGGTCATCGTGGGCCAGCGCGGGAGCGGCGGTGAGCAGCGACAGCAGCATCGTGACCATCGCAGTGAGGAGAACGGCGGCGTTCCGCAGGGCGTGCGCGGGACGGGTGGAGCGGGCAACGGGTGCGGAAGACGAGGAAGGCATGATTCAAGCCTATCGGTCGGAACTGGCACGAAGCTGGGTAGCAAGCCGGTAACCGTGCCGGGATAGGATTTCGAGCAAGCGCCCACCTCTTCCGAAGGACCCCCATGCTCAAACAAGGCTCCGTGCTGGACCGCTACTTCGAGATCACCCAGCGGGGGTCCACCTCTTCACGGGAGATCCGCGGAGGCGTGGCCACGTTCTTCGCCATGAGCTACATCGTGGTGCTGAACCCGCTGATCCTTGCGGGAGCCGACTCGTCGGGCGCGGAGCTCGGGTTCGAGCGGGTCGCCGCCGTCACAGCTCTTGTGGCGGGCATCCTGACGATCGTCATGGGCGCGTGGGCGAAGTACCCGTTCGCCCTGGCCACCGGACTTGGGGTGAACGCCTTCGTGGCCATCACCGTCGCCACGAACCCGGGACTCACCTGGCCGGACATCATGGGCCTCGTGATGCTTGCGGGCCTCACCATGCTGGTATTGGTGCTGACCGGGTTCCGGACCGCGGTCTTCAATGCGGTCCCGGAGAGCCTGAAGACCGCGATCGTGGTGGGCATCGGGCTCTTCATCGCCCTGATCGGCCTCGTGAATGCCGGATTCGTGCGCCGCATCCCCGACGTCGCGCAGACCACCGTACCGGTGGGCCTTGGCTTCGAGGGCGTCCTCATCGGATGGCCGACGCTCGTCTTCGTCGTGGGCCTGATCCTCACCATCGCACTCGTGGTGCGCCGTGTCCGGGGAGCCATCCTCATCGGAGTGCTCGCCGCCACCGTCCTCGCCGTCGTCGTCGAGGCCGTGGCGAACGTGGGCCCCAGCTTCATCCCGGGCGAGGATCCCAACCCCCAGGGCTGGTCGCTCGTGGTGCCGGAACTGCCCACCGGCGCGTGGGTGGGCCTTCCCGACCTCAGCCTGATCGGGAACGTGAGCCTGTTCGGAGCCTTCGGCCACCTCGGTGCCACCGCCGCGATGCTCCTGACCTTCACCATCCTGCTGAGCATCTTCTTCGACGCGATGGGCACGATGGTGGGCCTTGCCAACGAGGCCAAGGTCGTCGACGAGAAGGGAAACATCCCCGGGGTGGATCGTGTGCTGATCGTCGACGCCCTGGGTGCCGTTGCCGGCGGTGCGGGCTCCGTGTCGTCGAACCAGATCTACGTGGAATCGGGCGCGGGAATCGGTGAGGGTGCACGCACCGGCCTCGCCAACGTGGTGACCGGCGTCCTGTTCCTGCTAGCGATGTTCTTCACGCCGCTGATCAGCCTGGTGCCGTTCGAGGCGGTGGCGCCCGCGCTCGTCGTCGTCGGGTTCATGATGGTGGCGCAGGTGGGCCGCATCAATTTCGACGACTGGGGCATTGCCATCCCGGCGTTCCTGACGTTCACGCTGATGCCGTTCACCTACTCGATCGCCAACGGCCTGGGGGCCGGCTTCATCGCGTTCGTGCTGATCCGCGCTATCCAGGGGCGCGGCCGCGAGGTGCACCCGCTCATGTGGGCTGTCGCCGGAGCGTTCGTGGTGTTCTTCGGCATCGGTCCGATCGAGCAGATACTCGGGATCTAGGTGGGCGGCCCTACCTCGCGGACCAGCCGCCGTCCATGACGTAGGAGGAGCCGGTGACCATGCCGGCGTCGTCATCGGCGAGCCATGCCACGAGGGAGGCCACTTCGGCCGGCTCGACGAGCCGCTTGATGGCCGACTCGGTGAGCATGATCCTGGACAGCACCTCGTCCTCGGTGATGCCGTGCAACCGTGCCTGGTCGGCGAGCTGGTTCTCCACGAGCGGGGTGCGGACGTAGCCCGGGTTCACGCAGTTGCTGGTGACGCCGTGGGCACCGCCCTCCAGCGCCGTGACCTTCGACAGCCCCTCCAGGCCGTGCTTCGCCGCCACGTAGGCCGACTTGTAGGGAGAGGCCCTCAGCCCGTGGACCGATGACACGTTGATGATGCGTCCGAAATCCTTGGCGTACATGGCCGGCAGGCACGCCCGGATCAGGAGGAACGGTGCCTCGAGCATGAGGGCGAGGATGCGCCGGAAAGCTTCGGGGTCGAACTCCTCGATGGGGCTGATGGTCTGGATGCCGGCGTTGTTGACGAGGATGTCGGCGTCGAGGCTGAGAGTCTCGAGCGACCGCGTGTCCAGCAGGTCCACTGCCCATGCTTCGCCGTTCACCTCGGCAGCCAGCGCCTCCGCACCGTCGGAGTCGCGGTCGGCCACCACGACGACCGCGCCACGGGCTGCGAGCGCACGCACGCACGCAGCTCCGATGCCGCTGGCACCCCCGGTCACGATTGCACGCCGACCCTCGAGGGACTTTCCGTGCTGCGGTGGATCGGGCATCGTACTCATGGGAATCTCCTCGGTCGGCGCTGACCTTTCGAGTATTCGCGCAGGTTCCAGTGGCCAGCAATAGCCAAATCAGCAGGAGCAGTCTGCGATACTGCAGAAGTGCGACTCCCCGATCCGCAGGACCTCCTGATCCTGCTTGCCGTCGCCAAATCCGGGCGGTTCACCTCTGCAGCCGACTCGCTCGGCCTGAATCACACCACCGTGTCCCGGCGGATCGCCGCCCTCGAGAAGTCCCTGGGCGGGCACGTACTGCTACGCTCGAGCGGCGGCTGGGAGCTGACAAACCTCGGGCGGCGGGCGGTGCGGGCCGCCGAGGGCGTGGCCGACGCCGTCGCGCAATTGGCTGACGACGACGGCGGTGCACTCACCGGCGTCGTGCGGATGAGCGCGACTGACGGTTTCAGTGCCTACATCGCGGCTCCGGCCTTTGCCCGGCTGCGCGCGGCGAATCCCGCGCTGAGCATCGAGATCGTTGCGGCCACACGCCGTGCGTCGCAGACGCGGAGCGGCCTCGACCTCGAGGTGGTGGTGGGGGAACCGCAGGTGCACCGGGCCGAAGCCGTGCGCCTGGGCGCCTACGTGCTGGGGCTCTACGGGGCGCGGTCCTACCTCGAAGAGCGCGGCCGGCCGGAATCGGTCCACGAGGTGCTGGCGCATCCCCTGGTGTACTTCATCGACTCGATGCTGCAGGTGGACAGCCTCGACGCTCCACGGCGGCTCCTGCCGTCGATGCGGGACTCGCTCAGCTCCACCAACGTCTTCGTGCACGTGGAGGCGACGCGGGCCGGGGCGGGCCTGGGCCTCCTGCCCTGCTTCATGGCGGACCGGCACCCGGACCTGGTGCGGCTGCTGCCGGATGACATTGCGGAGAAGCTCGACTACTGGCTCGTCGTTCGG
>NZ_KI914760.1:121170-125052 GCF_000520535.1 Arthrobacter sp. H41
CCTGCCGTGGCCGCCGTCGTGCGTGCCTTGCGGCAGGCGACGGCGAGGTGTGAGCCGGAGCTGCTGGGCCGGGGCTGATTGGCCTGCACCTAGAGCTCGAGCGCGACCGCCCGAACTGGAGATCCGTCCAGTCCGCGCAGCTTCAACGGCAGGGCGGACACCACCGGATTCGGCCAGGTCACAGCGTCGAGGTTGGTCAGGTTCTCGAGAATCGCTCCTCCTGCCCCGAGGATCACCGAGTGCACCGGGAGGTCCAGCACGCCCCCTGCCCCGGGCGTCGGGTCGGGATTCAGCGTGTCGACCCCGATCACTGTCACGCCTGCCGCTACGAGGCGCTCGGCGATGAGCACCTCGATCACGGGATGCTGCAGATACGCTCCGGTATCGAAATACCGTGACCATCCGGTATGGAAGAGCACGATGTCTCCGGGAGCCACCTCCTCCAGCTGGGCTTCGACATCTGTCCAGCGGATCGTGTCGGTCTTCTTCAGGCCGGCGACACGCACTATCCGTGCGGGGCCGAGGAGCCGCAACAGGTCGAGCGTATCCACCGGCGCGCCACCGTCGACCGTATGCAGGGGTGCGTCCACGTGGGTCCCGCTGTGGGTACCGAGGTGCAGCCCGGAGACCTGGAAGCCGTCCTGCGGAACCGTCGCAGCGAGCTCCGTTCTCACGGGCGGATCACCCGGGAAGACCTGCATGCCCGTTTCGACGGGGTGGCTCAGGTCAACGAGGCGCATCCACCACGTCCCGGTGTTCGCCATCCGCGAGATGGTGCTGAAGGGGTTTGCTGCGGTCGATCTGCTTCGAGGCGACGGCCCAGCCCAGATACAGCACCACGGAGATCACGAATGTCGGGATGGTGGCGCCGATGGGGCTCGGCACTGTGTAGGTAAGGACGAGGGAGGCCACCGCACCGATCAGCCAGACTGCCACCGCGGGGATGTTGACGCCACCCTTGTACCAGTAGCTGCCGCCGGTTCCGCGAAGGATGTCCTTCGAGTAGGAGCCGCGCTTCACGATGTAGTAGTCCACGAGCATCACGGCGAAGACCGGGATGAACAGGGACCCGATCAGCACGAGGAAACTGGTGAAGGAATTCAGCAGGGCCAGCCATGATGATCCAAGGATCGAGATGCCGCCGAGGATGAGGGCCGTCGGCAGGAACTTCACCCGGTTCGACGGCACCAGGTTCACGACAGAGGACACCATGCCGTAGACCACCATGGTGTTGGTGGCCATGACGGACAGGAAGATCACCACGGCCAGGGGAGCGCCGAATGCCGCAACGATGACCGTGGGATCGAATCCCACCGCTTCGCCGCCCTCCAGCACCACATAACCGATGGCCGTCGCGCCCAGTGTCATGGCGAGGACCGTGGACAGGGTGTATCCGACGCCCGAACCGATCATGCCGGCGGCCTGGGACCTGGCGAGCCGGTTGAACTCGGCGGAAAGCACTGTCCAGGAAATCGCGGTGGCGATGACGACGTCGAGCACGGCGATGCCTGACCAGCCGGCTTCGGGGTCGGCTGGAAGAGAGGTGAAGTCGGCCACTGGATGGGAGGTGAAGGCCACCGTGAACACGTACGCCATGATGGCCAGGATGACGAGTGCAAGCCACGGCTCGACGCGGGCGATACCAGCGTGTCCGAAGATGGCCAGGCAGACGACGAGGAACTGGCAGAGTACCGAGAACAGGATGGGATTGGAGAAGCCGGTTGCCTGCTCCACCAGGAAATTCACGGTGACGCCGGCGAGCATCGCCTGGACCCAGCTCCATCCCATCAGGATGACCACATTCGCTGCGACCGGGAGGAAGGATCCCCGCAGGCCGAATGATCCCTTCGTCAGGGACATGGTGGGCAGCCCGGTGCGCGTACCCATGTTGCCGACGAGCACGAGTACCGCGCCGCCGAGAAGGGTTCCAAGGATGATCAGGCCGATCGCCAGTGGCCAGGGAACGCCGGGGACGAAAAGCGTGCCGGTCAGCAGGGTGGTGACCACCAGGTTCGCCGCAAGCCAGATCATCCCGATCCTGGCTAGGGGCAACGTCCCTCGAATGGGCCCGTACCCCTCGGAATTCTCGTCGAGGTGCCTCGACAGGCGCATCCAGGCCGAGCCTTGCCGGCCGGGTGCATGCTGGTGCTGGGAAGTCATAAGGGCGCTCCGGGAGTCAGGGATGGGCGGGAACTGGCGAAAGGTGTTCATGGACGGCTTTGATGGAGCCATCCGTGAGTTTGCGGAAGACGATCGTCTCCCTCTCGAAGGTGGCCTCCGGGGAGCCGCCTGTCCCGGTGATGGTCTCCACATCATGCGAGAAGACGGCGACCTCCCCGAGGAGCTGGATCAGGGGGTTGGTGCTCTCACACGAGACAACCCGCCAACCATCGTCCAGCCACGAGTCCCAAAGGACCTCATAGGCCGCCCGGGTTGCAAGCCGCACCGGTTCGCCGTGAAAAATGAAGGATGCTTCGGGGGTGAAGGCATCGAAGTAGGCGCCGGTGTCGGTGGCAGCGAAGGCCGCGACGAGCGCCGTCGCTGCCTGTTCCACTTCGTGCCGCGTCAGATGCGCGGTTGTTCCTGTTCCCATTGCAGGTTCCTCACTCGGGTGGCACGGAGCTTGTCGCGCCGGAACCTCTCGGGTTGCCAGCAATGCAACAGATGTTTACCAAAGTGTGGAGTGGCGAGCGCCCCTTGTCAATGGATGGATCAGTCCTTCAGCACCTGCGCCCCGGCGGCGAACTTTTGCACCTGCTCGTCCTGCCACAGGTGCGCCGGTACGCCGCCGCCGAGCAGCTCCCGCGCGAGGGAGGGGCTCTCGCCCAGCGGGGCGTCGCTCCCGGCGATGATGACGTTGCCGTGCCTGCGCCCCTTCAGCATCGCCGGGTCCGCGATGATGACCAGGTGCTGGAACAGCGAACCGATCGTCGCCGCCTCCCGGCGCGCCACCTTGAGATCGGGGCGATCGCCGCAATTGACCAGATACACGCCGTCGGGCGCCAGCACGTCCTTGGCCTCCTGGGTGAACTCGACGGTGGTGAGGGCCTGAGGAGTAAGGCTTCCCGCGAAGACGTCCCGGATCACCAGGTCGCGGCTCGACGCGCTCAGCGATTGCGTGACCTCGCGCGCCTCCCCCACGCGGATGCGCACCAGCGGCGCCCGCGGGAGATCGAACCATTCGCGCACCAGTTCGGCGAGCCTGCCGTCGAGTTCGACCACCACCTGGCGCGCATGAGGATGCGCAGCGGCGAAGTAACGCGCAAGGGTGCAGGCTCCCCCGCCGAGGTGGAGGACCCGGAGCTTTGCCTGCGCCTCCCAGCGGGCGTCGACCAGTGAGGCGATCCATCGCATGTACTCGAAGTCGAGGCGCAGCGGATCGGCGAGGTCGATGTGCGAGCTCGGCACTCCATTGATCCGCAGCACCCACCCGTTGGAGTTATAGGGATCGGGCTCCAGCTCGCAGGTCCCGGTGTCGATCGGGAACTCCCCGTACACCGGCTGCGGTGCAGCGGCCCGGGCCATCAGTCCGTCATCCGGCTCGAACGGAGAACGACGACGGGCCGGATCGGTAACGGGGACATGCTGCAATGCTACTGGCGGTGCATCCGGAACATCGGCCGGAAGTGCCAGGTGGGGCCGCACGGCATCGTCGTGCCGTCGGGAATGAAACCGTTGCGAACGTAGAAGCGCTCGGCCCGCGGATTGCCCTCGAGGATCCAGAGGTACGCCGGTCTCGTGCCGATCGCGATGTGCAGCAGGCGCTGTCCCAGGCCGGACCCGTGCGTCCGGTTCAACGTATAGATATGGTGCAACTCGAAGCCCGGGCGGTCCGGGTCACGGCCCGGCCCCGACGTCGCAATGCCGACCGGGGCCCCGTCG
>NZ_KI914760.1:125152-136600 GCF_000520535.1 Arthrobacter sp. H41
GCAATGCCGACCGGGGCCCCGTCGTCGTCGAGCGCGAGCCAGCTCTGCGCGCCGTTCGGTGTGCGCGCGGCATCCTCGAGCATCCCCCGTCGGCGCTCGATCAGGGCGGGCAGCTCGGCGTCGTAGTGTTCGTGGAACTCGCGCGGCATGATGTGCGCATAGGTCTCGTGCAGTGCCGCGACGTGGGTGCGGGCGTAGGTTTCGGCGTCGTCGACGGTCGCCGGCCGGATGAGGTACTGCTGCACGAGGTGCTGCTGGATCAGGAGTGGCCCTCGTACTGTTCCTGCTCCGCGATGGCCGCTTCCAGACGCTCGACCTTTCCGGTCAGTTCGCCGGAGTAGCCGGGCCGGATGTCGGCCTTCAGCACCAGTGAGACCCGGCTGCCGTAGCGGCCCGCCGCCTCGGTGGCGTGCTTCACCACCGCCATCACCTCGTCCCACTCGCCCTCGATGGTGGTGAACATGGAATCCGTGCGGTTGGGAAGACCCGATTCACGTACGACGGCGACGGCGGCCGCCACGGCGTCGTGCACCGACCCCTCGGGGTTCTCACGGGACAGGTCGGAGGTGCCGGACGGGGCAATCGAAAAGGCTACGAGCATGTGCCCAGTCTGGCATGCGGCGGTCGTCCTGGGCTATGTATTGGTTATGGCCGTCCGATGCCCTGATAGTTCCAGCCGGCGCTCCGCCACTGGCCCGCATCCAGCACGTTGCGGCCGTCGAGGATGTTCCGGTGCCGGACGACGGCTCCGGCGGCAGCGGGTGACAGCTCCCGATATTGGTCCCATTCGGTGAGCAGCAGCAGGGCGTCAGCCTTCTCCAGGGCTGCGTCGAGTTCGGCCTCGTAGGTCAGTTCGGGGAAACGGACCCGGGCATTGCTGAGCGCCTGGGGATCGGTCACGGTCACATCCGCTCCCTGCAACTGCAGCTGGGCGGCGATGCTCAGCGCCGGGGAGTCGCGGACGTCGTCGCTGTCGGGTTTGAAGGCGGCCCCGAGGACGGTGATGCGTTTACCCAGAAGGGAACCGCCCACCAGCGTGCGGGTCAGCTCCACGACGCGGATCCGACGGCGCACGTTGATGTCGTCGACTTCGCGCAGGAAAGTAAGCGCCTGGTCGGCCCCGAGTTCCCCGGCGCGGGCCATGAAGGCGCGGATGTCCTTCGGGAGGCAGCCGCCGCCGAAGCCGATGCCGGCGTTGAGGAACTTCCTTCCAATGCGCTCGTCCGCCCCGATGGCGTCGGCAAGCAGGGTGACGTCGGCTCCTGCGGCGTCGCACACCTCGGCCATGGCGTTGATGAAGGAGATCTTGGTGGCCAGGAACGAGTTGGCTGCGGCCTTCACCAGTTCTGCAGTGGCATAGTCCGTGGTGAAGCGCTGCGTGCCTTCGGCCAGGGCTGCAGCGTAAACACTGTCGAGCATGGCGGCGGCTTGGGCCCCGGTGCCGCCCGACGGCACGCCGTACACGAAGCGGTCAGGGTGGAGCGTGTCCTTGACTGCGAAGCCCTCGCGCAGGAACTCGGGATTCCAGGCGAGGACCGCGTCCGGGTGACGCTCCTGGAGGCGCTCAGCCAGCCGGGCAGCGGTGCCGACGGGCACCGTGGATTTTCCCACGATCACGTTCCCCGGTTCCACCGAGTCGAGCAGCCCGGAAAAGGCAGCATCGAGGTGGCGCAGGTCAGCGGCATACTCGCCTTTCCGCTGCGGGGTACCCACGCACAGGAAGTGGACTTGCGCCCCCTTGATGTCGGACGGATTCGAGCTGAACTTCAACCGTCCCGAGACAAGGACTTCCTCCAGCAGTTCGGGCAGCCCCGGCTCGAAGAAGGGCGCACGCCCCTCCTGCAGCTCGGCAATCCTGCGTTCATCGACGTCGACGCCCACCACTTCATGGCCGAGCTTCGCCATGCAGGCTGCATGCACTGCCCCGAGATAACCGCAGCCGATCACGGAAATGCGCATCGGGGTTGGTCCTGGCAGTGGGGTAGCTTTCATGTCCGATTCTAGGAATTCCAAGATGAGACACCTGTTAGAGACGGATGAGAACAATCTCATGAGAGCTCTCTCATCAAGCGTTCACCAAGGTCTCATCCGGGCCTGACTGAATGGAGAACCAGAAGCTCACCAGCAAGAGACGGCTCAATGAAGGCGCACCATGGCACACAAGTTGAAGAAGGAACTCCGGGTAGTCCTCTACTCCCACGATTCACAGGGACTGGGGCATACCCGACGCAACCTCGCAATCGCCCATGCGCTGGCTGCCACGCTTCCCGGGCTCACCGGCCGTCCTGTCACCGGCCTGCTCGTGACCGGGGAATCCTCCGCGACGCGATTCGACAGCCCCGAGAGGTGGGACTGGGTGGTGCTGCCGGGCATTCGCAAAGGCGCTGACGGATACACCCCCCGCCACCTGACGATAGGCCAGAAGAAACTCGTTCGCCTGCGCTCCTCCATGACCGACGCCGTGCTGGCCCAGTTCAAGCCCCACCTCGTGATCGTGGACCGCCATGCCTTCGGCGTCGACGGCGAGCTCCGACAGGCGCTGGTGGCGCTTCGCAAGGCACGGCCCGCCTGCCGGATAGTGCTGGGGTTGCGGGAAGTCCTTGACAGCCCGAGCGTCGCGAAACGGGAGTGGAAGAACCTCGGCGACCTCGACCATCTCGCGGATACCTTCGATGCGCTCTGGGTTTACGGTGATCCTGGATTTCATGATCCTGTGCGGACAGGCGAGATCCCCGCGCGGCTCAGCCCCCTGGTCCGCTACACGGGCTACCTCTCGGCAGGACGGGTGTCGCGGCGCCGCACCAGTGGCGCGCGGAGGCCGTACCTCCTCACCATGGCCGGAGGCGGATCGGACGGTCTCGACGTCCTGCTCACCGCGGCCCGGGCCACCCTTCCCGAGAAGTACGAGCACCTCATCATCACCGGACCGCAACTGCCCAAGGAACACCGGATCCAGGTTGAACAGGCGGCGGCCCCCGGCACGCGAGTGCTGGGCTCGGTCCGGGACGCGCTGGCGGAGATCAAGGAAGCCTCGGCCATCGTCTCCATGGGTGGGTACAACTCGGTGTGCGAGATCATGAGTACGAGCACCCCGGCGCTGATCGTCCCCCGCATCAGCCCGAGGCGTGAGCAGCTGATCCGCGCGGAGTCGCTGGCTCGTCATGACCTCCTCGACGTCTGCCATCCGGAGGAATTCACTTCCGCGGAACTGAGCCGATGGTTCAGCTCGGTGGCAGGTTCCGACGTCGACCGCTCGGCAGTGGATCTTGCGGGCCTTGAATCGGTGGCCGGGCTGGCAGCCGATCTGCTGGATATCCCCCCTCTCGAAGATTGGACCTCCAGTGAAGCCGTCTAGCCCTTCCCGCACCGCCTATGTGCTGAAAATCTACCCGCGTTTCTCGGAGACCTTCATCGTGACGGAAATCCTTGCCCGGGAAGCGGCCGGAGAGGAACTCGACATCTTCTCGCTCCGGGCCCCCGTGGACCCGCGGTTCCATCCCGAACTCGCGCGCGTCCAGGCACCAGTGACCTATGTGACGAAACCCGCGAAGCTCAGCGATGGCTGGGGAATGATGGCAGCCGCGCATCGGGCAGTGCCCGACTTCGGGGCACGCTTCGCCGACCTGCTGCCCAGCATGGTGGACATGGATCCCCTTGATGTTCATCAGGGGATCGAGCTGGCGACACTTTTCAGCAGTCGCGGCATCACCCACGCCCATGCGCACTTCGGCTCCGTCGCGGCGCGCACGGCCCGTATCGCATCGGCCCTGACCGGCATCCCCTTCTCCTTCACCGCGCATGCCAAGGACATTTTCCACGAGGAAGTGGACCAGCCCACCCTGATCAGCCTGATCGGGCACGCGCACCACGTGGTCACGGTCAGTGACTTCAACCTCGCCTACCTCCGCAGCCTTGCCCCGGACCAGTCGTCCGCCATCCACCGCGTATACAACGGGCTGGAGCTGGACCGCTTCGCCTACGCTCCTCCGTCCCCGCCTCGGGATCCCTTCCGGGTCGTCGCCGTGGGCAGGCTCGTCGAGAAGAAGGGCTTCCACCTGCTCCTCGACGCCGCCGCGGAACTGATCGGCAGCGGCATGACCCTCGAGGTGAGGATTGCCGGCGGCGGACTGCTGCAGGAGGAGCTCGAGCAGCAGATCCACCGCCTTGGGATGGCGGACGCCGTCACGCTCCTCGGGCCGCGGACGCAGCAGGAGGTGGTCGACCTGCTCCGCTGGGCGGACGTCTTCGTGGCTCCCTGCGTGGTCGGTGAGGACGGCAATATGGACGGGTTGCCCACCGTGCTGCTCGAGGCGATGGCCACGGGCGTCCCCTGCATCGCGAGCGACATCACCGGCATCCCGGAAGTGATGGCGGACGCCGCGGGGCGCAGGACCGGCCTGCTGATCCGCTCCGGGGTGACGGCCGACCTCGTGGACGCGCTTCGCTTCTCGGCGTCGGACACGTTCGACCGCGAGGGAACCGCGAGCGCCGCACGCGCCCTGATCGAACGGTGCTTCGACTCGAGGGTGCAGTCGGATCGGCTGCGGGAACTGGCGGCGGATCCCCGCAGCACCGCCGTCGTGCCGTCCGGGACAGCCACCGTGCCGTTATCTCCCGCAGGGATGGTGGACAGGCTCGGCGGCGTGCCGGTCAGGACGTCATGATCCGGGTAGCATATTTCTGCATCGACCCCGGTGTGCCCGTCTTCGGATCCAAGGGCGCGTCGGTGCATGTGCAGGAGATCCTCCGGAGCTGGCGGGCACTCGGCGCGGAGGTCACGCTGTACTGCACACGCACGGGTGACGACGTCCCCGCGGACCTCGCGGATGTTCCGGTGGTGGTACACCGCATCCCCAAGGGCAACGGCGTTGAGCGCGAGCGCTTCCAGACGGACGCCGCAGCCGCCCTTGCGCAGCAGGCCATCGCGGCCGGGACCACCGTGGTGTACGAACGGTACTCGCTCTTCAGCGATGCCCTGGCGCGGGTCACGGCGGCACTCGGGATTCCCGGCTTCCTCGAAGTGAACGCACCGCTGATCGATGAACAGCGGACCCACCGGGCCCTGCACGATGAGACTGCTGCCCGGCACGCACTACGTTCCCAGGTCGCGGGAGCCACTCGGGTTGCGTGTGTCTCGGCCCCTGTGGCCCGGTGGGTCCAGGACCGCGTCCTGCCCGAACACCGGGAGAAGGTGCAGGTGGTGCCCAACGGCGTGAACGTGGAACGCATCCGCCCCACCCCCGAATCCGGCGGCATGCCCGTGGTGGTGTTCGTCGGGACCCTGAAGCCCTGGCACGGGGTGGACTCCCTGATCGAAGCGAAGGCTGTGTCCGCAGGCGGGTGGGCCCTGAGAATTATCGGAGACGGCCCCGAAGGGCCGGCGCTCCGCAGGCTGGCCGCGGACCGGGGTGTGGCAGTGGAGTTCGTCGGAGCCCTTCCCCCCGCGGAAGTGCCCGCAGCCCTGGCCGGGTGCGCCCTTGCCAGCGCACCGTATCCGGCGTCGGCCAGCTCGGAGGACCAGTACTTTTCGCCGCTGAAGATCTATGAATACTGCGCGGCCGGGCTGCCGGTGATCGCCTCCGACGTGGGGCAGGTCCCGTCCATCATCGACCACGGCGTCACGGGCATCCTCGTCGAGCCGTCCCGGCCGGACGCACTCGCCGCGGCGATCGACGACCTGACCGGAGCGCCGCTGGCCCGTGCGGCGATGTCGGTCGCCGCCCGCAGGATGGCCACCGCCGGCCACAGCTGGGACGGCGTGCTGCAGCGCATCACCGCAGGAATCCCGCTGGAAGGGACACCATGAGCAACCAGGACGTGCAGCAGCAACCGCTTCGCCGGACGCTTGGCATCATCCGGCCCCATCTTGGACGCCACAAGGTCCTCATGGGTGGGGGCGTCCTCGCGCTCCTCTTCGAGGTGGCTTTCCGGGTGCTCGAGCCCTGGCCCGTGAAATACGTGGTGGACGCGATCACCCGGAGCCTTGGAGCGGAGTTCGCGGGCACGGGGCCGGTTGCCACGCCGGCCTTCCTCCTTGCCTGCGGCGCCGCCCTGGTACTGCTCACCGGGCTCCGCGCGCTCTGCAACTTCCTGGCCACGGTGGCCTTTGCCCTGACCGGATCACGGGTGGCGACCGAACTGCGCGGCCGGGTGTTCAGCCACGTCCAGGCGCTGTCCGCCCGCTATCACTCCTCGGCGCGCACCGGTGACACGGTGCAGAGACTGGTGGGCGACGTCGGGCGGCTCCAGGAAGTGGGTGTCAGTGCGGGCCTGCCCCTGCTCGCCAACTGCATCACGCTCGTCGTGATGGCCGGCGTCATGTTCTGGCTGGATCCGCTGCTGGCACTCGTGGTCGCCCTCGCCTGCGCGTCGTTCCTCCTGCTGTCACGCCTCAGCACGGGCAAGATCACCGTGGCGGCACGGCGCACCCGCAAGGGCGAAGGTGCGCTGGCCAACACCGCGCAGGAAAGCCTCGGCGCCATCAAGGTGGTACAGACGTACGGCCTCGAGGAAACCCTCGCCGACCGCTTCGGCACCAGCAACGAGAAGACCCTCCGGGACGGCGTGCAGTCGCGAAGGCTCGCGGCGGCACTGGAGAGGCGCACCGACGTGATCGTCGGGTTCGCCACCGCCGTCGTCCTCGCCGGTGGTGGCTGGCGCGTGGTCCAGGGTGCCATGACTCCCGGGGACCTCGTCCTCTTCCTCATGTACCTGAAGACCTCCATGAAACCGCTGCGGGACCTCGCGAAATACACGGGCCGCATCGCCCGCGCCACTGCCTCAGGGGAGCGGGTCGCTGACCTCCTCGATGAGCAGGTCGATATCCGGGACGCCGACGACGCCGCGCCCCTGGGGAAGGTGTGGGGCGACGTGGAACTGCGGAACGTCACAGCGGGTTACGCCGATACCGCTCCTGTGCTGAAGGACGTCACGCTGACATTCCTGGGTGGCCGCAGGACCGCCGTGGTAGGGCCCTCCGGATCAGGAAAGTCCACGCTCGTTTCACTGATGGTCCGGATGATGGATCCCGTGTCCGGAGCTGTGCATCTCGACGGCAGGGACCTGCGCGCCATCACCCTCGCTTCCCTGCGCGCCAATGTGAGCCTCGTCCTCCAGGATTCGGTCCTGTTCACCGGAACCATACGGGATAACATTCGGTACGGGCGGGTCGACGCCACCGACGCGGAGGTGGAATCCGCCGCCCGGATCGCCTCCGTCCACGGGTTCGTATCGGCCTTCGCGGACGGGTATGACACCGTCGTCGGGGAGCGCGGCGGCACCCTTTCCGGCGGGCAGCGCCAGCGCATCGCGATCGCCCGGGCGCTGCTGCGCAACGCACCCGTCGTGATCCTCGACGAGGTGACCACGGGACTGGACCAGGATTCGCGGTCGGAAGTCCTCCTCGGCCTGGACACCCTGACCCGGGACCGCACCACCATCACCATCACGCATGAGCCGTCCGTGGCGCTCGATGCCGACTGCATCATCTGGCTGCAGGACGGGCGCGTCCTGCTTCAAGGAACCCCCGATGAGCTGAGAAAGGACCCGATGTTCGCAGCCTGGGCACAGCAGGAAACCGCCGAGGAAGTCCGGTTCACCGGATCTTCCGCAGGAGGCATCGAATGAATGCCCTGAAGACCCGTTCCCTGGCCGCCGTCGACCCCGCCCTGCCCGCACTCGGCGTGCTGTTCGACCCGCCGAGGCTGAGCGCGCTGCTCGGACGTCCGGTGCGGGCGGACCGCCTCCGCCACAAGCCGGGAGTGTCCGTGGTGGCACGCCTGCGGGAGGACGACGGCGGCATCCGCTGGCTGACGGCGTACGCGCCGGGGAAGGGCGTCAAGGTCGAAAAAACCCTCCGTCGAGCCGCGGTAACCGGTGTTGTGCTCGAAGCCATCCCGCTTCCCGAAGCACCCGGCCAATCTATGGTGTCAGGGCCGATCGAACTTGATCCGCGGTTGTACAAGACCCTGCGGCCCTTGCGGAACTCCGGCATCCTCGAGGAATGCTCCGTCCTCAACTACAACCCGCACCGAAGGGTGGTCTTCGCCGTCGGGCAGGACCACACCCGGACAGTCTGCAAGACAGGCTCCGCACACCGGGCTGACGCGGAACTGCTCGAACGGCTTGTCGCGGGGGGAGTGCCGGTACTGACCCAGGCCAACCCTGCCGGGCTGCCGGAGCTGGGACAGCTGCGCTACTTCCCCTGGTTCGGCAGCGGCGACCTCAGTAAGCAGCCGGCGGACCGCCCTGGTACTGCCCGCACCGACGCCCCCGCCTTCGCGGCAGGGCAGGCGCTCGCCCTGCTGCACGCCCAGCCCCCGGTCTCCTCGACCCCGGGGCTGCACGCTCCGGCAGCAGCCCTGGCGCACCACGTGGCACGCAATTCCTCCCTCCTTCCGCCGCTGGCCGGACGCCTGGAAATCCTTTCCGCCGCCCTTGAGCCCCTCCTGCGGAGGCCGGGGCACGCCGGACTGATCCATGGCGACTTCTCGGCCGACCAGGTGCTCGTCGACGGCTCCGACATCCGGCTGACGGACCTCGACCGCTGCACCTATGGTGCCGCGGCATCCGATCTGGGATGTTTCGCGGCCGTTGAGCTCCTTCAAAAGCCTGTGTCCACACAGGTCCAGGATGTCCTCGCGCTTCCGCTGACCCGCCTAATGCTCGCGGGCTACCGTGCAGGTCCACGGGACGTCGAACGTGAGGAGGTCCTTCCCTGGGTGGTCTTCCACCTCCTGAGCCGCCTTGGTGACCCCTTCCGCTCGTGCTCACCGAACTGGTCCGAGGACATCGAAGCCAGGCTGGACCTGATGGAGGGCCTGCTGTGGGGCTGATTCCCGGGACCGTCACGGATTCCGCCGGCCGGGCGGCCACCGTCCACCGCGCCTGGCCCCGCAGCGACGGCGGGTTGACGTTCGAGGCCCGGGAGGACGACGGCGGTCTCATCCGCGCCGGCGTCATCGAACCCTCCGGGATGGCCACCCTGGCCCCCTACGGGAAGGACCCGGTCCTTGGCGAACTGGCGGGCACCCTGGGGGACGCGGATCTGGTGGTCCACCGCTACAGGAAGCGCGCGGTGCTCAGGGTCGGCGGCGGCTACCGGAAGCTCCTTCCTCCGGGCAAGCCAGAACCCGTGGCTGCCGCACACCGCCGGATGCGGGCCCTGGCGGCGTCGGCTGGAGTCGAAACGCCCGGCGTCGTCCTCACCAGCCCCGGCAGCGTCACCCTCTCCACTGTCCGTGGGACGAGCTTCCACGACCTGGGCAGGGCCGCCCGTGGGAAACCGTCGCTGCCGAACGAATGGAAGCAGGGCTGGGAGCTCTGGTCGCAGAAGTGGCCCCTGCTGGCGGCGCTCCCGCCCGGCGCCGCCCCTGCAGTCCATTCCCCGGAGAATGAAGGCACCACGCTTCGGCAATGGGTCGAGCGGTGCGTGGAATTCGGGCAGCTCGACGTCCGGCCGGAAAAGTTGAAGCAGGCGGCGATGGAGGTGGAGCGCCGCCTGTTGTCAGGGGTGCCGCAGCAACCGGTCCTCGCCCACCGCGACCTGCACGACAAACAGGTACTGTTCAGCGCTGCGCAGGGAACGATCGGGCTGATCGACTGCGACACCCTGGCCCTTGCGGAACCGGCACTCGACCTGGCCAACCTCCTGGTACATCTCGAGTTCCGGCGCGAGCAGGGAGTCCTTCCCAGGGCTGCGGAGCAGTTTGCAAGCAACGCCATTTCCCACACGGCGTCGGCGATGGCGGTGCCGACGGACCGGCTCCTGGCCTATGTCGCCTCGACGCGGATCCGGCTGGCCTGCGTCTACTCCTTCCGGCCGCCCTACCGGTCCTTGGCAGAGGACTGGGCGAGACGAATACTCGACAGTTGACACCCCCGATCACGCCGCTACCCACGCCAGCCCTCACCTCGGCCCCGCGGATACGCTTACGCCTATGACACCAGCGAAAGAGACTTCTCCACGGTGGGTCTCCAGCATGAGGGTGCGCATCGTTGCCGTCGTCGTGATCCTGCTCCTTCTGTCCTCGATCGGTTCCGTCCTGTTGCTGCGCGTGGTGCTGTTCGAACGCCTTGACGAGGAGATCGGCGCAAGCCTCGACCGGGAGGCGGAGGAATTCCAGCTCCTCGCCAGCGGCGTGGATCCGCGGACCGGTGAGCCGTTCGGGGACGATATCGCCGCGATCTTCGACGTCTATTTTTCGCGCGAGATCGCCGATGAGGGTGAAACCCTGCTCGCCTTCATCGACGGAAACCTGTATGAATCGCGCCGTGCCACGCAAGTGCCCGACACCGACGAGTTCGGGCGAACGATCGAGTACTGGCTCTCGTTCGAGGAACCAACCGAGGGCTCGATCGACACCGACGCCGGAAACACCAAGTATTTCGCCGTCCCGATCCAGGGTGCACCGAGTGACGGCATGTTCGTCGTCGCCAATTTTCCGGCGAACGAACGGGAGGAGATCACCGACGCCGTGCAGACCCAGGTCCTGGTCCAGCTGGGTACCACCGCACTCGCGTCACTGCTCGGCCTCGCCCTCGCTGGACGGGTGCTCCGGCCGCTGCGGAATCTCGCGCAGACCGCCCGGACCATCTCGGAGACCGACCTGAGCCGGCGGATCGAGGTGGAGGGGAAGGATGAGGCGTCGCAGATCGCCGGAGCCTTCAATGACATGCTGGCGCGCCTGGAGCAATCCTTCACCACGCAGCGGCAGTTCCTTGATGACACGAGTCACGAGCTGCGGACTCCGCTGACCATCATCCGTGGCAATCTCGAGCTCCTGGAGCTCGATGAGACACCCGAGGAACGGGCACAGACGGTCGCCGTGGTGACGGACGAGGTGGACCGGATGAACCGCATCGTCGCCGACCTGTTCCTGCTGGCGCGCGCCGAGCGGCAGGACTTCCTCCAGCTTGGACCCGTGGACCTGCAGGAACTGATCATGACGGTTCACCGCAAAGTATGCGCACTGGCAGTGAGGAACTGGGAGGTGAGGACGCCACCCCCCGGAGTGATCTCCGCCGACCGGAACCGCCTCACGCAGGCACTGCTGCAGCTCGCGGACAACGCCGTGAAGTTCACGGACGCCGACTCCGCGATCCAGCTGGGAGCCGCCGTCACAGCAAAGGAAGTCCGGTTGTGGGTGGCGAATTCAGGGCCGTCGGTGCCACCCGAAGAGGCAGCGCAAATCTTTGCCCGCTTTCGACGCGGATCGATCCGGCCCTCCACGAACTCGGGAGGAGCAGGGCTCGGGCTGTCCATCGTCGCAGCAATTGCGGAGGCACACGGGGGGCGGGCCGAGTTGGTTCCCCGGCCAGGCTGGGGCGCGGTCTTCGAGATCGTGCTTCCCCGGGACGCGCGGGAAGCACGGGAGGCTTCACTCCGAGTTGCGTCCCGCTCGGCCCCCGCTGATTAAGCACCTGTGGCTGGCATTCGGGCAGGTTGCC
>NZ_KI914761.1:0-5954 GCF_000520535.1 Arthrobacter sp. H41
AGCAGCCGGGGGGCTCGGTCGGACAGGCCGGCCGCCGGCAGCACCGGACCTGACACCGGGACGCGGGAGAGCTCAAGCCAGTCCGACAGCGCCGGCAGCCGCCGTCGTCGTCCTGCCACCGACGCATCCGCTGAGGCCGGGGCCGGAGTTCCGGCGTCGGACCGCACGCGCCGGAGCCGCACGCGCCGCCGGAACGGCGAGGTCATCGCGAAGCCGGCCGGTGGCTCCGAGGACTAGGCGTCCATGAGTATTCCGGTCTGGACACCGGACGGCGGCAATCTCGTGGTGCACGCGGACAATGCCAGGTACCTGGCGACGCTGCCGGATGAATCCTTCACCATGATCTATGTGGACCCGCCCTTCAACACGGGGCGGGCCCAGCGCCGGCAGCAGACCACCATGGTCCGCAGCGCCGTCGGGGCGGGTGATCGCGTGGGTTTCAAGGGCATGAGCTACTCGACGGTCAAGGGCATGCTGGCCAGCTACGACGACGACTTCGAGGACTACTGGGATTTCCTTGCTCCCAGGCTTGTCGAGGCATGGCGGCTCCTCACCGACGACGGCACCCTGTACCTGCACCTCGACTACCGCGAGGTGCACTACGCCAAGGTGATGCTCGATGCGCTGTTCGGCCGGGACTGCTTTCTGAACGAAATCATCTGGGCCTACGACTACGGCGCCCGTTCCAAGCGGAAATGGCCGACCAAGCACGACAACATCCTCGTGTACGTCAAGAACCCTTCGCGCTACTACTTCAACAGCGCGGAGGTGGATCGTGAGCCGTACATGGCGCCCGGGCTCGTGACCCCCGAGAAGGTCGCCCTCGGCAAACTACCCACCGACGTCTGGTGGCACACCATCGTGTCGCCGACCGGGAAGGAAAAAACCGGCTATCCCACGCAGAAGCCGGAGGGCCTCCTCCGCAGGGCCGTTGCCGCCAGCAGCCGCGAGGGCGACTGGGTCCTCGACTTCTTCGCCGGATCGGGAACGCTGGGAGCAGTCGCCGGCAAGCTCGGACGCAGGTTCGTCTGCGTGGACGAGAACCCCCAGGCGATCGACGTCATGTCGAAGCGCTTGGCCCCGTTCTGCGACGTGCCGGCTCCGGAACCGGCGGAAGTTCCAGCCGCCAAGGGCTGACCTACCGGAAGACGCGACCGTCAACGACGTCGATCACCGGCCTCTTCTCAGCGCCTCCAGGAATGTCGGTGGTGGGTGGTTGGCTGGGGTTATGGACGCGGGAGGGGTCGACGGCGGCGCTGGTGGGGGTTTCCTCGGTGGGGCTGGTTCGTTGTTCGAGCCGGCGACGGATCCGTTGCTGGAGCCGCTGCTGGGCCCGCCCGCCCAGGGTCTGGACCTCGATGAGGCAGTCAGCGCCCTGCAACTCGTCCAGGTGCTGAAGAACCAGGCCGATGCCCGCACCGCGCACCTGATCGAGCGGATCCGTAACCTCACCACCGACCGTCTGCAGGCCCGCACCTCTGGAGACACCACCAGACACGACACGACGGTTCCGGGATACCGCCCGATTTCCGACAGTCTCGCCGATCACCTCGCCGCCACTGAAATCTCTTGCGCCCTGCGCCCTGCGCCTGCCCGAGCGGACCTCCCGGCTCATGGTCGACCAGGCCCACCTGCTGGCCGCGTGCAGGCTTGGGGGTGCCGATTTCGACGCGCATCCCTGGACCGCCGTCGAACGCGATTGCACCGACGTCCGCCAGGCGTCCGCGCGTGGCGGCCACCTCCAGATCAGGACAGCGCACCTCGAACCGCGGTTCCCGTCGCGGTCCGCATGATGCGCTCCAGGGTCTCCTGCGAGGTCACGTTCTCCCCCAGGAGATTCGGTTTACCGCTTCCGTGATAGTCACTGGATCCTGTGACGAGGAGATCGTGCTCGCGTGCCAGCCGACGCAGGTCTTCCCGTGCCGACTCGGGATTGTCGCGGTGGTCGATTTCGAGACCCAGGAGTCCGGCGTCGATCATCTCGTTGATGGCGGCACCCCCGACCACGCGTCCACGGTTGAACGCCGAAGGGTGCGCGAACACCGGTACTCCACCGGCCTCGCGGATCAGCGCGACGGCGGCCGCCGGGTGAGGCGCGTAATGGCTCACCCAGTAAGGGGAACGGGCGGTGAGGATCCGTTCGAAGGCCTCACTGCGGGTCCCGACGATTCCCAGCGCTATCAGTGCGTCGGCAATGTGCGGCCGCCCGACTGTGGCGCCCTCCGTGACGAACTGCTGCACCACGGGCCAGGAAATGGGGAAATCGGCCGACATCAACTCCACCATGCGCTGCGCGCGCGTCAGCCTCGCAGTCCGTGACTTCTCGATCTCCTCAAGCAGCCCCGGATGGGTCGGATCATGGAGATAGGACAGGACATGCACGCTGATGCCGGCATCGGTTCGGCACGAAACCTCCATGCCGGGGATGAACACCACGCCAAGGCAGGCTGCGGCATGTGCGGCCCTCGCCCAGCCCGCCGTCGAATCATGATCCGTCAGGGCGACGGCGTCCAGTCCCGCCGCTGCCGCAGACTCCACGAGTACCTCCGGGGTCTCGGTACCGTCGGATACGTTCGAGTGCGTGTGCAGGTCGATTCTCACTCTCCCAAATCTACGCCCCGCGTCGTCCACCCGGATTTCCACCCGGATTTCCACCCGGCACGGATGTTTGGCTGTCCGGAAGGCCGGTGAGACGATGAAACCGTGAGTACAGCAGACATGACCTCCACGTCCCTCCCTGAATCCAATCCTTCGCCCGGCGCAGACGGCAACCAGCCGCTGTCCCACCGCAACGAGAACCGGTCCCAGCGCCCGGACTCCGATGCCTTCAAGGCGTTCATGGCCAGCAACTGGGCCCCCGAGGAGGCCGATCTGCCCTCCAGGGCTGACGTTGCTTCCTTCGCCGCGAAGCGGCGCAAGACTGTATCGACACGGTTCCCCGGCGAGCGCCTCGTCATCCCTGCCGGTCCGTTCAAGGTCCGCTCGAATGACACCGACTACCGTTTCCGGCCCCACTCCGGCTTCGCGCACCTCACCGGCCTGGGACTCGATCATGAGCCGGACGCCGTCCTGGTTATGGAGCCCGTGGAGGAGGGAACCGGCGACGACGGCGGGAACCACACCGCTACGCTCTACTTTCGTGAACTTGCCGGCAGGGACAGCGCCGAGTTCTACGCGAACTCGCGCTACGGCGAGTTCTGGATCGGGTCCCGCCTCTCCATGGCGCAGCTGAAGGCTCTTCTGGACCTTGCGACGGCGGATCTCGGGGAACTCGAGGTAGCCATCACCAAGCATGCCGGCGTACGTGAAATCGGCGGCATGGGCATCCGGCTGCTGCGGGAAGTCGATCTGAACGCCGATGCCCTCGTTGATACCTCCCGGATGAACACCGGGGTCGACCTCGAAAAGGCCGATGCCCTCGACGCCGTCCTTGCCGAGGTCCTCTCCGAACTGCGGCTCCTCAAGGATCCATGGGAGGTCAAGCAGCTCGAGGCAGCTGTAGCGGCCACCGTCAACGGCTTCCATGAAGTGGTACGCCAGCTTCCCCGGGCAATTTCCCATCCCCGCGGTGAGCGCGTGGTCGAGGGAGCGTTCTTCACCCGTGCGCGTGAGGAGGGGAACGACCTCGGCTATGACACCATCGCGGCATCGGGCAGCAATGCGACGGTGCTCCACTGGATTCGCAACAACGGCACGGTCTCAGCCGGTGACCTCCTGCTCCTCGACGCCGGCGTCGAGGCCGACAGCCTTTACACCGCCGACATCACACGCACCCTTCCGGTCAACGGGAGGTACACCCCGATCCAGAGGCGCATCTACGACGCCGTCCTCGACGCCGCCGACGCCGGTTTCGCAGCAGCCCGGCCCGGTCGGAAGTTCCGGGACGTCCACCTTGCGGCCATCACCGTGCTCGCCGAACGCCTGGGGGAATGGGGGCTTCTTCCCGCGCCGCTCGACGAGGTGCTCTCGCCCGAGGGACAGCACCACCGCCGCTGGATGCCGCACGGCACGAGCCACCATCTCGGAATGGACGTCCACGACTGCGCGCAGGCCCGCCGTGAGCTCTACCTCGACGGCGTGCTGACCGAGGGCATGGTCTTCACCATCGAACCGGGCCTCTACTTCAAGAAAGAGGACCTTGCCGTTCCCGAAGAATACCGGGGCATCGGGGTGCGGATCGAGGATGACATCCTGATGACGGCGGACGGCCCGGTGAACCTGAGCGCCGCCCTGCCACGCACGGCAGACGACGTCGAAACCTGGATGGCCGGGATCTACAGCAGCACCGGCCACTAGGTTCGCGACGCCCTGACGGCGAGAGACCCGAGCCCCCTGGAAGGGGCCCGGGTCTTTGCTGTTGTGTATCCACCTCGTCGAAGAGGAGAAGCGGTCTCCTACCTCGGATGCGGTGGCGTTCCGGAGTCGGTAACCTGCGTCGAGCCGGTGCCGGAACCGTACGCGGGGCTTTCACCTGGACCAGGGACCGCTTCCGGTGGAGCCTCGAGCCGTTCGCCGTACTGGGGACGTCCATCCGGGAGATCGGGGAACTGGCCCCGCCGCGGCCCCTCGTAGGCGGGAACAGCGGTCTCGCCGTTTCCGTGCACCCCTTGCGGGTCATCGCCAGTCCCCGCGTCCTGGACGCCCGTCGAGGTGCCCGGCTGGGACCCCTGGGCCCCCGAGGTCCCCTGGCCTCCCTGGCTCCCCTGACCTGCCTGGCCTCCCTGACCGATGTAGGGATCGTTCCAGGACTGCGGCCGCGCGGGTGGCTGCTGCGCTCCACCGCCCGGCTGGCCCCAACCGGCTGTTGACGAGCCCGGATGCTGACTCTGCCCGTTCATGGGCAGCTGCTGAAGCTGACGCCGGGCGTCGGAGGAGACCTCCGGATCAACAATGACGTCATAGCTCGTGGCGATCACCTGGCTGGTCGAGGTGAAGTCCCTCTTTCCCCGCTGGAATGCGTAGGTGATCACGCCGAAGAGCAGCCAGAACACCGCACCGAGCGCCATCGACGAGATAACGGTGCTGACCGCCTCACTTCCACCGAAAAGGGTGAGGATGAGGCCCACGAAGAAGCCGAACCAGGCGCCGGTGGCCGCGCTGGCCAGGGCGACCCTCGGGTAACTGAGCCGGCCCGTCACACGCTCCACCGTCTTCAGGTCGTTACCGATGATCGAGACCTTCTCGACAGGGAACTTGTTGTCCGCCAGGTAGTCGACCGCCTTCTGGGCCTCGAGGTAGGCGGTGTACCGCCCCACCGCCTCACCTTTGGGTAGGGTCCGGCTTTCATCGCGTGAGGCCGTGCGGCCCAGTTGTTTCGACATAGTGCCATTCTTCAACTCCGCCATCATTACTGTCAAGGGGTTCGCTCGCAGTGAAACGAAATCCCCGCGGGTTCGGCGCCGAAGCGGGCCGTGGATGCGCGGATAGCCCAGTCGCCGAAGTAGCCTAGGCAGGTGAGTACCAATCCAACACGCGTCTTTGTGGCGCGCCTTCTGGGCCTTGACGTGTTCGACCCTTTGGGTGACCGCCTGGGGCGGCTGCGCGACGCCGTCGTGCTCGATCGCGGGCCCGCCCGTGTCCCCCAGGTGGTGGGCCTCGTGGTGGAGGTTCCCGGCAAGAAGCGGATTTTCGTTCCCATGACCCGTGTCACCTCCATGGACCCCTCGCAGATCATCTGCACGGGTCTGGTCAACCTCCGCCGGTTCGATCAGCGCGGAGCGGAGATGCTCATTGTCGCTGAACTGTTCGACCGGCGCGTGACCCTCCGCGACGGCAGCGGCAGCGCCACCATCGAAGATGTGGCGATGGAGAAGAACCGGCCGGGAGACTGGCATGTCTCGCAGCTGTTCATTCGACGCGGAGCGCAGAATTCCCCACTGCGCGGGCTGCGGCGCGGGGGCGAGCGCCTCATCATCGACTGGCTGGACGCCCTCCACGGTGAGATGGATGAGCCG
>NZ_KI914761.1:6054-31600 GCF_000520535.1 Arthrobacter sp. H41
GCCCTCCACGGTGAGATGGATGAGCCGCAGGGCGCCAGCCAGTTCGTGGCGCAGCATGAGGACCTCAAAGCAGCCGATTTCGCCGACGCCCTCCACGAGATGAATGACAAACGCCGCATCGAGGTGGCCGGGGAACTGCAGGATGACCGCCTGGCTGACGTGCTGCAGGAACTGCCCGACGACGACCAGGTCCAGATCCTCTCCTCCCTCTCGCGGGAGCGTGCGGCTGATGTCCTCGAGGAAATGGACCCCGATGACGCCGCCGACCTCCTCAACGAATTGCCCGAGGAACAAAAGGAGGAGCTCCTGCAGCTGATGGAGCCCGACGACGCCGAGGACGTCCGCCGCCTGCTCGAGTATGAGGAGGATACCGCCGGCTCACTGATGACAACGGTTCCCGTCATCCTTCCCCCCGAGGCGACCGTTGCCGAAGCGTTGGCGCATGTCCGGCGGGAGGAGCTGACACCAGCCCTTGCCTCGTCGATCTTCGTCTGCCGCCCACCACTTGAGACCCCCACGGGGAAGTACCTGGGCGTAGTCCACATTCAGCAGCTGCTGAGATATCCTCCTCCCGAGCCCCTGGGAAATATCATCGATACGGATCTCGAGGCAGTGGGCGACCAGGCGAACGTGAGCGAGGTGTCCCGAATCCTCGCCACCTACAACCTGAACTCGCTGCCGGTCGTGAACACCGAGGGCCGCCTGGTGGGGGCGGTCACTGTCGACGACGTCCTTGACCACCTGCTCCCGGACGACTGGCGGGCACAGGACGACACACGGGGACTGAAGCGAGGTGACCGCCGTGGTTGAGAAGATCAGGTCGAATTCAAGTGGACTCGATACGCCGCGTGAGGCGCGCAACCGCATCCTCCCGCGCCTGCGACCGAACCCGGACCGCTTCGGCAGCGGCACGGAGAACATCGCCCGTTTCATGGGTACCCCGCAGTTCCTCTTCTACATGACGGTCTTCGTCGTGGTCTGGCTGACGTGGAACACCATCGCTCCGGACAGCCTGCGGTTCGATAGTGCGGCGCTTGGATTCACCGCACTGACCCTCATGCTGTCCCTGCAGGCCTCCTATGCTGCTCCCCTGCTGCTGCTCGCGCAGAACCGGCAGGACGACCGTGATCGCGTCTCCACGCGGGAGGATCGCCAACGGGCCGAACGGAACCTCTCCGACACCGAGTACCTGACCCGTGAAATCGCCGACCTTCGCATTGCCCTCCGCGAGGTCGCCACGCGCGACTACGTGCGGTCCGAACTTCGTTCACTCCTCGAGGAGCTCCTCGAGGCGTCCGACAACCCGGAACCGACCCTGGCGAAAAAGCCTCGAAAAAAGACAACGGATACCCCTGCTTCCCAGTCCCGGACACAGCAGGGCGGAAGGAACTCTCCTCAGTGATCGCTGAGCAATCCGTCTCCGCCGCGCTGGCCTCGGTGATCGACCCCGAGCTTCGACGACCCATCACCGAGCTGGGGATGGTGGACGCCATCACCGTCGAACCCGGCGGCGTCGTCCAGGTCCGCGTGCTCCTCACCATCCAGGGATGTCCCCTGCGGGAGACCATCACCGCCGACGTCGAGCGTGCGGTCGGCGCGCTCGACGGCGTGAGTGCCGTGCAGGTGCAGCTCGGCGTCATGAACCAGGAGCAGCGGGACGCGCTGAAGGAACTGCTGCGCGGCTCTGCAGGGCAGCGCAGCAACCCCTTCAACGCGGAAGATTCGCTCACGCGCGTGTATGCGGTCGCCAGCGGCAAGGGTGGTGTCGGCAAATCGAGTGTCACGGTCAACCTGGCGACCGCCATGGCAGCCGAGGGACTGCGCGTGGGCATTGTCGACGCCGACGTGTACGGCTTTTCGGTACCCGCCCTGATGGGCATCACCCAGGCTCCAACGCGGGTGGACGAGATGATCCTTCCTCCCGTCGCCCACGGCGTGAAAGTCATTTCGATCGGGATGTTCGTCAAGACCAATCAACCCGTCGCCTGGCGGGGCCCGATGCTTCACCGTGCCCTCGAGCAGTTCCTGACGGACGTGTACTTCGGCGATCTTGACGCGCTGTTCCTCGATCTCCCGCCCGGCACCGGGGATATCGCGATTTCCGTGGCCCAGCTCCTTCCTCGTTCCGAACTGCTGGTGGTGACCACTCCGCAGAGCGCAGCCGCCGACGTCGCCGAACGCGCCGGGGCCATGGCGGCGCAGACGGGCCAGCGGGTGGCAGGCGTTGTCGAGAACATGTCATGGCTGGAACTGCCCGACGGCGAACGGCTCGAGTTGTTCGGTGCGGGCGGTGGCCGGACGCTGGCCGAGCGCCTGACGCACACCCTGGGCGCTTCCATCCCCCTCCTGGGAAGCGTTCCGATGGACGTTGCGCTGCGCAAGGGGGGCGACACCGGACTCCCCCTTGTCCTCAGCGACTCCCAATCCCCTGCCGCTGAGGAGCTGCGCTCCATCGCGCGCTCGCTCGCCCGGCGGCCGCGGGGCCTGGACGGCAAGAAGCTGCCTGTCTCGCTGCGGTAGCACCTCGATTCCGGAGCAACCTGTCGTTCGGGGTTCCGAACCAGTACCTGCAGCATGACCCGGCTCAAGGATTCCCAAAGGTGCCTGTAGAACTCTTGTCCGTAGACGCAGCCGTTGCGTCCGGACATTGACGCCAGGCCCACTGGGGGGAACCTAAGTTGTCTCAAATGCTGCGTTCGGCGGAACCCGACACCTACCAGTCCGAAGAGGGCCCGGTGCTTCTGGTGCTCGTCGCGAAATACCGGGAGCTGGACCTCGAATCCGCGGCCCGGCTCTCCAACATTTCCTCGAAGATAGGCCGGCATCTCACCGCGAGCAGTTCCGCTGTAACAGGATCGGTGGTCCTGTCCACGTGCAACCGCTTCGAGATCTACTGTGAAACCGGACCTGCCCAGGACATCGACGCTGCCTGCGCCGCCGTCAGGGAAGCGGTCAGCCACTGTTCCGGTCTATCTCGGATCCAGCTGACCACACTCTTCGAGCTTATCGACGGGCCATCGGTGGCGGAGCACCTCTTCACCGCAGCAACGGGCCTTCAATCGATCGTCGCGGGTGAGCGGGAGATCGCGGGGCAGGTCCGCCGGGCTCTCTCAGATGCACAACGTGCGGGGACGGCCGGCGGGCGCCTGATCCGCCTGTTCGAGGGCGCCTCCCGTGCTGCGAAGGAAGTGGGAACGTGCACGACGCTCAGCGCTACCGGCAGGTCGATAGCCGATGTAGCTCTCGATCTGGCCACCAGTGGCTGGGACTTTCCGTCCGTAGCGGGCCGATCAGTCATTCTCTTCGGCACGGGGGCCTACGCCGGGTGCGTCCTGGACATCCTCAGGAGCAGGGGATGTTCGGAGGTCCTGGTTTTCTCGCGGTCGGGCCGGGCGCAGGCGTTCGTCGCTGCCAGGCAAGGAACCGCACTTGCTCCGGACGACCTGCCGGCGGCTGCCGCCCGGGCGGACCTCCTCATCGGCTGCAGCGGCACGGGGGCCCGCATCAGCGCATCAGAACTCATGCCGGTCGACCCGAAAGAGCACCGACCCCTCACCGTCATCGATCTCGTGCCCAGCCGTGATTTCGACTCCTCCGTCGCGGAACTGCCCGGCATCGACCTCATCACCCTGGAGTCGGTCCGCCGCGCCGCTCCGAAAGCGGACGCAGACACACTGCACCACGCCCAAACCCTCGTGCGGCGGGCAGCGCAGCGTTTCGCGGAACAAGAACGGACCCGCATCGTCGACACCGCCATCGTCGCCCTGCGCCAGCACATCCACCAGGTTCTCGACACCGAGATGGATCGAGTTACGCAGAAGCAGGGCTGTTCGGCCTCGACGGAGGAAGTGAATGCCGCGCTGCGAAGGATTGTCCGGCAGCTGCTCCATGTCCCGACCGTCCGCGCCAGACAACTGGCGGTTGCGGGACGCCAGGACGAATACGTCGCGGCCCTGGAAACGCTTTTCGGAATCCGCGTTGGTTCCGGTAGCGATCAGGAAAGCGGTCACGAAGGACACCCCGATCTGGAATCGGTCGTAACACGGGGATGCGGTCCGGTACGGGGGGCGTGCAACCGCGCTGGCACGAATGCATCCGGTGTGTGCCCGAAACTGTGTAACGCCCCGGTCCCGCTATCGTGGTGAGGCACGCACGGGCAATTTCCAGGTAGTACTCAGGCCGAGTTGCGCTAGGTCGCCTCGACGTCGTAGGGAGCCGGCTGCCCCGCGGCGAGCCGTGCGGACACGGCAGCTGCCGGGGACAACGAAAGGGCATGGGCCGCGCCGGGCCGGGGGGTGGGCGTCCCGGTGGTCGGAGCTCCGTCGCTCACCGGCTTGAAGACATCCTCCACGTCGTCGAGAAGCGCCTCCTTGATGATTCGTCGGGGGTCATACTGGCGCGGATCCAGCTTCCGCCAGTCCACTTCATCAAGCTCCGGTCCTACTTCCTCGCGGAGCTGTTCCCGCGCGCCGGAGGCCATCCGGCGGAGTCCCTTCACCAGCCGGGCGAGCTGGGACGCGTACTCCGGAAGGCGCTCGGGCCCCAGGATGAAAACCGCGAGGATCGCCAGGACTACGAACTCGATACCGTTGATTCCCACCACGGGAACAGCCTACCTTTCACCCAGGCGCCCGGCCATTTCCCGGGGGAGCCAGGACGCCCCCGCGATTTCCTACTGCGCTCGACCCGGGTCCGCCAGAACGCCCAATCCCCGGAGGATTCGAGTCATCATCGAGTTGTCAGGGCCTTGGGGCGGAGGCGCCAACTGTGCATGCTCCGTTGCCACCAGCTGATTCAGAGCCTGCGGCATCGCCGCTGCGGCCATGCTCGAGACAACCGTGTAGGTCACGGACGGTGAATGCAGCACCACTTGCCATGGCTCCCCCGGACGGACCCACATGTCCCGCTCGGTTCCACCGATGTGCTCGAAACCGTCCACGGTCACCGAATTGCCGGTCACCGCGTTGACCGGCGGCGTACCCGCATCCCGTGCAGAGTTCAGGCGGCGTTGTTCATAGACAGTGATGGTGTCAGTGCCGTTGTCCAACACGAGTTCCAGCGTGGGGCGCCCACCCACCGTAATTCCCTCAGCACTCCTCAGCGCGAATCCCATTGCTTCAAGTTCGGGGCAGTACCAGCCGTCCTCCCTGAGCCGATCCAGCTCTCCGGCGTCAAGGACAGCGGGAGTCTCCGGCGCAACGGACTCCCAGCCGGCTCGGAGGGCGCTCGCCGCATCTGCCCCCGCCACAGGCGTCGAGCCATCCTCGGCCCCCACCACGTAGGCACCCGCGAGGATCGCAGCGGCAGCGGCCGCAGCTCCGCCGACTGCCATCAATGGAATCCGGCGGGCCGAGGGTAGTGCCCTCTGCGTCCCGATGCGTAGCCCCGTGGCCGGCGCCCCGGCGGCTGATGGCACGCTGGAGGAACCGCTCATCCTGCCGAGAATGCGGCCGGATAGGTCCTCGGGGGGCTCCGGGACATCAGTTCGGGCAAGAACGAAACGAAGCCGTCGGTGGTCGTCGATCGACGCCGCACAGTGGGAGCAGCGCAGCAGGTGTTCGGCGACAGCGGCCCGCTTTCGCGGTTCGAGTTCCTCGTCAGCAAAGTCCTGCAGGAATCTCCTGGGATGACGCATCGCGGCCTAGCCCACACCTGCCACTCGCGGCATCGAGAGGGCCGGTCCGTTGCTGCTGGGCTTCCGTGGATCCCGGTGGGCGAGCTTTTCCCGCAGCATGGTCCTGCCGCGGTGGATCCGCGACCTCACCGTGCCGAGTTTGACGTCCAGCACCCGCGCCACCTCGTCATAGGCGAGACCCTCAAGATCACACAGGACAACGGCGGCCCTGAAATCCGGGGGAAGCTCTTCCAACGCTGATTGGACATCGATGTCCAGGTTGTTGAACTCGAAGCTCCGCTCGGGGCCGGGATGTTTACTGGGAAGGCGGCTCTCGGCTTCGTCGGTAAGGCCGTCGAAGCGGATGCGGGTCTTCCTGCGCGCCTGGTCCAGGAAGAGGTTCGTGGTGATGCGGTGCAGCCAGCCGTCCAGCGTGCCGGGCCTGAAGTTCGCCAGTGACCGGAAGACACGGACGAAGACTTCCTGCGTGAGGTCCTCGGCGTCGTACTTGTTGCCCGTCAGCCGGTACGCGAGCCGGTACACCTTCGGTGAATAATCGACCACCACTTCTTCCCACGATGGCGCCACCCACGGGGTCTCCTCGCCGCTGCCGGGCATTTCCGGATCGGGTGCCGGGACCGTCGTTGCTGCCGTGTTCACGGTAGACATCATCTTCCCCTCTCGCCAGGATTCCTGGGCTGCCATGGCCGTCGAACCGCCTGCGACCAACAACTTGTGGTTATCAAGGATTCGTGGCCGCCTTCGACACGGATGTCCCGAAGCAAAATTGTTTCGCAGGAAGCTGTGAGGTAGCTGGAAAAATTCGGGGCACCCGCCCACCCAGTAGTCTTATCAGCGGGCTTGTGCCCGACATATCAGATCTTGCCAGCATTTCCACCAGGACATCGACAGAATGGACGCCATGGCCGCCGACAAACTAAGCAGCTGGTCCTACACCGAAGGCCTGCCGGCTGAGGATGAAGTACTCCTCCGGGCCCGGGACAGGTCCCACGAACTGGGAGTCACCCCGGTTTCGCAGGGCGTCGGCGCTGCCCTGACCGTCCTCGCCGCGGGCTCGAAGGCGCAGACGGCCGTTGAGGTCGGTGCAGGAGCAGGAGTCTCCGGCGTGTGTCTCCTCCGGGGGCTGGGGCCGCAGTCGGTGCTCACCACGATCGATTCCGACGTCGACCACCTCCGCACAGCCCGCGAGGCCTACGCGGAGGCTGGTGTGCCGAGCAACCGCACCCGCACGATCTCCGGGCACGCCGCGGACGTTCTCCCCCGGTTGACCGACGCCGCGTATGACCTTGTCTTCATCGACGCCGACAAGCCCGGACTTCCCCTCTACGTAGACCAGGCTGTCCGTCTGCTCAAGCCGGGCGGGATGCTGATCGTCAACGACGCACTCGACGAGGACCGTGTTTCCGACCCCGCAGTCCGTGAGTCCTCGACAAACGTCCTCCGTCAGGTGGGACGGGCAGTACGGGACAACGATCAACTGCTTTCGACGGTGCTGCCGACCGGAACGGGCCTGCTCCTCGCAGTGAAACGACGGTCCTGACCGGCCGCCCGGGTCACGGCGCGACCGGCCGGGCAATCCGTCCGGTCAGCCCGTCACGGTCAGGAGACAGTCCTTCAGTTTTCCTGCCTCTTCGGCATTCAGTTCCACCACAAGCCGGCCTCCGCCGTCGATCGGAACCCGCATGATCAGGCTGCGGCCCTCTTTGGTGACTTCCATCGGCCCATCGCCGGTTCGCGGTTTCATGGCAGCCATAAGGAGTGTCCCTTTCAACAATGCGTGTCCGGTATCCGGCAACGCGACGGTAAGCGGTGCACCTGACACGGAGAAGAACTGTCCGTCTCCGCGGTGCGCGTCATCAGGAAACATTATTCAGCACAATCTGCCGCCGGACTAATTCCCGTGGGGCGTGGGTCACACCGAAAGCGCCGCCGGGTCAGGCGCCAGGTGGCCTTGCGGCACAGCCATCCATTGCCGGGCGGGGCTGAGCCTAGGGCGGGTAGTCCCCCTCAGGGGTGCTCGGCGACCAGGTCCACAGCCACGCGACCCACACCACCTGCAGGAGCACCGAGACGGCGGCCAGAGCCCATCGGTACCGTGGGTTCCGGGAGATGAGGACTGCGGAAAGCGCCAGGGGAAACAACGGAAGCAGAATGCGGAAGGTGCTGGTCTGCGGATTCCAGAAAGCGGCAAGGTAGAGCAGGTAGGCCGCACACCAGAACTGCATCGCAGTGCCCAGTCGCCGGACGGCAGCGGTCCGCAGCAGGAGCACGCATCCAACGGCCAGTACGGCCACCGCCCCGGCTCCCAGCACCGGCCCGAAATAAGACGACGCCACGGCCAGCCAGGGCGTAAAGGGCGAGAGCTCGTCCTCGCGCCACGCCGTCTCGGTTTCGACGTACGCCGAGAATTGACCGGTGGACAGCCATGCGGCAATGGGCCAGGCGAGCGCGCCGATCCCAGTACTCGCAGTCAGTACCGCCAGCCGGATGGTGTCCGGTTTGCGCGCCGCATCCCAGAGCCGCCCCGGCCCACTCCCGTGTTCCCGCATGAGCTCGGAGACGAGCATCCCTGCGAGAAGGACGGCAAAGGGAACTCCCGCCGGACGGGCGAAGCACATGGTCAGCACCACTGGTACCGCGGTGAGGTAGCGCCTTCTTGCGACGAGATAGAGCGACGACGCGAGCAGGAGAAGATGAAGGGACTCGGCGTAGGGGATCTGGAGGATCGGCGAGACCGGCAGGACCGCGACAAGCCCCACACCCCAGAGCGCGTCCCGGTGGCGGGTCCGAAGCCGAAAGAGCCGGTAGACCACGAGCGCGGCCGCGAACCCCGAGGCGACGGCGACGAACGGCGCTGCCGCTCCCCATCCGATCCCCGTGATCTGGTCGATCAGCCGCACCAGCCCGGGGAAGAGCGGATAGAAGGCCCACTGGTTGGGCACCACCACCCCGTCCGCGTTCCGGGGAAGCACCTCCGGGTAGCCGTTGTCGAAAACCTGCTGGTACCACCCGCTGTCCCAGTAATTGATGAAGGCGCCATAGCCGGGGGCGGCCCCTCCCCACGGGCTCGGGCCCTGCGCTCCCGCCGCCCAGACCAGGATTCCCAGAGAGATCGCGCGGGCCAGGGCGAAGATGGACAGCACCTGGACCGCCCAGTGCCAGCGGACCGGCCTGAGGCGGCTGATCGACCGGCTGCCGCTCACGGACGTCACCGGCCCGGATCCTGCAGTTCGTCAGTCCGCACCCAGCAATCCGCCACATGATCGTTCACGAATCCGGTGGCCTGCATCATGGCGTAGGCCGTGGTGGGCCCCACGAATCGGAAGCCGCGCGCACGGAGTTCCCTGGCCAGCGCGGTGCTCTCGGGCGTGATTGCCGGCACGGCAGCCATGCTGGCCGGTGCGGAATCGTCACCCTTCCGGTGGGCAGCGAGGATGCCGGCGAGGGTGACGCCGTCGGGCAGCTCCAGCAATGCCCGCGCATTCGCGATCGTGGCGACGATCTTGGCACGGTTCCGGACGATCCCGGCGTCGGCCAGAAGCCTCGCGACGTCGTCGTTCCCGAACTGCGCCACCACCGCGGGATCGAACCCGGCGAACGCCGTTCGAAAGGACTCCCGCTTACGCAGGATGGTGATCCAGCTCAGTCCGGACTGGAAGGCCTCAAGGCTGAGCCGCTCGAACAGTGCGGACTCCCCCACCACCGTCCGGCCCCACTCGAGGTCATGGTAGAGCTCATAGTCACTACTCGCTACGGCCCACGCGCACTTTCGACGTCCGTCCGACCCGCGCACGGCTCCGCTCACGGACGGGAATCCTCGGGTTCGCCGACACCCGTTCTCAACTGCTCGATGACGGCATCGCGCTCCGCGAGGGCGGCCGCCAGCCGGTCAAGGACCTGGTCCACCTGGTCCATCCGGTAGCCGCGCAGTCCGAGGCTGAACACCACACGGTCGACGTCGGCGGACGTCGGCCGGGCAGGCAGGAGGACAGGAGGCAGCGACGCCACCGGTTCCACCAGCCCCATTTCCGGGAGCCGCGCACCGCTGTCCCCGTCGACGGCGTCGGACCGTCCGGTCCACCGGGAGAACGGTTGGTAACCGGAGGCCAGTACGGCGGTCGATCCCAGCAGTGCCACGGCCACGAAGACAAGGAAGAGGGTCACTGGGTAATCGTGCCAGAGTGCCGGCTCACCGCGCTGCTGCCCCTCCCGTGTCCGCAACCACGAAGCGCACTGCATCCTCCGCGCTGTCGACGAGGTGGACTAGGTCGATGTCGGCCTGCGACACCGTCCCTTCCACCAGGAGCGTGTTCCGGACCCAGTCGAGCAGCGGCGTCCAGTAGGCCACCCCGACCAGGACGATCGGGAAGGAGGTGACCTTCTTGGTCTGCACGAGTGTCATGGCCTCGAACAGTTCATCCAGCGTTCCGAATCCGCCGGGCAGCACCACGAACCCCCGCGCGTACTTCACGAACATGGTCTTCCTCGCGAAGAAGTACCGGAAATTGATGCCGAGATCGACCCACTCGTTCATTCCCTGTTCGAACGGCAACTCGATTCCGAGGCCCACCGACATTCCGCCGGCCTGGCATGCCCCCTTGTTGGCGGCCTCCATGGCGCCCGGGCCTCCCCCGGTGATGACCGCATAACCGGCCCCCACGAGCCGCCGCCCCACTTCCTCTCCGATGGCGTAGAACGGCGAGTCCCGTGAGGTGCGGGCCGAACCGAAAACGCTGATTGCGGGTCCCAGCTCGGAGAGGGTTCCGAATCCCTCGACGAATTCGCTCTGGATGCGGAGCACCCGCCACGGATCGGTCTTGGTGAAGGGCGCCGAGTCATCGGCGTCGAGCAGGTAACTGTCCGACTGGGGAACCGACGCCTGGCTCCGCCGCAACTCGACCTGCCCGCGCCGTCGGGGCTCGTCGGCCCGGCCGGTCGGGCCTGCGTTCTGGTCGTCGTTCGAGCTATGAATGTGAGGCATCTCCCAAGGCTATGCGATTCCGATTCGGTCCCCGGCTTGATTGCTCTTGAATCACGATTACCCGCTTTGGGCGCGGGTGGATTGCCAAAGGGCGATAGTTCGCTAGATTCTATCCATGACAAGTGAAGCGCAACCGTCTACATCCGTGCCTTCAGGGGAACCGCTGGTCTCGCTGAAGCACGTGAACAAGCACTTCGGTGACCTCCACGTCCTGCAGGACATCAACCTCGAGGTGGCCCGCGGAGAAGTGGTTGTGGTGATCGGGCCTTCAGGCTCAGGAAAATCAACGCTGTGCCGCGCGATCAATCGGCTCGAAACGATCGACGACGGCGAAATCCGGGTCGACGGCAAGGCGCTCCCCGCCGAGGGCAAGGCTCTGGCAAAACTGCGGGCCGACGTCGGCATGGTGTTCCAGTCCTTCAACCTGTTCGCGCACAAGTCGATTCTTGAGAACGTGACCCTCGGACCGGTGAAGGTCAAGGGCATGAAGAGCGGCGAGGCCAAGGACCTGGCGCTGTCCCTCCTGAAACGGGTGGGCGTCGACAACCAGGCACAGAAGCTGCCCGCCCAGCTTTCGGGCGGCCAGCAGCAGCGCGTCGCCATCGCCAGGGCCCTCGCCATGCAGCCGAAGGTCATGCTGTTCGACGAACCGACGTCGGCGCTCGACCCTGAGATGATCAACGAGGTCCTCGACGCCATGGTGTCGCTTGCGAAGGAAGGGATGACGATGATCGTGGTCACCCACGAGATGGGGTTCGCCCGGAAAGCCGCCGACCGGGTGATCTTCATGGCCGACGGACAGATCGTCGAGCAGGCTACGCCGGAGGAGTTCTTCACGAATCCCCAGAGCGACCGGGCGAAGGATTTCCTGGGAAAAATCCTCGCCCACTGATTCACCCCGCAGGACCAGAAACTTTCAACATCCGTCCAGGCCTTCAGGGCCACAACGCAAGGAGAAATCAATGCGCAAGACCCGTTACGCTGCGGCAGCCATCGCTGCTGCGGCAGCACTCACCCTGTCCGCCTGTGGCGGAGGCGACAGCGGAGGCGAAACAACCGGCGGCGGCGAAACCGAAGCCGCCGGGGAGACCGTCCGCATCGGCATCAAGTTCGACCAGCCAGGCCTCGGCTTCGACGAGGGAGGCTCCTACTCGGGCTTCGACGTCGACGTCGCCAAGTACGTGGCCAACGAACTCGGCTACGCCGAGGACCAGATCGAGTTCGTCGAGGCACCCTCGGCCAACCGTGAGAACCTGCTGAGCAACGGCCAGGTGGACATGATCTTCGCGACCTACTCCATCACCGACGCACGCAAGGAAACCGTTGCTTTCGCGGGCCCCTACTTCGTTGCCGGCCAGGACCTCCTGGTCCGCGCCGATGACGATTCCATCAGCGGCCCGGAAGACCTCGAGGGCAAGAACCTCTGCTCCGTCACCGGCTCCACCTCGGCGCAGAAGATCAAGGACAACTACCCCGGCGTCAACCTCGTGGAGCAGCCCGGCTACGCGGAGTGCGTGAGCCTGATGGCCGGCGGCGGAATCGATGCCGCCACCACCGATGACATCATCCTCGCCGGGCTTGCCGCGCAGGAATCCAATGCAGGACAGTTCAAGGTGGTCGGTGCACCGTTCTCCGAGGAGAAGTACGGCGTGGGCCTCCCCCAGGACAACACCACCTGCGAGGCCATCAACGAAGCGATCACCAAGATGATCGAGGAAGGCGCGTGGGAGGAAGCGATCACAGCAAACACCGAGGGCGCTGACTACACGTACAACGACGAGCTGAACCCACCGACGCCGGACGACTGCGCGTAACACCTACCTCTGTCGGTGGGGTGGTCCTTCCGGGGCCACCCCACCGACGCATGTTCAAAACTCGAGAAGAGGTGGACCGTGGAGAACTATCTCACGCTGTTCGAAACCTACGACGTGCCCGCTGCTTTCTGGGCCAACATCCAACTGACCTTCTGGGCAGCCATCTGGGCGACGCTGCTCGGCACCCTCCTGGCCCTGTTCCGGATCTCCCCCATCGCCAGCCTGCAGTTCGTCGGTGCAGCGTATGTGAACATCTTCCGCAATACGCCGCTCACCATCATCATCGCCTTCGGGGTTCTCGGCCTGTTCGGCCAGCTCCAGGTCTCCCTCACCGATGACTTCAACCTCAATTTCTTCCGGCTCGCCATCCTCGGCCTTTCGCTCTACCACGCCGCATTCGTCTGCGAGGCGATCCGGAGTGGTGTGAATACCGTGCCGCTAGGCCAGGCGGAAGCGGCGCGTGCCATCGGCCTGAGTTTCCTGCCGGCAGCCCGGCTCATCATCCTGCCCCAGGCGTTCCGGGGAGCCATCGCCCCGCTGGGCAACGTCCTCATCGCCCTCATCAAGAACTCCACGGTGGCCGCAGCCGGCTCGGTCGCCATCGAAGCGTCAAGCCTGATGAAGACGATGATCGAATTCCGTGGAGACCTCGTCATCCCGATCTTCCTCACCTTCGCCCTCGGATTCGTGATCATCGTGATCCCCGTCGGCCTTCTTACCACCTGGGCTTCCAGGAAATTGGCGGTGGCTCGATGAGCGTGCAGCAGGTCCTCTTCGACGCTCCCGGGCCCAAGGCCCGGCGCAACATCCTCCTCGGCAACATCCTCGGGGTCGCCCTGATCGTGGCCCTCGTGGCCTACGTGGTCTTTCTCCTGGGCGGGAAGGGCCAACTGGCCGCAGAGAAATGGACACCGTTCCTCGAAGGCCGTACCTGGGAGTTCTTCATCCTCCCCGGGCTGCTGAATACGCTCAAGGCCGCAGCCATCGCGGTGGTGACCTCGATCCTCTTCGGCTTGATCTTCGGTATGAGCCGGTTGTCGCACTTCCTGCCGCTCCGGGCGGTGGCTGGCGTCATCGTCGAATTCCTGCGGGCGATTCCCGTGCTGCTCATGATGATCTTCCTCTGGCTCGGCTTCGGCCGGGTCGACGCCATCGACGACCCGGCGTTCGTCGCCGTCGTCGTGGCGTTGACGCTCTACAACGGATCCGTCATCGCCGAACTCATCCGCTCGGGCGTGCAGGGCCTCCCCAAGGGCCAGCGCGAAGCGGGCATGGCGATCGGCATGACGCCGCTCCAGTCGCTGCGGAGCATCGAGGTCCCACAGGCCCTGATCGCGATGCTCCCCGCACTGGTCAGCCAGTTCGTCGTCATTTTGAAGGACTCGGCGCTGGGCTACATCATCGGCTACTCGGAGCTGCTGCAGAACGCCCGGCGGCTCGGGGTCGGGGAAGGCAACCTCCTTCAGGCACTGCTCATCTCCGCGCTGATCTTCATCGTCATCAACTTCGCCCTCTCCTCGGTTGCCTCGCGGCTTTCCACGCTGCTGACCTTCCGGACCAAGGGCAAAGCGAAAACTACGAAGCAGGACGGCGTCGTCGCGATGGACGCGGCGAGTACCTGAGCTAGGGCCTCATCGGGAGGAAAGCCACGTCCGAAGGGCGCGCAGGCACTCCCGGATCGCCTCGGCGTGCACGTGTTCGTCATCGGTGTGCGCCAGGAGGGCATCACCTGGCCCGAAGTTGACGGCCGGAATACCCAGGGCGCTGAACCTCGCCACATCGGTCCAGCCGTACTTGGGCTTAGGCTCGGCGCCCACTGCGGCGACGAAGTCGGCGGCCGCCGGGTGCTGCAGCCCCGGGCGGGCGCCGGCAGCGGCGTCGGTGCGCTCGACGTCGAACCCTTCGAGAAGCTCCCGAACGTACTGCTCGGCCTGGTCGGGCGTCTTGTCCGGCGCAAAGCGGTAATTGACCTCGATGACCGTGGCGTCGGGGATCACGTTTCCCGCGGTCCCGCCGGCGATCTTCACGGCGTTGAGGCTCTCGCGGTAGTCCAGTCCGTCCACCGTCACCGTGGCCGGGGAGTGATCGCGGAGCCGCACGAGCACCTCGGCCGCCGCGTGGATGGCGTTCTCACCCATCCACGCCCGCGCGGAATGCGCGGCCCGGCCCGCGGTGGTGACAGAGAAGCGCGCGGTGCCGTTGCATCCGCCCTCGACGGTGCCGTCGGTCGGTTCAAGCAGGACGGCGAAGTCCGCCTCCAGCCAGGAGGGGTAGGCCTCCGCCAGCCGGCCGAGGCCGCTCAGCGACGCTTCGACCTCCTCGTGGTCGTAGAAGATGAAGGTGATGTCCCTTGCGGGGTCGGTCAGGGCAGCAGCGAGGGCGAGCTGCACTGCCACCCCGCCCTTCATATCGGTGGCCCCCCGTCCGTACAGCACACCGCCGTCCCAGGCAGCGGGGACGGTCCCCCTCGCGCCCGGTGCCGAGGGAAGGGGAACAGTGTCCAGATGCCCGGCGAGGATGACCCGCTCATTCCGTCCGAGGGTGGTGCGCGCCATCACCGAGTCCCCATTCCGGACGACCTCGAGGTGGTCCAGCGCCAGCAGCGCGGCCTCCACGCTGTCTGCGAGGGCACGCTCATTGCCGGATACGCTCTCGAGGTCGATCAGCCGGGCGGTCAGCAGCGCCACATCCGAGGTGAGGTCGAGGGCAGGGGGGGGCAGCTCAGTCATGGTCCAACATTATCCCTCGGTAGACTGGTGGCCATGACCCAGATCGCATCCACTTCCTCCCGCACTGCCCGAAGTCCGAGAACGGCCAGCGGCCTGGGCCTCGCCACCCTCGACGACGACGGCAACGTCCTCGACGTCTGGTATCCCGCTCCCCGCCTCGGCACAGCGGATGCGTCGGCCGATGCCGGACTGCGCGGAAACCTGGAACGTCTAGCTGCTGCAGGCCCGGATCCACTGAGGCGGACCACGCACACGGTCGTGGAGACGACGTCGGACCTCGACGCCGCGCCGGTCGATGCCGCCGATGCCTATCTCCGGCTCCACCTGCTGTCCTCCCGACTCGCGGCGCCCAACAGCATCAACCTCGACGGCGTATTCGGGCTGCTGGCCAACGTGGTGTGGACGAACCACGGACCGTGTGCAGTCAAGGCCTTCGATGAGGTGCGTCTGGCGCTCCGTGCCCGCGGTCCGGTCACCGTTCTCGCGGTGGACAAATTCCCGCGGATGGTGGACTACGTGCTGCCGGCCGGTGTGCGGATCGCCGACGCCGACCGCGTCCGGCTCGGCGCCCATCTCGCCGAAGGAACCACCGTGATGCATGAGGGCTTCGTGAACTTCAATGCCGGAACCCTCGGCCACTCCATGGTGGAGGGCCGGATCTCGGCAGGCGTCGTGGTGGGCGACGGGTCCGACATCGGTGGAGGCGCCTCGATCATGGGCACTCTTTCGGGCGGTGGGAAGGAGACGATCACCATCGGTGAACGGTGCCTCCTCGGCGCCGAGGCCGGGGTGGGGATCTCCCTCGGCGATGACTGCGTAGTGGAGGCCGGGCTCTACATCACTGCAGGGACGAAGCTCACCCTGCAGGACGGCACCGTGGTCAAGGCGTCCGAGTTCTCCGGCGAATCAGGCGTGCTCTACCTGCGGAACTCCTCCACCGGAGTGGTCGAAGCCCGCCCGCGCCGGGGCAACGGCATTGCGCTCAACCCCGCACTGCACGCGAACCAGTAGCGCGTGGCAGCTCCCTACCGTTCCGGTGGTGCCGCCGTGCGACGACGACGCCGGATGCGCGCCGCCGTCGTGCTGGTGGTACTCCTCAGCCTGGTGGCGGGTGCCGTCTACCTTGCGGTCACCCGGGTGAATGACACCCAGGTGCTGGTCCGCGAGCGGTGCTCGGCGACCGTCGGGGCAGACAGCTACGACCTCCGGCCGTCGCAGGCGCGAAACGCCGCGCTGATCGCTGGAGTGGCAGTGGCCCGCGGCCTACCCGCCCGGGCGGCGTCCATCGCGATCGCTACGGCCATCCAGGAGTCCGGGCTCGAGAATATCGCCTACGGGGACGACGCCGGCCCTGACTCCCGCGGCCTGTTCCAGCAGCGGCCGTCGCAGGGCTGGGGCACCGAGGAACAGATTCTGGACCCGGTGTATGCCACCAACGCGTTCTATGACGCCCTGGTGCGGGTTCCGGACTATAAGAGTCTTCCCATCACCGAGGCGGCACAGACCGTGCAGCGCAGTGCTTTCCCTGACGCCTACGCGGATCATGAGGCGGAGGGCCGGGCCTTCGCCTCCGCCCTGACCGGTGAGTCCGCGGCATCCCTTACCTGCGTGCTGCGGGACGCGGAGCAGGCGGGAAGCGCGGAAGCCGTGGCAACCGAGCTCGGCAGCTTGTTCGGGCCGAATGGGACCGTTGACGGGAGTTCACTCACCCGTGAGGTGGGAGGTGCACAGGGCTGGGCCGAGGCGCACTGGGCGGTTGCCAACGCCGACGCACTCTCCATCGACTCGGTGGCCTTTTCCGATCTGCAGTGGACGCGTGGCCAGGGCGAATGGCTGCCGGCGGAGACCGGGACCGGGCTCACCATCTCGGTCGCAGCGGCGCCGTCGGCCTCGGCTGCCGTCGGGTTCAGCCATGGATGACAACTAGACTGGGAAGCATGAAAATTCTCGTTACCGGCGGCAGCGGGTACATCGGCTCACACACCTCGCTGGCACTGCTGGAAGCCGGGCACGACGTCGTCGTGGTCGACAACCTCACGAATTCCACGAAGACGTCACTGGATCGTGTCCAGGAACTCGCGGGCCGCCGCCTGGCCTTCCACCAGGTCGACCTTCTCGACGAAAAGGGGATGAGCGCGGTCTTCGAGCAGGAGCAGGTGGACGCCGTGATCCACTTCGCGGGGTTGAAGGCCGTCGGCGAGTCGGTCGACAAACCGCTGTACTACTACCACAACAATGTGGGCGGCACGATCAGCCTGCTGCGGGTGATGGACGCCCACGAGGTCCGGACGATGGTCTTCAGCTCCTCCGCCACCGTGTACGGCGCTTCCGAGGAAGTGCCCCTCATCGAGAAGATGCCCCTGGACGCCGTCAATCCGTACGGCCGCACCAAGGAACAGATCGAGGACATCCTTTCGGATGTGGGAGCTGCCGACCCACGTTGGAACGTCGCCCTGTTGAGATACTTCAATCCCGTGGGAGCGCACCCCTCGGGCAGGATCGGCGAGGACCCCACAGGAACGCCGAACAACCTCCTGCCGTTCGTCGCGCAGGTCGCCGTGGGCCGCCGCGAGAAGGTGATGGTCTTCGGGAACGACTACCCCACACCCGACGGGACCGGCATCCGCGACTATATCCATGTGGTGGATCTCGCCGCGGGCCACCTCGCCGCGCTCGAGTACCTCGCCCGGCACGGCGGCGTGCACCGCTGGAACCTGGGAACCGGAGACGGCTCGTCGGTACTCGAGGTCCTCGCCGCGTTCTCGGCCGCGGCCGGTCACGACGTCCCCTATGAGTTCGCGCCGCGCCGCCCGGGCGATGCAGCGGTCAGCTACGCGGATCCGTCATCAGCGCTCGCAGACCTCGGATGGTCGGCCACCCGCACGCTGGACGAGATGTGCGAGGACCACTGGCGCTGGCAGAAGGACAATCCTCAGGGGTACGCTTCGGGCGCCTAGCCGGGCGGGGGCCTTGCACGCCCGCAAACGACGGGCGTGCTCGTTGAAACCAGTGCGCCCGTCGTTTTTTGGTGCGTCAGTCGCTCCACCGCACTCTTCGGTCAGGCCTTCGGAATGGTGATCCACAGGACGATGTAGACCAGTTCTCCGATCCCGACCAGGCCGAAGATCACGAATCCGAGGCGAACGAGTGTTTTCGAAATGCCGAAGCGGGTAGCGAGGGCGGCGCAGACGCCACCGATGAGCTTGCCGTTCCGGGGGCGCACCAATGTAGAAGCCATACCCGAAACCTATCACTGGACGCGGCTCAGTGCCCGGGAGTTTTTCCCCGTGAACCATGGCAGGGGCCTAGGACGTCCCCGCGTCGCTGATCAGCGCGCGGGGTAGTTGCGCTCCGGCTCTCCCGTGTAGAGCTGGCGGGGGCGCCCGATCTTCGTCTGCGGATCCTGCATCATCTCGCGCCACTGGGCAATCCACCCCGGGAGGCGCCCGATCGCGAAGAGCACCGTGAACATCTTCTCCGGGAAGCCCATCGCCTTATAGATGAGGCCGGTGTAGAAGTCCACGTTCGGGTACAGCTTGCGCTCGATGAAGTAGTCGTCGGCAAGCGCCTTCTCTTCGATCCGCATGGCGATATCCAGCAGCTCGTCATTCCCGCCGAGCTTACTCAGGATGTCGTGCGCGGTGGCCTTGACGATCTTCGCCCGAGGGTCGTAGTTCTTGTAGACGCGGTGTCCGAAGCCCATGAGCTTCACACCGTCTTCCTTGTTCTTGACCTTCTCCATGAAGTCCTCGGGCTGCATGCCCTTGGCCTTGATGTCCCGCAGCATGTTGAGCACCGCCTCGTTCGCACCGCCGTGGAGCGGGCCGAAGAGCGCGTTGATGCCCGCGGAGACCGAGGCGAACATGTTGGCGTTCGAGCTTCCCACGAGGCGGACGGTCGACGTCGAGCAGTTCTGCTCGTGGTCCGCGTGGAGAATCAACAGCAGGTCGAGTGCCTTGACCATCATCGGGTCGAGGTCGTAGGGCTCGGCCGGCAATCCGAAGGAGAGGCGCAGGAAGTTCTCCACCAGATTCATCGAGTTGTCCGGGTAGAGCATCGGCTGGCCGATGGACTTCTTGTGCGCGTACGCCGCGATGACCGGAAGCTTCGCCATCAGGCGGAACGTGGAGAGCTCCACCTGCTCGTCGTCGAACGGGTCAAGCGAGTCCTGGTAGAACGTGGAGAGCGCCGAGACCGCCGAGGACAACACCGGCATGGGGTGGGCGTCGCGCGGAAAGCCGCCGAAGAAGCCCTTGAGTTCCTCGTGCAGCAGCGTGTGGCGCCGGATCCGGCCGTCGAACGCCGAAAGCTCCTCGGGAGTGGGCAGGTTCCCGTAGATCAGCAGGTAGGAGACCTCGAGGAAGCTCGAGTTCTGCGCCAGCTGCTCGATGGGGTAACCGCGGTAGCGCAGGATCCCGGCGTCGCCGTCGATGTAGGTGATGGCCGACGTCGTCGCCGCGGTGTTCATGAAGCCGGGGTCGAAAGTGACGTTCCCCGTCTGCTTCAGCAGTTTCGAAACGTCGTAGCCGTTGTTGCCTTCGACTGCCGGCACTGTCGGGAGGTTCAGTTCGCCACCGTTGTAGTGCAGCGAGGCACTGTTCTGCTCAGTCATCGACTCTCCTTCAGGAGCTGGAGTGAAATTCTCGCAACGCTTGCCCGACTGCATCCGCAGGTTGGCATATTCACCTGAAACGCTACCGGTAGCAGCGCTCCGATCACTAATCGGACCCGGGTCGTCGTGCCATCGCGGCAGCGGCAGCGCTGCTGCTCACCTGGCGAGCCTCGCGACGGCGGCGTCGATACGCTCGTCAGTGCCGGTGAGCGCCACCCGCACGAAACCGTTGCCCGCGTCCCCGTAGAAGGTGCCCGGCCCCACCACGATGCCCTTCCCGGCGAACCTGTCGACGGTGTCCCAGGTCGCACTGCCGTCTGAAGCCCACAGATACAGGCCCGCATCGGAGCCGTGGATGGTCATGCCGAAGGATCGGAGCGCGGGCATCAACCGTTCGCGTCGGCTCCGGTACAGGTCCTTCTGCCGCTGGACGTGCCCGTCATCGCCGAGCGCTACCCGCATGGCCTCCTGAACGGGAAACGGCACGATCATGCCGGCGTGCTTCCGCGAGTTCACGAGATTCGCGAGGATCGCCCCGTCGCCGGCCACGAAGGCAGCCCGGTAACCGGCGACATTCGACTGCTTGCTCAGGGAGTAGATGGCCAGCAGGAGGTCGGTACTGCTGCCGGCGACGCGCGGATCGAGCACGCTCGGCACTGCAACCCCGCCGCGCTCCGGATCCCAGCTCCCCCAGCCCAGCTCGGCATAGCATTCGTCCGAGCCCACCACGGCCCCGAGGCTGCGTGCCTCATCGACGACAGCCTTCATCGCCCCGGCATCGAGCACCTCACCCGTGGGATTCGACGGGCTGTTGAGCCACACCAGGCGGACCCTCTGCCGCACGTCCGGTGCGAGTTCCGCCAGGGAATCAGCGGCGACGGGGGTGGCCCCGGCGAGCAGGGCGCCGACGTCGTAGGTGGGATATGCCACACGGGGACGGACGACGACGTCCCCCTCCCCCAGCCCGAGGAGGGTCGGCAGCCAGGCGACGAGCTCCTTCGAGCCGACAGTGGGGAGGATGTCTTCGGGATCGAGCCCCGGAACACCTCGACGGCGCGCGAACCAGGCACTGATCGCTTCCCGCAAAGCCTGGGTCCCGTGGGTCGTTGGATAGCCGGGAGCGTCCGACGCCGCTGAGAGCGCCTCACGAACGACGCCCGGCGTCGGGTCGACCGGCGTGCCGATCGAGAGGTTCACCGCTCCGTCCAGGTGCTGCGCGGCCTTCTCGACGTAGGGCCGCATCGCGTCCCAGGGGTAGTCGGGCAGGCGGAGGCCGAAGCTGCGTGTCTCGGGGGGCTGCGCCGGTTCCGCTGTCACGCGGGCTGGTTCTGGGGAGGAAGCACGGCGATGATCGGGTGGTCCTTGCCCGTGTTCCCGAGCTTGGCCGCGCCGCCGGGCGATCCGAGGTCGTCGAAGAACTCGACGTTCGCCTTGTAGTACTCCGCCCACTGGTCCGGGGTGTCGTCCTCGTAGTAGATGGCTTCCACCGGGCAGACGGGCTCGCACGCGCCGCAGTCGACGCACTCGTCCGGGTGGATGTATAGCGATCGCTCGCCCTCGTAGATGCAGTCGACGGGGCATTCCTCAATGCAGGCCTTGTCCTTGACATCCACGCAGGGCTGCGCGATTACGTAGGTCACGTGCCACGCCTTTCCTCGAAACTGGTGTGCTGGGGTGAGCACCTTGGTCCTTTCCCCAGCTTAACGCAACCGGACCGACGAACCGCATCCCCGTGCGCCGCAAGCCCCCATCGAGGATCCGGCCGACCGCTAGCATTGCCGGTATGGAACCGGCCGTGGCACTGCTCCGCTCCCTGCCCCCCGGCACCCGGGTGGTGGTGCGGCATCGCCTCGACGAGGGATTCACTGATTCCCTCGGAGACCTTCTTGCCGTCGACGATCACGCATGCACTGTTCGTACCCGGCGGGGGGACGACGTGGTCCGCCTGTCGGCAGTCACCGCGGCGAAAACCGTGCCGCCTCCCCCGCCGCGCCGCCCCCGGCGTTGACGGGTCTCCCATCGGCTTACCGATTGGCTAATATCAATCGGTCGGGCCTTTTCGCGTATGATTCAGGCATGGAAAACGACGACGAGTTCCAGGCGCGGGGAAGGGCACTCAGCTCCCCCCTCCGGCTCCGGATCCTCCGCTTGTGCCTTCACAAGGGCAGGACCAACAAGGAAATCGCCGAGGCACTGGAACTGAACCCCGCGACGGCGCTCCACCATGTGCGCACCCTGCTTTCGACCGGCTACCTGCGTGCTGAGGAGCCACGGACGGGCAACCGCGGTGCGAAGGAGATCCCCTACCGCGCCACGGGTTTGTCCTGGCGCACCAGCATGCCGAACGCGGCACCCGTGCTGGTCGAGACATTCCTCCAGGAGATCGAGGGCCTCCGACCGTCCGAGATCGATGTCTGGCGGCTCGGGGTCCGGCTCAACGAGGAGAACAGGACAAAAATGATGGGCCGCGTGCGCGAGATCTTCGAGGAGTACGCGTCGGGCGGTGCCGATGAGGACGGCACTGCGACGTCGATTCTGCTGGCGCACCACCTGGACCGGAGCGCGGACTAATCCCTCGTCCCGGCCGCTGACGCGGACCTCCGGAGCACGACGGCGCACAGCGCCACACCGAGAACGCTCACCAGCGCGAGCCCGAAAAGCCAGAGGTTTCCCGCGACCGCAATCGGAAGCGCCGGGCCCCCGCTCGTTCCGGTGAGGATCAGGGTTTCCGACGAGCTGGAGAGGGCCGCCACGACGACGTAGGCGGTTCCTCCGCACAGAGCGGCGGCGACGATGTTCCGGGCCCAAAGCCCGCACCATACCGAAACCGCCCCGGCCAGGAGCAGCGCCGCTGCGGCGCCGACCGGCAGCGCGGCATCGCCGACGTAGCCGATATGCCCGTGCAGTGCTGTGCCGAGGAGCGCCGACATCAGGCCGCCGAACACTGCCGCCCCCATCCCTTCCCATCGCGACACCGCCTGCGACACCCGGGGACGTCCCAGGGACGGCCTTCGGGAGCGCCGCGACGGACTGCGCGGGCTGGACGCTTCCCGCGTCAACGGCCGACGCCGGCCCTCCACTGAGACTGGGGGACCGGCGTCGTTCAGTTGCATTGCGGTGTTCAGGCCCGCGCGCGTGAACGTGAAGCGCGCATGCGCTCATTGGCGTCAAGGATCACCTTGCGGATCCGGATGGACTCCGGTGTCACCTCGACACACTCGTCTTCCCGCGCGAACTCGAGGGATTCCTCGAGCGTCAGGTTCCGGGGAGGCGTGAGGTTCTCGAAGGTGTCGGAGGACGCCGCACGCATGTTGGTGAGCTTCTTCTCCTTCGTGATGTTCACGTCCATGTCATCGGCACGTGAGTTCTCCCCGACGATCATGCCCTCGTACACCTCGGAGGTCGCCTGGACGAAGAACGAGCCGCGTTCCTGCAGGTTGATCATCGCGAACGGGGTGACCACACCGGAGCGGTCGGCGATCATGGAGCCGTTGGTGCGGTACTCGATGTCGCCTGCCCACGGCTCGTAGCCCTCGGAGATGGAGGCTGCGATTCCCGCACCGCGTGTGTCGGTGAGGAACCGGGTGCGGAAACCGATGAGGCCGCGTGCGGGAACGATGAATTCCATGCGTACCCAGCCGGTTCCGTGGTTGGCCATGTTGGTCATGCGGCCCTTGCGTGCGGCCATGAGCTGGGTGACTCCGCCGAGGTACTCCTCGGGGACGTCGATGGTCATGTGCTCCATGGGCTCATGGATCTTGCCGTCGACGGTCTTGGTGACCACCTGGGGCTTGCCGACGGTGAGCTCGAACCCTTCACGGCGCATCTGCTCGACCAGGATGGCGAGGGCGAGCTCGCCGCGGCCCTGGACCTCCCAGGCGTCGGGACGCGCCGTCGGCAGGACGCGCAGGGAGACGTTGCCGACGAGCTCCTTGTCCAGGCGGTCCTTCACCTGGCGTGCCGTCACCTTGGCGCCCTTGACCCGGCCGGCCAAGGGCGAGGTGTTGATACCGATCGTCACCGAGATGGCGGGATCATCGACGGTGATCAGTGGAAGCGGCTGGGGGTTGTCGACGTCGGTCAGGGTCTCACCGATGGTGATGCCCTCGATACCGGCGACGGCGACGATCTCGCCCGGGCCTGCGGAGTCGGTGGGAACACGGTCCAGTGCCTTGGTGGCAAGGAGTTCGGTGATCTTCACCGTCTTCAGTTCACCATTCTGGCGTGCCCAGGCAACGGTCTGGCCCTTGCGGAGCGTTCCGTTGAAGATGCGGAGCAGCGCGAGGCGGCCGAGGAACGGCGACGCGTCGAGGTTGGTCACGTGTGCCTGGAGGACACCGTTGGGGTTGTAACGGGGAGCGGGGATGTGCTCGATGATGGTCTGGAACAGCGGCTCCAGGTTGTCGTTCGAGGGGATGGTCCCATCGGCGGGCTGCTCGAGCGACGCGGCTCCTGCACGGGCAGCAGCGTAGACCACCGGGACGTTGAGGATCGAGTCGAGGTCCAGATCCGGCACCTCGTCCGCGAGGTCGGAGGCCAACCCGAGGAGCAGGTCCATCGACTCGCTGACAACCTCTTCGATGCGTGAGTCGGGGCGGTCGGTCTTGTTGACCAGGAGGATGACGGGAAGCTTGGCGGCAAGTGCCTTGCGCAGCACGAACCGGGTCTGCGGAAGCGGTCCCTCGGAGGCATCCACGAGGAGGACGACGCCGTCGACCATGGAGAGCCCGCGCTCCACCTCGCCGCCGAAGTCGGCGTGGCCGGGGGTGTCGATCACGTTGATCGTGATGGTCTCACCCTTGGCGGAAGGGCCGTCGTAGAACACCGTGGTGTTCTTGGCGAGGATGGTGATGCCCTTTTCGCGCTCGAGGTCACCGGAGTCCATGACCCGGTCCGCCACGTCGCCGTGGGCAGCGAATGAGTTGGTCTGCTTGAGCATGGCGTCGACCAGCGTGGTTTTTCCGTGGTCAACGTGAGCCACGATGGCTACATTGCGGAGATCGCTGCGGACAGCGGTGTTGCCTGTGGTTTCAGACATGCGTAAGGACTCAATTCAGTATCTTCTGCGGGGAAATGACGGCGGCTACAATGCACACCCGGTACCAGTCTAAGCGCTACGCAAAAACTGACCTAATGCACCCTCGGACGCCGACGACGGCGGCGCAACGGCTTGCGCACCGAAAAACGACAACCGCATCGGATGTTTCCGGTGCGGTTGTCGTTTTCTACCGCGGCGAAGCTCCGCAGCCTTGACTGAAACCTTCAGGCGACTCTCGGGGGAAGAACCAGTCCGGACCCGGGAATCGCCTCGAGCAATGCCTGGGTATACGCGGTGCGCGGGTTGTCGAACACCTCGTCGGTGGTGCCCTGCTCCACGAGCCTGCCCTTCTCCATGACGCACACGGAATCGGCGATCTGCCGGACCACCGCGAGGTCGTGGGTGATGAAGAGGTAGCTCAGGCCGAGCTCCGACTGCAGGTCGGCCAGCAGGTTGAGGATCTGGGCCTGCACCAGCACGTCGAGTGCCGACACGGCCTCGTCGCAGATCACCACCTCGGGGTCGAGGGCGAGCGCCCGCGCAATAGCCACGCGCTGGCGCTGGCCGCCGGAGAGCTCGTTCGGGAAGCGCTGCATCATGCTCGAGGGCAGCGCCACCTGCTCGAGGAGTGCGCGCACCTTCTTCTCCCGGCTCTTGGCGTTGCCGACCCCGTGGACCCGCAGCGGTTCCTCGATGGTCCGGTAGATGTTGTACATCGGGTCCAGCGAGCCGTACGG
>NZ_KI914761.1:31700-50955 GCF_000520535.1 Arthrobacter sp. H41
GAGCCGTACGGGTCCTGGAAGATCGGCTGTACGCGCCGGCGGAAGTCGAACATCGCCTTCCGGTTCAGCGCGGTGAGGTCGACGCCGTCGAACTCGATGCTGCCCGAGGTGGCGGTCTCAAGCCCGAGGACCATCTTCGCCACTGTGGACTTGCCCGACCCCGACTCCCCCACAACGGCAGTGGTGGTCCCGCGGGCCACGGAGAAGGACACGTTGTCCACGGCCGTGAAGTCGGTGGACCGACCCCAGCTGCCGCGGATCTTGAAGACCTTCGTGAGGTCCTTGACCTCGATCACCTTATTCGTTGCATCCACTGCAGGTTCCGCCGCGAGGAGCTCCTCCGTCCGCACCCCCGACCGTTTCGCGGACTCGATCCGCCGCGAGGCGATGGAGGGAGCCGAAGCAACGAGCTTCTGCGTGTAGGGGTGCCGCGGATTGGTGAGCAGCTCCAGGGCCGGTCCGGCTTCGACCACCTGGCCCTTGTACATCACGATGACCTTGTGGGCGCGCTCGGCTGCGAGCCCGAGGTCGTGCGTGATGAGCAGGACGGCGGTGCCCAGCTCCTCGGTCATGGTGTCGAGGTGGTCGAGGATCTGCCGCTGCACCGTGACGTCCAGGGCCGACGTCGGCTCATCCGCGATGAGCAGGCGGGGCCTGCACGAGAGGCCGATGGCGATGAGCGCGCGCTGGCGCATGCCGCCGGAGAACTCGTGCGGGTACTGGTTGGCCCGGGCCTCGGCGTCGGGCAGGCCCGCTTCCGAGAGCACCTTCGCGACGTCCTGCGGAGAACTGGGAAGCCCGTTGGCGCGCAGGGTTTCCCGCACCTGGAAACCGATCTTCCAGACAGGGTTAAGGTTGGACATGGGGTCCTGGGGAACCATCCCGATGGAGGTGCCGCGCAGTTCGACGATGCGCTTCTCGGAGGCGGAGGTGATGTCCTCGCCGTCGAAGATGATGCTGCCGCTGGAGACCCGTCCATTGGAGGGCAGGAGTCCGATCGCCGCGAGCGCCGTCGTCGATTTTCCCGATCCGGACTCCCCGACGATCGCTACCGTCTCCCCGGGCATGACCGTCAGGTGCGCCTTCCGCACCGCCTGGACGTCGCCGTTCGCCGTCCCGAACGTGATGGCGAGGTCGCGCAGTTCGAGCAGCGGCTGGACGGCCGCCGCTGACTGCGTTGGATTTCCGATACTTGAGCTCATCGTTTGCGTGCCTTTGGATCGAGGGCGTCCCGCAGCGCGTCGCCGAGCATGATGAAGCTCAGGACGGTGATCGACAGGGCGAGGCCCGGCCAGAAGATCGCCGAGGGATTGCTGCGGAGGGATGACTTCGCCGAGAAGATGTCATTTCCCCAGGACATGACGTCGGGCGGGAGCCCGATGCCGAGGAAGGACAGCGTCGACTCGGCGACGATGAACGTTCCGAGCGAGATGGTCGCGATGACGATCACCGGGGCGAGAGCGTTCGGAATCACGTGCCTGACCAGCGCGGCCAGCGGCGAAATACCGAGCGAGCGGGCTGCCGTCACGAAGTCGGCATTGCGCACCTCGATGACGGCCGCCCGGGTGATGCGTGCCAGCTGCGGCCACCCGAAGGCCACGAGGATCAGCACCAGCGTCCACACGTTCCGGTTCTGCTGGAAGGCCGGGAGCTGCACGACGACGATCGCACCGAGGATCAGCGGCAGGGCGAAAAAGATGTCGCCGATGCGGGCGAGGATGGCATCCACCCAGCCGCCGAAGAACCCGGCGAGCGCACCGATCAGTCCGCCGATCACCACCACGCCCAGCGTCGCGAAGAGCCCGACCGTCAGGGAGGACTGGGTGCCATACACCACACGGGAAAGGATGTCACAGCCCTGCTGCGTGAAACCGAGCGGGTGGCCCGGAGCGGGACCGCCGTCGGAATTCTCCAGCAGGCAGTTCTCGTTCGGGGGCTCGTTGGTGAACAATCCGGGAAACAGGGCCACGAAGATCACGAGGAGGATGAGGAAGGCACTGATCAGGAACAACGGCTGCTTGCGTAGGTTGCGCCAGGCCTCGCCCCAGAGGCTTCGCGGTGCGGCGTCGGACACCGCACTGTCCGTCGCGCGCACCGGAGTTTCCTCGAGGTCGGCGACGAAGTGCTCGATCGGATAGGCGGAGGTCTTCATCCGGACCGCCGAAGGGTTGTCTGTCTCTAGCTCAGGCATATCGAATCCTTGGGTCAAGCCACGCGTACAGGAGGTCCACCAGCAGGTTGGCCAGGCAGAAGATCAGGATCAGGAACGTGACGATCGAAACGACCATCGGTCCGTCACCGTTGAGGACCGCCCGGTACAGGGTGAGGCCCACCCCGTTGACATTGAAGATGCCCTCGGTCACGATCGCGCCGCCCATCAGGGCTCCGAGGTCGGCTCCGAGGAACGTCACGACCGGGATCATCGAGTTGCGCAGCACATGCACCACGACCACGCGCTTGCGGCTCAGGCCCTTGGCCGTGGCCGTACGCACATAGTCGGCGCTGATGTTCTCGATGATGCTGGTCCGGGTCAGCCGCAGCACATAGGCGAAGGAGACAAGGCCGAGCACGACGGCGGGCAGCAGCAGTTCGGTGAAAGTCGGGTCACCACTCACCGTGGGGTCCGTCCAGCCGAGCTTGACGCCGATGAGGAACTGCATCAGGAACCCGAGCACGAAGATGGGCACGGCGATCACGATCAGCGACAGGACCAGGACCGAGGAATCGAAGAGTTTGCCCTTGCGCATGCCGGCGATCAGGCCGAAGGCGATGCCGAAGACGGCTTCGAAAGCCAGGGCCATCAGGGCGAGTTTCGCCGTCGTTGGGAAGACCTCCGCGATGATGACGGCGATCGGCCGTCCCGAAAAGTTGGTGCCGAGGTCGAACGTCAGCAGGCCCTTGAGATAGAGCAGGTACTGGATCCAGAACGGCTCGTCGAGGTTGTACTGCTCACGCAGTCCCGCGACGACGCCGGGTGTGCAGCCCCGCTCGCCGCAGATGGCTGCGGTCGCGTCACCAGGGAGGCTGAAGACGAGGAAATAGACGAGGAGGGTTGCTCCGAGGAAAACCGGGATCAGCTGCAGGAAGCGCCGGAAGATATACCAGGCCATCAGTGCGCACCTCCCGGAGTTCCAGACGTCCGGACGGGACGCTTGTGGGGGTAGCTCATGGGGTTTGGACCTTTTCGTTGCAGCACGGAGAAAGGGCCCGCCCGAGGAGAAGGCGAGCCCCTTCGAACCGTGGGTGGTTACTTGCCGGTGATGGCGTAGTACAGGGGAACGCCGTTCCAGCCGAAGTCCACGTTCTCGACGTCGGTGCTCCAGCCGCCCTGTGCAACCTGGTACCAGAGGGGAAGTGCGGGAAGGTCCTCGAGGAGCATCTCCTGCGCTTCGTTCATCGTCTCGTTGCCCGCTTCGACGGACTCAGCGGCGAGGCCTTCCGAGACCTTCGCGTCGAACTCCGGGTTCTCGTACACGGCATCGTTGGAGCCGGCACCCGTGGTGTAGATCGGGCCGAGGAAGTTGGCCAGGGACGGGTAGTCGGCCTGCCAGCCGGAGCGGAGCGCACCCGTGAGGGTCTGTTCCGTCGCCTCGGTCCGGACCTCCTTGAAGGTTGCATACGGCTTGCCGGACACCTCGATCCCGAGGTTGTTCTTGATGTTGTTCACGACAGCTTCGACCCAGGTCTTGTGATCGCCCTTGTCCGCGTTGTAGGCGATCGTCAGCGGCTCGGCAGTGTCGTAGGGCTCGAGTGCTTCGGCTTCGGCCCACAGTTCCTTGGCCTGCTCCGGGTTGTACTCGAGGTTCTCGCTGCCCGGCAGGTCTTCGGAGAAGCCGTCGAGCACTGGAGCCGTGAACTCCTTGGCAGGGGTGCGGCCCTTGTTGAAGATGACGTCGGTGATCTCTTCGCGGTTGATCGCCATGGACAGAGCCTGGCGCCGAAGCTTTCCGGCCTCCCCGTCCCAGTTCTCGAGGTAGTACGGGATGGCGATAGTTTGGTTGCCTGCGTACGGGGATTCGATCCAGCGGTCGCCGAGATCATTCTTGAAGTTCTTGATGTCGCTGGTGGGAATGGTCTTCAGAACATCGAGGTTGTCCGAGATCAGGTCCTGGTACGCCGTCGTGTCGTTCTGGTAGATCTTGAACGTCACGCCCGCGTTCTGGGCTTCCTGGGGGCCTTCGTACTCGTCGTTCGGCACGAGCTCGATCTGCTGGTTGTGCTGCCAGGCTCCCTCTGCCGCGAACTTGTAGGGGCCGTTGCCGACGGGGTTTTCGCCGAAGGTCGCCGGATCCGCAAGCGCACCCTCGGGCAGCGGGTAGAACGCGCTGTAGCCCAGGCGCAGCGGCCAGTCGGACTCGGGCTGCGACAGTGCAACGGTGAACGTCCGGTCATCGACGACCGTGAGTCCGCTCATGGTCTCCACCGTGGAGCCTTCGGCTGCGGCTTCGTCGTATCCTGCAATGCTTTCGAAGAAGTAGCTGCTCAGCTGTGCATTCTTGGCAGCTGCGCCGTAGTTCCACGCGTCGACGAAGGAGCTCGCCGTGACGGGGTCACCGTTGGTGAAGGTCTTGCCTTCCTTCAGCGTGATCGTGTAGTTCTGGGCATCCTCAGTCTCGATGGACTCCGCCATCTCGTTCTGCGGGGCACCTTCGGCGTCATAGCTCACGAGTCCTGCGAAGACCAGGTCGAGGATCGCTCCGCCACCCACCTCGTTGGTGCTGGTGGGGATCAGTGGATTCTGCGGCTCGGAACCGTCCACCACGATGACGGCGTCGGTGTTTTCGCCGGTTGCGGCTTCGTCGCTTCCGCCGCCACATGCACTCAGCGTGAAAGCAGCGATCGCTGCGACGCTGAGAATCTTGGAATTGCGCGCAAAACGCATTTCCGCCTCCTAGTTGTTGGGATTGCCGGCACGTGATGCGGCCGGCGAAGCTGAAACCGCTGATAGCGAGATCCAACTCACACGAGATCATATGCCCGAATAGATTGCCTTGATGAACATTCGGGGGCGACGGCTGGAGTCCGGCGGACGCCCCTTCGCCTCGTCCGGGGCTCGATCCGCGCCGTCGCGCGCTCCCGACCGGTACTCAGCCGGCACTATAACGGTTCCGTAACGGCATCCCGCACGCCACGAAAAAGGGAACCCCGGCGGAGTTCCCTTTTTCATCCCTACGATGGTTCAGCTGCCTCAGGAGCGCCTCAGGCGTCCGGCCGCCGGCGGGGCAGCAGCTTTCGCCGGCCGCCCGTTGAAGAGCCGTGCACGGCTCCAACCGATCCCTCCGTGTCGGAACCCTCATAGTCGGCAAGGTGCTCCTGGACCTGGCGCTCAACCTGCCCGGACACGTTTTCGCTCACCTGGTCGGTCACCCTGTCCGCCATAGCAGTCTGCGCCGCGAGTCGCTGCGCCCGCATCACCTGCTGGTGCTCCCGATGGAACGCGATCGCCGTCGCAATGCACATCAGCACCATGACCACACTGAAGGGCAGAGCAGTGAGGATAGCCGCGGTCTGGATGGAGGCCAGCCCGCTCTCCCCCACCAGCAGTAGCGCAATCGCGACAAGGGCCGCGAGCACCGCCCAGAAGGCACGGATCCAGTTCTTTGGATTCGGGTCGCCGCCGGTGGAGATCATGCTCATGACCAACGCACCCGAATCCGCTGATGTGATGAAGAAGATCGCGATGAGAATGATGGCGCCGAGGAGCAGCACCGACCCCCCGGGGAGGTCCGTCAGCAGGGCGAACAACGCGTTATTGGTGTCCACGGTGCCATCCTCGCCCACCAGGCCACCTGCGCCGAACAGTTCGCGGTAGAGCGCGGAACCGCCCAGGACCGAGAACCAGAGGAACGTCACGAACGTCGGAACCAGCAGCACTCCGGCGACGAACTCCCGAACGGTGCGCCCCTTCGAGATGCGGGCGATGAAGATGCCGACGAAGGGGGCCCACGAAATCCACCAGCCCCAGTAGAAGGTTGTCCATGCGGACTGCCACGCAACGCCCTCGGCCTCCGAGAAGGCGAGGGTGTTGAAAGTGAGTCCCACGACGTTCTGCAGGTAGTTACCCAGTGACTGCACGAATTCACGCAGCAGGAACAGGGTGGGGCCTGCGAAAAGGACGATCAGCAACAGCAATGCGGCCAGGACCAGGTTGATGTTGGACAACCACTTCATGCCCTTACCGATGCCCGAGATGACCGACACCAGAGTCAGGGCCGTGATGCAGACGATGAGTCCGATCTGAGTAGCCTGAGTGGCGGCCAGGATGTTCGCCGTATCGAGTCCGGCAGACATCTGCAGCACACCGAGGCCGAGCGAAGTCGCGACGCCGAAGAGCGTGCCGACCAGCGCCACGACGTCGATAGCGTCTCCCCAGCGGCCGCGTACACGATCGCCTAGGAGCGGTTCAAGCGCCCAGCGGATCGAAATGGGGCGGCCGCGCCGGTGCACGGCGTAGGCGATCGCCAGTCCGACGACGACGTAGATGCTCCAGGCGTGCAGTCCCCAATGGAGGAACGTCTGGGTGAGAGCCTGTTGGGCAAGCTCGATTCCGGTTCCCTCGACTCCGGGGCGTGGAGCCGCGAAGTGGTTGAGCGGTTCCGCCACTCCCCAGAATACGAGCCCGATTCCCATGCCTGCGGCAAAGAGGAGTGCGAACCAGGACATGAGGCTGAATTCAGGTTTGTCATCGTCTTTGCCGAGGCGGATGTCACCGAACCGGCTGAGGCCCATCCACAGGGCGAAGACGACGAAGAATGCCACGATGGCCACGTAGTACCAGCCGAAGGCCCCGATCACGTTCGCCTGGATGGACCCGAAGAGCGTCGACGCCTGCTCGGGAAGGATCAGGGCGTACGCAACGAAGACCACGATGAGGACGGCCGCCGGGATGAAGACCGGTTTAGCCAGCGTCGACCCGCGTCTTACCTGCCCCTCCTGGGAGGGTTTGCCTGGAGGTGATGGACTCTGGTTCGCCGGATTTCCGGTCTTGACGGACATTTTCTTGCTCCTCATTCAGTGGTCTGACGTGTGCGAGATCGCCCCCGGGCACTCTGAAAATGACGGAGGGGCCTTCCCAGCCTACAGACTAGGGAGTGGGGAAGCTCGTGAAATGGCTGATCAGTCCGAGGATGCGAGGAGTTTTGCCCTCAGCTCACGCCGTTCACGCTGCTTCTCCGGATCGGGTAGTGGTACCGCGGCCAGGAGCCTTTGGGTGTAGGGATTCTGGGGCCTGCGCAGGATCTGGTCACGGGTTCCCTGCTCAACGATCCTGCCGCGCTTCATGACGCAGATACGGTCGGCCAGCACGTCCACCACGGCAAGATCGTGCGTCACGAAGAGGCACGCGAATCCCAGCTCCCGCTGCAGGTTCTGGAACAGTTCGAGCACCCTCGCCTGGACCGAGACATCGAGGGCCGACGTCGGCTCATCCGCCACCATCAGCTTCGGCTTGAGCGAGAGAGCCCGGGCAATGCCGACGCGCTGCTTCTGGCCGCCGGACAGCTCGTGGGGGTAACGGTTCCGGTAGGACCGCGGCAGCTCCACCTGGTCGAGGAGCGTTTCGATCCGCTGCTGCAGTGCGGCGCCCTTCGCCTCCCCTGCAAGGAACATCGGTTCGCCGATGCTCTCGCCGATCGGCAGTCGCGGATTCAGGGACGACGCCGGGTCCTGGAACACCATGCCGACGTGCCGGCGGACGGCCGCGAGCTCCCGCGAGGTCGGTTTGAAACCGGAGATATCGGTTCCGACCACTTTGAGGGATCCCTCGGCGACGGGCAGCAGACCGACGGCGGCCCGGCCGATGGTGGTCTTGCCCGATCCCGATTCCCCCACGAGCCCGATGACCTGGCCCGGGTAGATCGCGAGGTTGGCGCCCTCTACCGCACGGAAGGCAGGAACCCTTCCCTGCTTCGGGTATTCGATGGCGACGTCGACGAGTTCGAGGACCGGATCCGCGGTGGTCCTTTCGAGGGAACCATGGTCGGCAAGGCCTGCCAGCACGTTCCGCTCACGGCGTTCCAGCTCGTCGGAGTCCACGCCGGTCAGTTCGGTGTGGGTGGCGGCGGCCAGTGCGGCATCGATGTCGACGTCGTCACCTTCTCCCCCGCCCTGGCCGAGGTGCGGAACCGCTGCCAGCAGGGCCCGCGTGTACTCGTGCTGGGGATTTCCGAAGATCTCCGCGACGGTTCCCGTCTCGACGATCTCGCCCCGTCGCATGACGGCGATCCGATCGGCGAGATCCGCCACCACTCCCATGTCATGGGTGATGAGCACGATCGCGCTGTTGAGCTTGCTGCGCAGGTTCCTCATGAGATCGAGGATTTCCGCCTGGACCGTTACATCGAGCGCGGTGGTCGGTTCATCGGCGATCAGGAGTTTCGGGTCGCAGGAGAGGGACTGCGCGATCATCGCCCGCTGCCGCTGACCGCCGGAGAGCTGGTGGGGGTAGGACTTGTAGGCTTTCTCGGCGTCCGGGAGTTCCACGAGCGCGAGCAGGCGCAGGGCCCGTTGCCTGGCTTCGTCCGGCGAGATCTCGTTGTGGAGCCGGAGTGTCTCGACAATCTGGAACCCCACCGTGTACACGGGATTCAGGGCGGTCATCGGCTCCTGGAAGATCACCGCGACGTCGTTGCCGCGGACCTGGCGCAGCTTGGCGGGCGGCAGGTCGAGAACCGACTTGCCGTTGAGCAGGACCTGCCCCGTCACGCGGCTGTTCGAGGGCAGCAGACCCAGCAGGGACATGGAGCTGGCGCTTTTCCCCGAACCCGACTCACCGACGATCGCAAGCACCTCGCCCGCGTCGACGTGATAGTTGAGGTTGAGCGCCGCCGGCACCCACTTCTTCTCCACGCCGAAATACACTGACAGGTCCCGGACCTCGAGGACCGGTCCCTGCCCGCTCGCAGGGACAACTCGTGAGTCGTCGGCACCGCCGATGAGATCCGGAGTCATGGTTTGCTTCCTTCCGCTGGGAGCCGGCCAGGGCGCACACGAACGGCATGCCGCGCCCGGCCGGCCCGAAATCCTGAAACTATAGGGCTATGAGCACACCCGACGCCGGCACCACGGTGTTCAAACCGCGGACCAGCAAATGGTTCACCCTTATTGCTTTCGTCCTGGTCGGGACGGGTCTGGTGTCGCTCGTGGTAACCGACGGCCCGGCAGGGCTGCTGGGGGCCTGGCCCCTGCTGACGGTCGCCTACGGAGCGTGGTGGCTGTTCTGGTACCCCACCGTCGTCGTGGACCGCACCGCTGTCACGCTGCGGAATCCGCTCGTGACGATCAGCGTTCCCTGGGCCGCACTCGTCCACGTGGACACGAAGTATGCCCTGAAGTTGGTCACTCCCAGACGGTCCTACTCCGCCTGGGCGGCACCCGCACCCGGAGTATGGGGAACGCACGCCGGCAAGGTGGAGCACCTGACCAACCTGCCGGCGTCCAGCTACGGCCCCGGGGCCTCGGTCCGGCCCGGCGACCTCAAACACACCGACTCCGGCTATGCGGCGTTCCTGGTGCGGTCCCGATGGGAGACGATGATCGAGAACGGCGAGCTCGACGTCGACCAGACGGATTCCGCGCGCGTCACCCGCCGGGTGAACTGGATCCTCCTTCTTCCGGCACTGGCCCTTCTCGCCGCAAGCTTCGGCGTACCGGGCACCGCCTGAGGCAGGGCAGTCCGAGGGATGGCCGTTCGACTGGCTCACGTTGCGGTTCCGGCCTTGCGTGCGTTGAACTTCTTCTGCCGCGGGTCGAAGGCGTCCCGGAGCCCGTCCCCGATGAAGTTGATGGTGAGGCAGATCAGCACGATGAACAGTCCCGGGAACCAGAACAGCCACGGCCGCGTCTGGAAGGCCTGCTCGTTCTGGCTGATGTTCAGTCCCAGTGACACATCGGGCGCCTGCACGCCGAACCCGATGTAGCTCAGGCCGGTCTCGAGGAGGATCGCGGCAGCCATCAGGAGGGTGGTGTTGACGATGATCACGCCCACCGCGTTCGGCAGGATGTGCTTGAAGATGATCCTCCGGTTCGAGGCGCCGGCGATTTTCGCAGCATCGACGAACTCGCGTTCGCGCAGGGACAGGAACTCTCCCCGCACCAGGCGGGCCATGCCTGTCCAGGCGATCAGCCCGAGGAAGATCCCGAGGAAGTACACGCGCACACCTTCGCCCAGTGATGCGCCGATGTTGCGTCCCAGGACCGCGGCGAGCACGATCAGGGGAATGATGATGATGATGTCGGTGAACCGCATGAGCACGGCCTCGGTCATGCCGCGGAAGTAGCCGGAGCACGCACCGATGACGACGCCGACGATCCCCGAAATGGCACCGATCAGGAACATGATGATGATCGAGTTCTGCGCCCCCCGCATGGTCATCGCGAAGTAGTCGCGCCCGATGGCGTCCTGCCCGAAGGGGTGGTCGCCCCAGTTGAAAATGTTGGTGAAGGTCGGCGCACCGCCGTTGACGACGGGCAGGAACTCCGTGTGGTTGTACTTCCACCAGCCCGGGATACCTGCGAAGCCGAGCGACGAGAAGGAGAGGATCAGGACGAGCGCAAAAACCACGAGGCTGATGATCGCCGCTGTGTTGTCGAAGAACCTCCTGCGGACGATCTGGCCCTGAGAGAGGCCCATCGGATCCGCTTCGGGTGCCGCCCCCTCCGCTATGGGCGAGGGCCCGGGCTCGTCACCCGGGGACTTCGAAGAGCGCTGAATGGTCATGCTTTCACCCTTACGCGTGGGTCGAGGAACGAGTAGGCGAGGTCGGCGATGAGGTTGAAGACTAGGGCGAGGATGCCGACGACGAGGAAGAATCCCATGATGGGATTCGGATCGGTCCGCGCCAGCGCCGAGATGAAGAGCTGGCCCATGCCGGCGAAGGCGAACACCTGCTCGGTGATGACAGCGCCGCCGATCAGCGCACCGATGTCGAAGGCGACCAGCGTGGCGAGCGGGATCAGTGCGTTCCGGAACGCATGCCTCATGACGACCGTCCGCTCCGACAGGCCTTTCGCCCGTGCCGTACGGATGTAGTCCATGCTCATGATCTCGAGCATGGAGGCGCGGGAGTACCTGCTGTAGCTCGCCAGCGACGCCAGCAGCAGTGCGAGGGTCGGCAGTAGGAGGTGGGTAAAGGAATCGAGGCCTGAAATCCAGAAATCACCCTCAAGACCCGGAGTCGATGCTCCGATCGTGGCGATGGGCCTGCCTCGGACGCGGGAGTTCCCGGTGTACAGCGGCCAGGTGACCATGAACCGGTCGAGGACGATCAGCCCCCCCATGAGGAGCCCGGTGAGCGCGGCGGAGCGCATGCTCTGGCCGCGGTCGTACCCGCCCATGACGTACCCGACCACGAGGCCGACCAGCACGGTGATCGCGGCGAGGAGGATGATCAGCCAGATGGTGGCGCCGGCGAGCATGGGGTTCACCACGTAGTAGGCCACCAGGCCGAGGGCCACCATGATCAGGGCGGAACCGAGCGCACGGCGGTTCTTCAGACCTGCACTGAGTAGCGTCACCCCGTAGGCTACGGCCACTCCTGAGATGAGGATGACGATGGGACCGAGGCCCGGCTCCACGAACCATCCGACGGCGTCGAGCACGGCCAGGAGGCCGCCCGCGAGGACCGCACCCAGCACGAACGCGATAGATTTTCGTTTGATGGAGCCACCGGCGAAGACCGCCCAGATGATGCCGCTGGCAAGGGCGACCACCAGGAGCGTGGTGAGAGGTATCTCAGGGTTCGCCAGGAAGTTGTTGAAGCCGATGGCACCGAATTCCTTGAGGAGTACCGCCAGCCAGAAGATCGGCAGGGAGAAGAAGAGGAATGCCATGAACGTGACACCATAGTCCAGCCCGCTGTACTGGCGCAGGGCGGTGATGATTCCGAGCGAGACGCCGATGATGATGGCAAGGACAGTGGCCGTGGTGACAAGCAGGATCGTGTTGCCCATGGCGCGGGCGAGGGCATCGACCACGGCCTCCCCCTGGATGCTCTGTCCGAGGTCGCAGGAGCCGGTGAACGGGACCACGCACTTGAGCGCGCCCGTCAGCCAGCCGAAATAGCGCAGCGGCGCCGGAGTGTTGAGATCGAGCAGTTCGGTGCGCGCCTGGATGAGCTGGTCACGGTTGGGGGCACTGCTCGCACGAAGGTCAGCAAGGGGATCCCCGGACGCCGCTGTCAGGAGGTAGACGAGGAACGATGCCCCGAACAGGATCAGGACGGCAGTCACCAGCCGCCGCACTATGTAAGTGACCATATTTTCATTGCCTCAAAGTAGGTTCCCTTGGGAGTCAGCGTCCCACCGCGTCAGTGTAATGCAGGTCACCGGGGGGTGGAATTCGGCCCTTCCCAATTCCTCGATACTCCCTGGTCGAACTCGCCCGGCAGGGTGGTACACGCCGGAAGGCGCCGGAACCAGTGACTACTGGGTCCGGCGCCTTCCATTTCAATCAACCTGCTTCTGATTCTTGCTTACTGGGCCAGTTCCCACTCCCAGAAGTTCCACCAGATACCGGTCTGGTTCGGCATATATGCCGGTCCGGTGATCGTGTCGCTGTGTGCGTTGATCCCTGGCAGCTGGAACAGTGGCAGCCCGTAGTTGGTGTCCCAGATCAGCTTGTCGATCTCGATCTGGAGTTGCTTCTGTTCCTCCGGGTCGGTTTCGACGATCAGCTGGTCCATGAGTGCATCGGCTTCGGCGTTGGAGAACCCGTTGAAGTTCGAACCCTGACCGGATTTGAAGATCTGTGGAACACCCGAGACACCGACGCCGGAGCTGATCCAGCCGAAGATCGTTGCGTCATAGGTACCGCTACCAAGCGCTGAAGCCCAGTCGGAGGCTCCGAGGCCTCCGTCCACGACGTTGAAGCCCGCCTGCGATGCGGACTCCGCAATCAGGGTGTACGCATCGAGACGGTTCGGGTTGTCCCGGTTGTACATGATGCGAACCTCGGGAGTGGCTCCGGCGAGTAGTTCCCGTGCGCCCTCGATGTCGGCCTCTGCGTACTCCTCCGAGCCGTTATTCTCGGCCGCTTGCTCATACCCTTCCTGGTCGGACAGGAAGAGCTGCGAGTCGAGCGGCGCAGCGTCAGGGTTGAGCTTCTTGATGATCGAGTCAACGATCTGCTGGCGGGGAACCGTCTTCATGAACGCCTCGCGCACGCTCTCCTCAGCGAACACGCCGTCGTAGTTGAGGTCGAGGTGATCGTAGGACAGTTCGTTGCCGCGAAGCACTTCGACACCCTCGAGCGCCTCGAGCTGCTCCGCAGTGTCTGCTGAAGCCTGGGGCGCGATGATGTCGACCTCGCCGTTCTGCAGTGCCTGGATCTGTGCCGGCGCCTCACCGATATAGCGGACGGTGATTTCGTCCACCTTCGGTTGAGGACCCCAGTCGTAATCTTCGTTCCGGATCAGGGTCATGCTCTGGTCCGGGGTCATCGCCGATACGATGTAGGGGCCGTTCGACAGGTACAACGCAGGGTCCGTCGGCAGGGACTTTGTGTCGAAGCCGGTGTTCCAGAAGTCTGCGACTGCCTGCATCTCGGCGCGTTCCTCGGGAGCCGCGGGGTCACCCTCGGGAGCGGTCTGGATGAGTTCGATCAGCGCGTCCTCGTCAGCCAGACCGGCATTCGTCGCGACAACATGAGCCGGCATACCGATGCCGCCCTCGGTCATCGTGCCGAATGCTACTTCGTAGTCGGCATATGGCTCAGCGTATTCAAGGGTGATCGATCGACCGTCATCACCGATTTCGGGAACATCGGTGAGGCCGAGGCCGCTGGTGTCCCCGTCGAAGTTGAAGTAGGTGGTACCGGAGGTGACCTCACCTGCGTCGTCGGTCGTGGCGTCATCGAAGTGCCCTGAGCCCGCGGCCCAGGCCAGGAGCATGTCACCGGCGTCAACTGCTTCGCCGTCGGACCAGCTGACCCCCTCGTTCACCGTGTACTTGACACTCAGCGGGTCCTCGGAGAGGACCTCCAGGGTTCCGAAGTCTTCGTTCGGCACCACTTCAAGGTCATTGTTGATGTAGTTGAAGCCGGAATGTGTCAGGTAGGCGATGTTGCCATTGATGTCGACATTGCCCTCCGCCGTTCCCGAGTTGAATGAACTGAATGCGTTCACCTCGACCACGCGAACTTCTCCGCCGGTCGCTTCTGCCTCGTCGCCCTCGGTAGTTTCAGTACCGGTGTTGGCAGCGCAGGCGCTCAGTGCGAGTGCTGCGACAGCAGCAACCCCCACAGCTTTGGAAGTACGTCCGAAACGCATTCCGCCTCCTATTTCTTGGTGTGGAACCAGCTTCACTTCATGACGTGTTACATGACAGTGGACACGCACTTCAATGAAGTGGCGTGCCTCACATGAGCAGAATCCTAACTGTGCGGTGTTACTGGAAGGTAACGAATGGCGAAGGCGGCAGGTGTTGTTATCGAAAAGCAACCAAGAGATGTCGTCGGCACGGGCCCCTGCAATCCGGATTGGTCCACTGTGAGCAGGAACACGGAATGATGATAAGCACGCTTGCTATTCGATAGGATAGGAGCTGGAATGCTCGCTTGATCGCGCGCATTCCAGCTCCAAATCCTATGAAGCCCTCAGGCGAGGGTCTGCGATTGAAGATCGGATGGTTGAAATGCCGGATACTGAACTGCCGAGGGATCTCCTGACCGTCGCGGAGGTGGCCGAGGTGATGCGGGTGTCGAAAATGACCGTCTACCGACTGGTGCAGTCCGGCACGCTCGAGGGAATCCGCTTCGGCCGCTCGTACCGCGTGAGCGAGAGTGCGGTGCAGCAGTACCTGTCGGCATTCAATCCCCAGTACGGCGCAGGCAGGAAGGCCGGCTGACGGCGGACGGCTGAACTATTTGCATGGGCGATCAAAATGCAGATAGCACCCTCGCGTGACGACGTTGCCGAGGGGCTTCTCATCTCGATCCACGGCTTATGAAGAACACAGGCGCCAGTGCTGCGGGGAGCTGGCCGAGACCGTATTCTGTGATAGCTGCGTGAGTCCTACACCTCCCGAAGCGGAGGTGCAGGACATTCACGATCGCCGGAGTTTACGCAACGCCGCCCTTCGGGGCCGGAGGCAGCGAAGGCGCCCTGCCCGATTTCTTCAGCACAACCGACGAACTTTCGCGTAGCAGCGGTCGGGGCACGGAAGCCCGAACCGTCCAACTAGACGTTGAACCGGAACTCCACCACGTCGCCGTCGGACATCACGTATTCCTTGCCTTCGATGCGCACCTTGCCGCGAGACTTGGCTTCACCCATGGTCCGCGCCTCCATAAGGTCCTGAAAGTGGACAACCTCGGCCTTGATGAATCCGCGCTGGAAGTCGGAGTGGATGACCCCTGCGGCCTCCGGCGCGGTGGCACCCTTCTTGATCGTCCACGCGCGGGTTTCCTTAGGGCCTGCGGTGAGGTAGGTCTGCAGTCCGAGGGTGTGGAAGCCGACGCGCGCCAGCTGATCCAGCCCCGATTCCTCCTGGCCGTTCATTTCGAGCATCTCGCGGGCCTCGGCCTCGTCAAGTTCCACGAGGTCGGCCTCGAGCTTGGCGTCGAGGAAGATGGAGTCGGCGGGGGCGACGAGGGCACGCAGCTCCTCCTGGCGCTCCGGGTTCCCGAGGACGGCGTCGTCGACGTTGAACACATAGATGAAGGGCTTCGCGGTGAGCAGGCTCAGCTCGCGCAGGTGCTCCATTTCCAGCTTGTCGCTCCTCACCGAGGAGAAGATGGTGTCGCCGCGTTCCAGAACGGCCTGGGCCGCCTGCATCGCGGTGAGCTGCGCGGCCTCGCGCTTCTTGATCTTGACTTCCTTCTCGACGCGCGGGATCGCCTTCTCAAGGGTCTGCAGGTCAGCCAGGATCAACTCGGTGTTGATGGTCTCCATGTCGGACCGGGGGTCGACCTTGCCGTCCACGTGGATCACATCGGGGTCGTCGAACACGCGGATGACCTGGGCGATGGCCTCGGCCTCACGGATGTTCGCGAGGAACTGGTTGCCGAGGCCCTCGCCCTCCGAGGCGCCCTTGACGATTCCTGCGATGTCCACGAAGGAAACGGTCGCCGGCAGGATCTGCTTGGACCCGAAGACCTCGGCGAGCTGCGCGAGACGTGGATCGGGGAGGCTGACCATGCCGACGTTCGGTTCGATGGTGGCGAACGGATAGTTCGCGGCGAGAACGTTGTTGCGGGTCAGCGCATTGAAAAGAGTTGATTTGCCGACGTTGGGCAGGCCGACGATGCCGATAGTAAGAGCCACGGGAATACAGTCTACCGGGCCGGGGAGTACGTGCCGGGTGGGCCCCTTGCGCCTCCACCGGAGCGGCTTGGCAGAAATGTCACAGCGTGCTGGGACAGTGGAGTCATGGATGGTTTCGCGGTTGTTCTGGTTCTCCTTGCGTTCGTGCTGGGCTGTGTGGGAGGAGGGATCGTCGTCGCCCTGCTGCTGCGCAGGCATGCCGAGGCGCTGAAGAGAGAGCTCGACGACGCCGTCGGTCGCGTGGGGAGCGCCACGTCGGCCCTCGCCGCTGCCACCGCGGAACGGGATCTGCTGGTACGCCATAACCGCGAACTGTCGGGGCGCTCCTCGGAGGAGACGGAGGTCCTGAGGGCCCTTGCCCCGGTGGCGGAGAAACTCACGCAGGTCCAGCGGCAGGTGGGACTGCTGGAGCGTGACCGCGTCGAACAGTACGGACAGCTGGCCAGGCAGTTGCAGGAGGCACGCGAGGCCGATGCGCGCCTGCTGACCACCACGCATTCGCTGGCGGCAGCCCTGCGAAGCAACAGCGCCCGGGGGCAGTGGGGCGAGGTCCAGTTGCGCCGTGTGGTCGAGGCCGCAGGAATGCTGGACCGCGTGGATTTCCTCGAACAGGCGTCATTCCCCACAGGTCATGGAGGGCTGCACGCTGTTGACGGTCCTGCGGCCCTCGCCCGGCCCGACATGGTGGTGAAGCTTCCGGGAGACAAGCAACTGGTCATCGACGCGAAGGTTCCGCTCTCGGCGTTCCTCCGCGCGCAGGAACTCCCGGGCGGCAGCGAGTCCCCGTCCGAGGCCTCCGAGGCCTCCGAGCGGAACGACCTGCTGAAGCAGCACGCCAAGGCGCTGCGCGCGCATGTCGACGCACTCGCGAAGAAGAAGTACTGGGAAGGCACCAGTAACTCCCCCGAGCTGGTCATCTGCTTCATCCCGGTGGAGTCGGTGTTGTCGGCGGCGCTCCGCGCCGACCCGGAGCTGCTGGACTATGCCTTCAGCCGTAATGTGGCGCTTGCCTCGCCGGTCTCCCTCCTCGGCATCCTCAAGGGCGCCGCGTTCAGCTGGCGGCAGGATGTGCTGACGGAGAACGCCCGGGAACTCTTCGATCTCTCACGCCAGCTCTATGAGCGGCTGGGGACCATGGGGAACCATGTGGCACGCCTGGGAGCGTCCCTCAAGACGTCGGTGGAGAAGTACAACTCGTTCGTCGGCACCCTGGAGGCACGGGTCCTTCCCACCGCACGGCGCATCGGTGCCTTCGACGCGGCATCCCTCGCGTCGGCGCAAAACGACGGACTCGGCGGGGCCGCGGTCCTCGAGGCGACGCCGCGTGCGTTGAGTGCGCCGGAACTCGTGGACAACCTGGGCGATCCTGGTGAAGCGGCGGAAAGGCAGTACGGAACAGCCTGAGCTAGTTGAGGCTGCCCTGCCCGTTGCGCTTGAGGTTCCCTCCACGGTTCGACGAGGTGTCCCCCATCGCCTTCAGCGCCGAACGGATTTCCTTCGGCAGCGAGAAGATGATGTCTTCCTGAGCAGTGACCACTTCCTCGACGTCGCCGTAGCCGTAGTCGGCGAGGAGCCGCAGGACATCCTGCACCAGGTTCTCCGGCACCGACGCGCCCGACGACACGCCGATGGTCGAGACGCCCTCGAACCAGGATTCATCCACCTCGTTGGCGAAGTCGACGCGGTAGGACGCCTTCGCCCCGTACTCGAGCGCAACTTCCACAAGACGGACCGAATTCGATGAGTTGGCAGACCCCACGACGATCACGAGGTCCGACCCGGGTGCTATCTTCTTGATGGCCGCCTGGCGGTTCGAGGTTGCATAGCAGATGTCGTCGCTCGGTGGATCCTGGAGTGTCGGGAAACGCTCCTTGAGCAGATTTACGGTGAGCATGGTCTCGTCGACGCTCAGCGTGGTCTGGGACAGCCAGATGAGACGTTCCGGATCGCGGACCTGGACCTTGTCGACGTCCTCGGGGCCGTTGACGATCTGGATGTGCTCAGGCGCCTCCCCCGCGGTTCCCTCGACCTCCTCATGGCCCTCGTGGCCGATGAGGAGAATATCGAAATCATCCCGGGCGAAACGCTGCGCCTCGCGGTGGACCTTGGTCACCAGCGGGCAGGTGGCATCGATCGTGCGCAGCCCGCGATCCTCTGCTGACTGCACGACGGCGGGAGAGACCCCGTGCGCGGAGAACACCACGAGCGCTCCCTCGGGAACCTCGTCGGTCTCATCGACGAAGATGGCGCCCTTGGCTTCGAGTGTCGAGACCACATGCAGGTTGTGGACGATCTGCTTGCGCACATACACGGGAGGGCCGTAGTGCTCGATCGCCTTTTCCACTGCAATGACTGCACGGTCGACACCCGCGCAGTAACCCCGTGGTGCGGCAAGGAGGACCCGCCGGTTACCTTCAACGGGCGACGCGGCCTGCACTTCCTCGGGTGAACGGCGACGCCGTGGAATGGTGGGCATGGGGACCTGAACTGCAGTGCTGGTCATGGTTCAATGCTAGCGGTTCGCTGCAGGCCACGGCCCGCCCCTGCCCGTTCTTCGCGCAGGGCTAACTCCGCACACGCCGTTCGAGCGTGAGCCGTGCCGCCACACCGAGCACCGCTGCAATGCCGCCCGCCACGATGACCGGTAGTGAGGAGGCAGCGAGGTTGAGCGCAATCCTGCCGGCCAACCCTTCGGCAAAGACCTGCGCAACGGCACTTGACCCTGCCGCTGCCACTGCCGCCTCCGGCACCAGACCGGCCACCACCCATCCTGCGAGGCCGATCAGCGCAACGCCGCACCCCAGAAGAGCGAGCGTGGTGCCCCGACGTCGCGCGATCAGCAGCGACAGCAGGGCACAGATCCCGGCTCCTCCGGCGATCAGCGACCAGTTCCCCGTCAGATCCGCAACTGCCGAAACGAGTCCTCCACGCTCGAACGATCCGATGTCCACTGTGGTGTCCGGTGGAACCGGCACGTCGATGCCGAGGCTCGAGCC
>NZ_KI914761.1:51055-55653 GCF_000520535.1 Arthrobacter sp. H41
AGGCTCGAGCCCGCGGTATCGGCGACGAGCCGCGCTACAGGGCCGAGGTCGAGGGAGAGTGCTGCGGGGACCCGCTCGCCGGGGCTCTCCGGCGCTCCGGCAAAGGTGATGGCATGGGAAAGGCGCAGCGTTTCATCCCAAGCCGCCGGGTAGCTCGCCGACCCGGTGACCGACGACGCAGCGTCCGCAATGACCGGCTCGACGAAACCGGCGACCTGCTCCGGCAGGCCCGCGCTTCCCACCACCTCGGCCGCCAGCGAATCCGTCAGAGCGGCCTGGAACTGCGGGTTCTCGCCGAGCGGTGCGGCGAGCGCCACGAAACCCTGCTCCTGGACGAGGTTCTTCTCGACCCACACTGCCGAAAGGGAGGCGGCGGTCAGTGCTAGTGCAAACAGGGCGAAGAAGGCTGAGGCAAGGGTACGCATGCAGTCCTTGGATCGGGGAAGCGGCTGAACCTACGATTATGCCTGTCCGATCTGCGGCATGCCCCCACCGAAGCTCCCAGGAGCGTTCCGCACATAGCGAACCGACACGCAGGATCGTCGGTCCGAACTGATAGACATGGATTCGGTGACGCGCTGTCACAATCGATGATGGACCACCGCGACCAAGGAAGGAGGAGCCGCCGATGACGAGTGAGAACCCGGCCGACGGAGGCATCCGCCTGTCCCCTTCCTCCACGCCCAGCTCCTCCCGGTCCCCCGCCGGGCCGGACGGAATCGTTGCGCCCGCCGGAAGCCGGGCATCCACCCTGCCCGCGACGGCCGCGGAAACGTCCGCCGAATCGCCGTGGCCCCTGCACGTACTCTCCGAGAAGCTGAAGGCCCATATCGAACGTGCCCCCGCGGCATGGATCGAGGGCCAGGTCATCGAACTCAACCGGCGCTCGAACATGTGCTTTCTCACGCTGCGTGATGTGAACGCCGAGGTGTCGCTGTCACTGACGGTCTTCTCCACAGTGCTCGACCGCCTCTCGATGCCGCTGGAGCGCGGGTCGCGGGTGGTGGCACAGCTGAAACCGGATTTCTGGGTCAAGACCGGCCGGCTGTCCATGCAGACCCGCGATATTCGGCCCGTCGGTCTCGGCGACCTGCTCGCGAGGATTGAACGGCTCCGCCAGCTCCTCGCCGGGGAAGGGCTCTTCTCTCCCCAGCGCAAACGGGTGTTGCCGCTCTTACCCCACCGCATCGGCCTGATCACCGGCCGCGGTTCCGACGCCATGAAGGACGTCCTGCAGAACGCCTCACGCCGGTGGCCTGCCGTGGAGTTCGAGGTCCGGGAGGTGGCGGTGCAGGGGGGGAACTGTGTGTCCCAGGTCTCGGCGGCCCTCGCCGAACTCGACGCGATGGAGGAGGTGGACGTCATCATCATCGCCCGTGGCGGCGGGACCCTTGAGGACCTCCTGCCCTTCAGCAGCGAGGAACTGGTGCGTGCGGTGGCAGCGGCGACCACACCCGTGGTGAGCGCCATCGGCCACGAGGCTGACCGCCCGCTGCTGGATGAAGTGGCCGATCTCCGGGCGTCCACCCCTACCGATGCGGCGAAGCGCGTGGTCCCCGATGTCGTCGAGGAACTCCAGCGCATCCGCCAGGCCCGGTCGACCCTGGAGCGGGCGGTGAGCACGCTCGTGGGCCGGGAGACGGAGCGCCTTTCCCAGCTTCGGTCACGGCCCTCCCTTGCCAGGCCCGAGGGGATGATCGACGTGCGGGAGGCCGACGTCGAACGGCTCAGGGAGCGTGCACACCGGTCCGCTGCCGCCGCCGTGAGCCGTCAGGCGGACGGCATCCGCCACCTGCGTGCCCAGGTGCGGGCGCTCTCGCCGCAGAAAACCCTCGACCGCGGTTATGCGGTGGTCCAGCTCCACGACGGCAGCGTGGTGCGCGAGGCCGCCTCGGTCGAGCCGGGCGACCAGGTCCAGGTGCGGGTCGCCGTCGGCGCATTCTCCGCCGAAGTCACCATGGGTGACGACGATCAATCGAACGAATACTTGACCTAGTCCGGCGCAGCGCGACGCAGCGCACCGAACCACCAGCGAAGGAAGATCCGAAAATGAGCCAGAACGCACCCGCCCCTGCCGGAGGTGAGGTCTCGGCCCTCTCCTACGAGCAGGCCCGCGAAGAACTGCTGTCCGTCGTCACCCAGCTCGAAGCCGGCGGCGTCAGCCTCGAGCAGTCGCTCACCCTGTGGGAGCGGGGCGAGGCGCTCGCCGACCACTGTGAGTCCTGGCTCGAAGGCGCCAAGAAACGGCTCGCAGCAGCACGAAGCAGGGCCGAGAACGACGGCTGACGACGCCACAATCGGGCGGGGCAGCCGACCCTTCCGGCACCGATCCGGGGCCGGCAGGTCGCCGTCCCCGGAGGTTCAGGACGCCGCGAGTCGCTTCTTCTCGGCCTTCACATCGAAGTGGGCCGGGGGCCAGCTGAGCTGCATGTCCTCGAGGGCCTTGATGAGCAGCTGCTGGACAGCGAGCCGCGCATACCATTTACGGTCGGCCGGCACCACGTACCAGGGGGCGTCCGGCGTCGTCGTCCGTTCAATGGCTGTCTCGTAGGCGGCCTGGTACTCGCTCCACAGTGCGCGCTCCTCGATGTCCTGTGGTGCGTACTTCCAGAATTTGTCCCTGCGGTCCAACCGCTCAGCGAGGCGCTGCTTCTGTTCCTTCTTGCTGATGTGGAGCATCACCTTCACGATTCGGGTCCCGGCGGCCACTGCTTCGGCTTCGAAAGCGGAAATTGCGTCGTACCGCCGCTCGATCTCGCTCATCGCCGACAGACCGCGCACCTTGTGCACCAGCACATCCTCGTAGTGCGACCGGTCGAACACCCCGATCATGCCCGGTCCCGGGAGCTGCTTCTCGATGCGCCAGAGGAAATCGTGCCGTTTCTCGGCGGCGGTGGGAGCCTTGAACGCGTGGTGGTGGACGCCCTGCGGATCGACAGCGCCCACGACGTGGCGGACGATGCCGCCCTTCCCTGCCGTATCCATTGCCTGGAGGATCACCAGGAGGGAGATTTCGCTGCCCTGGCGGCTTTCGGCGAACAGTTTCTCCTGGAGGACCGACAACACGCCCGAGCCCGCGGACAACGCAGCCTTTCCGGCTGCCTTGCCGTGCCGAAACCCCGGGGTGGACCGCGGGTCGATGGCGTCCAGCCGGAAGTCGGGATTCGCTAGCAGGAGCGTGCGGGGATCTGCCTCGAATGCCTGTCGGTGCGCCATGGATCCTCCTGGTGTGTTCGGGCCGGCGGAGGCGGGCCGCCCCTGCCGGACGTGCTGGGCGTCAGGGTTTGTAGGAGGCCAGGAATTCGGCCAGCCGCCCGATGGCGTCCTCGATCACCTCGACGCTCGGCAGGGTCACCATCCGGAAGTGGTCGGTCGCGATCCAGTTGAAGGCGCTGCCGTGGGACACGAGGATCTTCTGCTGCTTGAGGAGATCGAGCGCGAACTTCTCGTCGTCCTTGATCGGGTACACTTCGGGGTCCAGCCTGGGAAACAGGTACAGGGCGCCCTGGGCGATCTCGCAGCTCACGCCGTCGATCGCGTTGAGCAGCCGGGCCGCCGTGTCCCGCTGCTGCTTGAGGCGCCCACCGGGGAGAATGAGGTCGTTGATGCTCTGATGGCCGCCCAGCGCGGTCTGGATGGCATGCTGCGCAGGCACATTGGCGCACAACCGCATGTTGGCAAGGAGGTTGATGCCCTCGATGTAGTCAGCGGCGTCGTGCTTCGGCCCCGAGATGGCCATCCATCCGCTGCGGAACCCCGCGATGCGGTAGGCCTTGGAGAGGCCGCTGAACGTCAGGCACAGGACATCGTCCCCGCAGACGGACGCGGCGTTGATGTGCACGGCGTCGTCGTAGAGGATCTTCTCGTAGATCTCGTCGGCGAAGATGATCAGCCCGTGCTCCCGCGCGAGCTTGACCACCCCCTCGAGGATCGGGCGGGGGTAGACCGCCCCGGTGGGATTGTTGGGATTGATGAGGACGATCCCCTTGGTGCGGGGAGTGATCTTCTCCGCCATGTCCTCGAGGTCGGGATACCAGTGGTCCTCCTCGTCGCAGAGGTAGTGCACGGCGGTTCCCCCGGCAAGGCTCGCCGACGCTGTCCACAGGGGATAGTCAGGAGTGGGCACGAGGATCTCGTCACCGTTGTTGAGGAGCGCCTGGAGCGAGAGCGTGATGAGCTCGCTGACGCCGTTGCCGAGATAGACGTCGTCGACGTCGATCGAGTTGATGCCGCGGCTTTGGTAATACTGTACGACGGCGGTCCGCGCCGAGAAGATCCCGCGGGAATCGCTGTACCCCTGGGACCTGGGAAGGTTCCGGATCATGTCGACGAGGATGGCGTCGGGGGCTTCGAAGCCGAACGGGGCCGGGTTGCCGATATTGAGTTTGAGGATGCGGTGGCCCTGGGCCTCCATGCGCATCGCCTCTTCCAGCAGCGGGCCCCGGATGTCGTAGAGGACGTTGTGGAGTTTATCCGACTGCTTGAACGTGGCCATCCCAAAAGGATGCCATAGCGAAGCCCCGGTACGCGGGATTGTGATGCATCCCACGCGCCGGGGCTCCCCACCCCTGTGAAAAGGGGATCGTCGGGTCCTGCCT
>NZ_KI914761.1:55753-57551 GCF_000520535.1 Arthrobacter sp. H41
CGGCGAGGCCCTTCTCTGCCAGCCAATCGGCGGCAGCATCAGCGGGATTGCGCTTCTCGTCACCGCTGACCTCGCGGTTGAGGCTCAACAGGTCCTCGGTGGTCAGCTCGGCCGAGACGTTGTTGAGCACTTCCCTCGCCTCGTCCCCCACGGTGTCGAGGTTGACGAGGGGAAGCACCTGCTGGGCGATGAAGTTGTTCTCCGGATCCTCGAGCACCACGAGATCGTTGTCCTCGATGGACGGCGTGGTGGTGTAGATGTCGGCCGCCTGGACATTGTCATTGAGGAGTGCCTGCAGCGTCAGCTCGCCTCCGCCGTCGTTGATGGCCTCGAAGCTGCCGGGCACGCAGCCGTACTTCTCCGCCAGTCCCGGCAGGCCGTACGCGCGTTCCTGGAAGGTGCTCGGAGCGCCGATCGTGATTTCCCCGCACACCTCGGCGAGGTCGGCGATCGATTCAAGGCCGTACTGTTCCGCCGTGGCGGCAGTGACGACGAGTGAATCCTTGTTCTGCGCCTCCGAGGGCTCGAGCACCCCGAGATTGCTCTCCGGTGACCTCGCTTCGAGCGCCTCGGGCAGCGCACTGATGATGTCCTCCGCGGAGGCAGCTGTGGCCTCTGGATCGGCAAACAGCAGCAGGTTCCCGCTGTAGTCCGGGATGATGTCGATCGATCCCTCTTCGACCGCGGTGTAGTAGATCTCGCGGGAGCCGATGCCGAGCCGGGTGGTGGCTTCCACCCCGGCGGCGTTGAGCGCACCGGCGTAGATTTCGGCGACGACCTGGCTCTCCGGGAAATCAGCCGAACCGACGACTACCGAACCGCTCGCGGCAGCCGTGTCCTCCGGTTCCCCCTGGGGGTCGCTGTTGGCACCGCAGGCAGTCAACGCCAGGGCGGCCGTCAGGCCGCCCGCCAGTCCCATCAATGCGCGCCGTGCGGCGCGGTGTGCTGACAGGTTTGTCATGTTGTTCCTCCTTGTGCACTGGCGACGGCCTCTTGCCGGCCAGATTCTTGGGGTCGTCCCGGGGGCGGCGACGCGCGCAGCCCCGGCGGGACGGCAAATCTCTGCAATAGTGCCATGATGCCGTCGACGGCGATGGCGACGGCGCCGATGACGACGGCGCCGCCGAACAGCCGGCCGTAGTCGGCGAGCTGGGTCCCCTCCACCAGGAACACGCCGAGCCCCACGGCTTTGACGAAGGCGACCACCGTTGCTGTCGCCACCACCTGGAGCACCGCTGCCCGCACGCCGCCCAGGATGACCAGCATCCCGTTGGGCACCTCCACCCGGGTGAGGATCTGCCACTCGGTCATCCCCATGCTCCGGGCGGCATCCACCACGGAGCGGCGAACCGAGGAGATCCCGGCGTAGACGCCGCCGAGCAGCGGAGGGACAGCGAGGAGCACAAGGGCCCAGATGGGAGGCATCAGTCCCCGGCCGGCGAGCAGCACGAGGAGGAAGACGACGCCGAGCGTCGGAAGCGCGCGGAGAATGCCGACGCCGGAGACGATCAGCACCCGGCCACGCCCGGTGTGACCCACGAACAGGCCGATCGGCACCGCGATGGCGAGGGCGATGAGCATGGTCAGGGCGGTGTATCCGAGATGCTCGGCGATCCTCGTGGGGATGCCCGCGGGTCCCGACCAGTTGTCCGGTGCCGTCAGCCACTCCCCCATCTGGACGAAGAGGTTGTCGCTCGAGTACTCCATCAGGCACCGGTCCGGTGGGCCATGGAGGGAGCCGGCTCGGGCGCCGGCCCGGAAGCTGGGCCAGGCGCCGGGTCGACTGCCGCGCCGATTG
>NZ_AZRZ01000448.1 GCF_000520535.1 Arthrobacter sp. H41
TCCCGCTCAACTGGACCTTGCCCGGGTTGAGCATGTCCGAACACACGGCACGGCCGGGTTGAACCGCATGTGGGCACAGTTCCGCAGCCATGAAACTCCCATCGAACTGCCCGTTTACGCGGGCCGCATCAATCCCTCTACCTGGCTCCCCCAGGTTCATTCCCAGTCAGGAACAACCCATGTTGCAGACACCGAACCTCACCAGAACGCTTAAGCTCCCCTCGCTCGTCCTCTTCGGCCTGGCCTACCTCACCCCGCTGATTGTCCTGGCAATCTTCGGCGTCATCGCCGAGGCCACAGGCGGCGCTTCGCCGGCCGCCTACCTCCTGGCGCTCATCGCGATGCTCTTCACCGCACACAGCTATGGCCGGATGGCTGTTGCGTACCCGGTGGCCGGATCCGCATACACATACGTCCGGCGCTCCATCGAGCCGCGCGTCGGATTCCTCGTCGGTTGGGCCATCCTGCTGGACTACCTGTTCCTGCCGATGGTGATCTGGCTGATCGGCGGGTCCTACCTCAACGCCCAGTTCCCCAGCGTGCCAATCGGCCTCTGGATTCTCGGGTTCGTGCTGATTACCACCGTCTTGAACGTTGTCGGGATCAAAGTGGCTGAAAAAGTCAACTACATGCTGATGGCGTTCCAACTGCTGGTCATTATCATTTTCGTCGCCCTGACGGTCGGAAAGCTTGTCAGCACTGCCGGAACCGGTGCCCTCGTGAGCTCAGAACCCTTCTTCAACGACACCTCCAATATGGGGACGATTGCTGCCGGCGCCGCGATCGCCGCGTATTCCTTCCTTGGGTTCGATGCCGTCACCACCCTCACCGAGGAAACCATCGATCCCAAAAAGACCATGCCCCGGGCCATCATGCTGATCGCGCTCATCGGCGGCGCAATCTTTGTCTCCGTTTCCTATGTCACGCAGCTCATTCGGCCGGGCGGAACCTTTGAGGATTCCGCTTCACTGGCATCGGATATTGCCCTGCAGATCGGTGGTCAACTCTTCGCCGCGATCTTCCTCGCGGGACTGGTCGTCGCACAGTTCGCCTCCGGACTCGCCGCCCAGGCCAGCGCCTCACGGCTGCTCTACGCCATGGGACGCGACGCCGTCCTGCCGCGCAGGATCTTCGGCTACCTTAACGCGAAGTTTCGCACTCCCGTATTCAACCTTGTCATCACCGGCGCAGTAGGAATGGTCGCGGTGTTCCTTGACGTTGCCACCTCAACGTCCTTCATCAACTTCGGTGCCTTCACCGCCTTCACGCTCGTCAACGTCGCCGTCATCGCCCACTACCTGCGGCAATGGAAAACCGGCACGCGGCTCAACCCGGTCTCCTACCTCGTGGTCCCGGCCATCGGCGCATCCGTCGACGCGTTCCTGCTGACCCAACTCGACTCCACCGCGATCACCCTCGGCCTCATCTGGCTGACCCTCGGCGTAGTGGTCCTAGGTGTGATCACCCGCGGGTTCCGCAGTGCGCCACCAGAAATGGCGGACAACGAGAAAGCAACGGTATAAGAGGAACCATGCGTATTGCGATTGGACAGCTGGATTCAGGGCCGGACACTGAAAGAAATATTCTGCTCATGGAGGACATGGCCTCTCAGGCCGCACACGCCGGTGCCCGGATGATTGTGTTCCCCGAGTACTCCACGTACGAAAAGCCTCGCGTGGACAGCAGTTTCGTCGCAGCCGCGGAGCCACTCGATGGCCCCGCGTCGGCGCGGCTGGCAGAAATCGCCCGGCGACACCAGCTGGTACTGGTGGCGGGAATCGTTGAAACCTCGGACGAACCCCACCGGGCGTTCAACACCATCATCGTCGTCGGCGAGGACAAAGAGCGTCTCGCGGTTTACCGGAAGATTCATCTGTTCGACAGCCAGAGCTTTCAGGAGTCCCGGCACATCAAACCCGCCGTCGACCTGAGACCAGTAACCTTCACAGTCGACGGCATCGTGTTCGGAATCCTCACCTGCTACGACCTCCGATTCCCGGAACTGGCACGGTCTCTTGCTGATGCCGGAACACACGTCCTGCTCGCCCCGTCATCGTGGGTACCAGGAGCCGCGAAACCCGACCAATGGAACACCCTCGCCCAAGCACGCGCCCTCGACCATGGCATCTTCGTGGTCGCAGTCTCACAGGCAGAACCAATATCAATTGGCCGCAGTCTCATAGCCGACCCGATGGGAGCCATCTTCGAACAGTGCGGCACCAGCCCCGAAGTGCGCACCATCGACCTGCCCCTAAAACGCATCACCGAAACACGGCAAAGGTTCCCGCTCGCACAACAACGTCGAATCTGAGCTTTCAAAGTTTTATGGAGGACTTCTTATGGCGGCCAGCCCGGGAAGTAGTAGAGCGGTGGAGGATCCGCTTACGAACGCCCTTCACTGTCGTCCCGGGCGTACACGACGCAGCAACATCCCGGGCCGATTTGCTCCGTTGTCACTGGCTGGTAGCACGTTTACAGCTCGTCGCGCTCGGGCATCTATGGTGTGTGCTATGACCGTTGCTGATGCCCTACTGTCTTTCGCTCTTATTGCCGGTCTGTTGACCATCGTGCCGGGACTCGATACCGCTCTCGTGCTGCGATCAGCGATTACTCTCGGCCGCGGACAGGCCTACGCCGTGGCCTTGGGCGTCAACACCGGCGCGATGGTGTGGGGTATCGCCGCTGCTGTCGGCGCATCAGCACTTCTCGCCGCTTCGACGACAGCGTTCACCGTCCTGAAGATCGCTGGCGCCACCTACATGGTGTGGTTGGGAGCATCGTTGTTGTGGGCGACCTTCCAGCGGAGCAAGGCATCCGCTATTGAGAACGCGGGGCTGCCGGCAGGTTCATCCCTCACCCGGTCCTGGATGAAGGGCGCGGCTACCAATCTCCTGAACCCGAAGGTCGGCGTGTTCTACATCGCCGTCATTCCCCAGTTCATCCCCGACGGCGCACCACCCCTTTGGATGGGCGTCGCCCTGGCTGGCGTGCACAACCTGCTGGGCCTGATCTGGTTCACCCTCATCATCTTTGGCACCCACATCGCCCGCCAATGGCTGCGTACCCCACGTATCACCAGGGCGACTGATCGGATCACCGGTGTGGCACTGGTCGGCTTCGGCACCACCCTCGCCCTCGACGCCCGCTGAGAGCGCCGCGGCTAACCCGGGGTCTGGTCAAGGTCGCAGGCACTATCGACGGCCACCCGTTCACCGGAGCGTTCATGGCTTTGGTGGACGGAACCCATAAGCTCCCGGTAGCTGCTCCGATCCGAACGGCTATCGACAAGAACGACGGCGACAACGTCGAAGTCCACCTCTCGGAGCGGCTGAACTGACCCCTGCACTGATAGGATGTGCCGCAAGCCGACCGGCGGATCCCTNGCGGATCCCTTCGTCGGCGGCTTTCGCCGCCTGCACCGGACGCAAAACCATGCGGGATCCGCCGTTGCACTTGGCCATCGGCCCATGAGACGGATACGCCTTTTGGCGGGAACAGGAGATCGGGGACAGACGCTGTTGCAAGGCGGGCCTGGACGCTAAGCTCCCCATATGGGGGAACGATCAACGCCGCTGGCCAGCGCCTTTTTCAGAATGGTCATGTTCGGGGGCATGGTCGGCATCGCGACCAGCCTCGTCCTGCACATCATGGGCTCCTTCACATCGGAGTTTCCGCACCTGGCGACCGTGTTCGGGCACGCCGGAATGGCTTTCCTGACCGGCCTGCCGGTCGCCGCGTCGGCAGCCGCACCGGCCCTCGGAATGCACAGCCTGGTTGGAGCCAGAAAGCCCGGACTACAAATTCCTGCCGCCGCCCTCGGTGCTGTACTGGGCCCGTTGACCGCAGTTAGCCTGCTCACGGGCGTTCCACCCTTCCACGCGCCGATACCAGCGCTCGGATGGGTCTTGTTCCTCCCCGCCGCCGCATTGGCCGCTATCCATTTCACCAAACCTCTACGGCAGAGTCAGGTACCGCGAAGCATTGTGAGAATCACTTTCCTGCCGCGTTGAATCCGCCCGAGAGAACGCCCGCTGAGGGATCCCACTATCGGACAGGTCGGCCGCGATCCGCCTCCAACTGATCTGCCGTGGCAAGCTAACGAAATGACAGACATAGCGTGGCAACAAAGGATTGACCGCTTTTATGAGCAGGAGTTTGACGACGCCAATCCGCAGGGCTCTATTACAAAGATGCGTTCTCTCCTTTCGGAACGGACCGAGGGCGACCCAGAGGCTCTGTTCGAGCTGGGTGGGGTACACGATGCTCTGGGGCTCGAGAATGAAGCGATCCCGCTCTACAGGCGAGCCATTGAGGCAGGACTCACCGGCACGAGCGCCCTACGGGCCTCCATTCAACTCGCGAGCACACTACGGAACGTAGGCAACTCGTCCGAAGCCGTAACGATCCTCGAATCTATGCCCGACGCCGGCATCGACGAAGGGGCACGCCAAGCTTTCCTCGCCTTGGCGCTTCACGACGAAGGCCGACACGGGGACGCCTTGAAGACAGCCCTTCTGGCCCTCATCCCCACCCTCGACGGCTACAAGCGGTCCCTCACCGACTATGCAGCAGAACTGCCCAGCAACGTCACGAAACCCTGAGGGCGCCGCATGATGCAGGATGGTCTTACGCAACGACCGGTAAAGCATCCAGGAATGTGACCGGGCATGCCGAATACAGGACGGCCCCGAACGATCGCCCGGTAGGGTCTGGTGAGTGATCGTAATGCCAAGCCATGATCGAGCGAGTTTCCCGGCGCCGCTGCGCCAGCAGTTTGACTCGTTCCTCGACGACCACCGTCGAGCCATCCACGACTGCCTGGACGGTATGACGGAGGAAGAAGCTCGTCGCCGACTGGTATCGTCCGAAACGACCTTGCTGGGACTCGTCAAGCACGCCACATTCGTCGAGTTGGTGTGGTTCAACGAAGCAATCACGTGCCGCTCTCGCCATGAAATTGGGTGTCCTGCTGGGCCGGACGAGTCATTCGAGATCGAACCGAGTGACACTATCGACGCCGTCCGGACTGTCTACCGTCAGGTCTGCGCCGCCTCGCGGGACTCGGCAGCAAGCCTCGGAATCGACGACGTGGTGAACGGCAATCATCGAGGGCCGCTGCCGATGCGGTGGATTTATCTTCATGCCCTCCGCGAGCTCGCCCAACATTGTGGTCACGCTGATATCTTGAGAGAACAGATCCTCGCCCGCAGGAACACCGGGTAGGAGTAGGTTACTTCTCCCCTCGCAGAACCAGTGCGCGTCCGACCATTTTTCATCGAGCAGGATACATTTCGGGCCGGGCTAGCTGCTCAGCTTTTGAAACATCAGATGGTCCTGCCAGGCGCCGGCGATTTTCAAGTAGCTTGGTGCAAGCCCGTACTGCTCGAAGCCGGCCTTAGCGAGGACTCGTTGGGAGGCAACATTGGCTAGCAGGGTCTCGGCTTGCACGCGGTGGAGGGCGAGGTCGGAGAACGCAAGTGAAATTGCTGCCTGCACAGCCTCCGTCGCGAGCCCCTTTCGGGTTTGATCCTCCGCGAGCCAGTATCCGACGCTGCACGATTGGAAAGGCCCACGAACGATGCCGCTCAGGGTCAGCCGACCTGCGATTACCCCGTCGACATCGAGGATGACCAGTGGAAGCGCTTTCCCGCGCTCGTGCCGCGCGAGCGCTGCCTCTACCTCTGCGCGTTGCCCGGATACGGTGAAGTAGACATCATCCCGAATCGGGTCCCCCGGCGCCAAAAAAGCACGGTTGCGTGCTTGCAAATCAGCTAGCTCTGCGGCGTCATGAAGGTGGACGAGGCGTAGACGTTGGGGCACGACATAAGGGTGTCATGCCGTGAGGAGACGCCCGGTTCAGACTCCCCACCGGGCGGCACGTTGATTACAGGAGTTGGTCTGCACCCCGGAGACGGGCCACGGCTCGGGCTGCTACGAGGGTGAGCTCATGATCGCCTCGGTCCTATTCGGGGCTTTCTCACGTGTGCGACATTCTCCTCGATAATCACTGGGGTCTACCGCTCCAACCTTCCCAAGCGGCGGAAGTGGTGGCCCTTCGCGGTGTTCTACATCCTTGTACTAATGACCGTCGCAGTAGTTGCAGTAGTTGCAGTAGTTGCAGTCAATTTCGCAACCAGACCCCGACAAAACCCGTAACCAACAGCTAGGAGCGAAGTTCTTCGGCCAGCAGCTCATCGAGCTCCGCCCGAACTTGTGGAGGACCGTCCCACTTCCTTCCCAAAAGGATCGGTCCCTGCCGCTTTGGACCCGCCCGAGAAAGCCCCCACTGAGAGATCGACGGATTCAGGCGGTTGTTACAACGATGGGATGGCGGAGCGCGTGCTCGTAGGCATGTCGGTCGAATCGGAAAGGCCCCAGGTTAACGAGGTCCCACGACCGGTGGCCGGTGCGAGAACTGAGCCATGCATCTTCCCGGTCGCCAAGGGCAATCCTGGCGCTTGATGGTCAACAACCGGTGTCGCCGCGAATGCAGCCGAGCACACAGCTATCACCGTCCATGAACCAGGTCTGCGGATGCCCGTCGGTGTACCACGTCTGCCGAGACAAAACCCACCCGGCCCAACGAAGTCGGCATACACCGCGTTGCCTTCTCGGTCGACGACATCGACGATGCACTCAAGATCGCGGCAAAGCACGGCTGCCACCCACTGCGTGGCGTGGCAACATACGGGGACGTCAACAAGCTCACCTATGTCCGCGGGCCTAGCGGCATCCTTGTGATGCTTGCCGAGGAACTAAACAAGGGCTGATCGTGAGTCGATCGTCTTGCGAACGAGTGGGGTACGTGAACAGGACGGGGCTTCGCTCAGCGGTAGGATCAGCGGAGAAGCCTCAGCCGGCCACTACGTCGGAGGGGTAATGGTCAAGCCATCCCGCCGCTGTCGTGGCTTTGCATCGGCACTCACGCAGGCCCGTCTTATGTGGATATGGTCCCACTCCGACCGCGCCTACTACTTCGCCAACGAGCACAACACCGCATCGATCCGGTTGCACGAGACTCTCAGCTTCCGCCCGTTACCTTTTTAGTAGCCTCGAATTGAGTAAGACTTGGGGTTGCTGGCCTGTCGGTCGCGGCATGATTTACTCCCCCTGTTATCGATGATCCGGGGGGTGCTGTCACCGGGATTCGATAGGCGCCAGGGATATCGCTAATAGGGGCCGGGTAAGGACGGGAAACTGCCGTCGAGATCGGCCGTAACGTGGATGCCGAGCCTTGGAGCCGCAGGACATGCCAGCACCGTCATATCCGTTGGCATGACCAAGGTTTATCGGAGGTTCCGCGTTGATCAAAGAACATGAACTCATCGACGTTTTCATCGGTGTCGACGTCGGCAAGAGCGACCATCACGCCGTCGCCCTGAACCGGGCAGGGAAGAAGCTTCTGGATAAGGCCCTGCCGCAGGATGAAGCCAAACTCAAGGAGATTATCCGCTCTTTGACCAGGTACGGGCGTGTGCTTTTCGTGGTGGACCAGCCGGCGACCATCGGTGCCCTGCCGGTCGCGGTGGCCCAGGCCGCAGGCATCCCGGTCGGATATCTTCCCGGGCTGGCAATGCGGCGCATCGCTGACCTGCATCCCGGCGAGGCAAAAACCGATGCCCGCGACGCCTACATCATCGCCGAGGCCGCCCGAACCATGGCCCACACCCTGCGGTCGGTGGAAGTCGCCGATGAGCAGGTCGCCGAGCTTACGATGCTGTGCGGGTTCGATGATGATCTGGCCAAACAGGCCACCGCCACCTCCAACCGGATCCGTGGCCTGCTCACCCAAATCCATCCGGCGCTGGAACGGGTCATCGGCACGCATCTGGACCATCAGGCGATGTCTGAGCTGCTGGCCAAATACCCAACCCCGGCAGCGTTGCGCAAGGCCGGCCACGCGCGGGTGGAAACCCTGCTGCGCAAGCACGCCCCACGAGCCGGTAAACGCTGGGCAGCCGAGGTATTCGCGGCCCTGGAAGAGCAGACCGTGGTGGTCTCAGGCACCGGCGCCGCCGGCATTGTCCTGCCGCAGCTGGCGCGGATGCTGACACAGACCCGCGCGGCCCGCGCCGAAGTCCTGGAACAGGTCGAAGCCATCGTGGAGGCCCACCCTCTTCACGCCCTCCTGACGTCTCTACCGGCGGTCGGTGTCAGGACAGAAGCCCGGATCCTCACCGAGGTCACCGGCAAGGAATTCAAGACTGCCGGCCATCTGGGATCCTACGCTGGGCTTGCCCCAGTCACTTGGAGATCGGGCACCTCCATCCGCGGGGATCATTCCTCACGCAAGGGCAACAAAATCCTGAAACGGACCCTGTTCCTCTCGGCATTCGCGGCCCTGAAAGACCCTGCCTCCCGCGCCTATTACGACCGAAAGCGCAGCGAAGGCAAGAAACACAACCAGGCCGTTATCGCCCTCGCCAGACGCCGCTGCAATGTCCTGTTCGCGATGCTGCGCGACGGGACCATCTACCAGGCCCCGGAGACATCAACAGCCTAAATCCGTCACCAATGACCTCGAAAGCCGTCCGGTTCAACCCAGATGAACCGGACCACATCAGCGTGCCCACGGCCCGGTCCAAAGAATCTTCAAAAAAACCAGCCAATGACTTGACGAACCAGATAGGGGCACGTTACCTTTTTAGTAGCCTCGAATTGAGTAAGACTTGGGGTTGCTGGCCTGTCGGTCGCGGCATGATTTACTCCCCCTGTTATCGATGATCCGGGGGGTGCTGTCACCGGGATTCGATAGGCGCCAGGGATATCGCTAATAGGGGCCGGGTAAGGACGGGAAACTGCCGTCGAGATCGGCCGTAACGTGGATGCCGAGCCTTGGAGCCGCAGGACATGCCAGCACCGTCATATCCGTTGGCATGACCAAGGTTTATCGGAGGTTCCG
>NZ_KI914762.1:0-991 GCF_000520535.1 Arthrobacter sp. H41
CGCCCCGACGCTGGCCGGTGCGGCCACAGCAACATACATGGCTCCATTCTCTCCTGTGGCGGAGGAAGGATCCGTCCTCTGCGGGGGTTGTCCACTTAGGCCCGACGACGACGGCGCAAGGGGTCGGCGGACGCCAGCATTGACGCATGACGGAGGAACGGTTCTGGACACCGGGTGCGGAGGAGGGAACCGGTCGGGGTGCGGTGGTGCTCGTCGGCGGCTCCCAGGAGCTGCACGACGAAACAGCCCGCGTCTGCGCGGCCGCAGGGGTCCCCTTGACCACCGCCGACTCCGTCCAGCCGGCACTGAAGCATCAACCATCGGTTCTTCTCGTGACGCCCGGTAGCCCGCATGAGCGGGTGCCCGCCGGTATCAGCGTCATCCTCATCGGGCTGGCCAGCGAGGAGGACCTCGTGTGGTCTGCTGCCGCCCGCTTCCATGCCGGTCGGGTTGCCATCCTGCCGCAGGGCGCAGGGTGGCTCGCCGAGTACCTCGGCCGGCTCCAGAACCCGGTCGGCCTCGGGTCGATCGTCGGGGTGATGGGCAGTGTCGGCGGAGCCGGTGCCAGCACCCTCAGCTGCTGGCTGGCGGACTGCGCGGGCGCTGACGGGCTCACCGCGGTCCTCATCGATGGGGATCCCTCCGGAGGTGGCCTGGACCTGGCTTTCGGAGGAGAGAATACTCCCGGCGTGCGATGGGCGGACCTGGCCGAGGTCCTGGGCAGCCTCAACCCGGCACAACTCGCATCGGCCCTGCCGTCCGCCGGACGCTTTTCTTTCCTGTCCCACGGCCCGGGGCACCCGGAGCCCGCCCGATCTCCCAGTCCTTCGTCCACACTCGCGGTCCTCGACGCAGCACGTCAGGTATTCGATGTGGTGTTCATCGACCTCGGGGCCGCCCACCAGGACTCGCTGCTGGGGTTCTGTGATCGGGTTGTGCTCGTGGTTCCTGCACGATTGAGGGCCGTGTCGGCCGCCCTTGCTGCCCAGCG
>NZ_KI914762.1:1091-5270 GCF_000520535.1 Arthrobacter sp. H41
AGCGCAGGCTCGAGCCGCTCCCTGTCCATCCGGTGGTGGGCGGACCGCTGTCCCGGAACTTCGACACCCAAAGCATTGGCGAGGCCCTGGGAACGGGAGTTGATTTGGAACTGCTGCCGCGCATGCGCGGGGTCGCCGCCGCAGAGGCGTCCGGACGGGTCCTGGAGATCGGACGGCGGAGACGCCCGCGGGCCGTGTGCCGATCGCTCCTCGACGCCATCCCGGGAATCGGTGGTACCGGTGGCCGTTGATCCCTTCCTGCGGCCCCGGCGGCGCGACAGCAGTATCCGCCGACGTGAAGCCGAACCAGGCTTCAGTTCGGACACCGATTCACGCAATGGCTTCAGCAGGGGTTTGCACGCCGGATCCATGGTGAAGCCGGCGGAAGCTCCAGCGGCGAGCGCAGGCCTCAGCATGGTCGGTGAGGTCCGCACCTCGGTCCTCGCGGGAACCGCCGCCGTCACCGCAGCAGGCCTCGCGGATGCAGTCCGCACGTCGGGGCGGCTCCTCGGCTCGGAGGGTACCCTCAACGCGGTCGACCGTATCCGCGCCGAGCTCCAGGGACTCGGTCCGTTGCAGCATCTTCTGGGGACCGATGACATCACCGACATCCTCGTGAACGGGCCCGGCGACACCTGGATCGACGGCGTCGGCGGCCTGAGGCGTGTCCCGCGGCTCTTCGAGAGCGAGAGCGAAGTCCGTGCGCTCGCCGTGCGGCTCATCGCGGCGGGTGGAAGGCGGCTCGACGACGGCAGCCCCTGTGTGGACGTCCGGCTGGGCGGGTACCGCATCCACGCCGTGCTCCCACCCCTGTCCACCGGAGGCACCCTGCTGTCCATCCGGATCCGGCGCTCGAAGGTGTTCTCCCTCGGGGAGCTGACGGCCTCCGGCACTGTCCCGCAGGGCATGGCGGCCACGCTGGTGGCCGTCATGAAGGGGCGCCTGAACTTCCTGATCAGTGGCGCCACCGGAACCGGAAAGACCACGCTCCTTTCGGCGCTGCTCGGCATGGCGGGCTCCACGGAACGGCTCGTTCTCGTGGAGGACGCCGCCGAACTGAATCCGCAGCATCCCCATACCGTCGGCCTGCAGTCGCGCTCCGGGAACCTCGAGGGAGCAGGAGGGGTGGATCTCGCCGACCTGGTGAGGAATGCCCTGAGGATGCGGCCCGACCGCCTGATCGTGGGCGAGTGCCGCGGCGGCGAGGTCCGCGACCTGTTGATGGCGATGAATACGGGGCACGACGGCGCCGGCGGCACGGTCCACGCGAACTCCGCCGCCGCTGTTCCGGCGCGGCTCACTGCCCTCGGGGCGTTGGCCGGGCTGAGCCCTGCGTCGTTGGCATTGCAGGCGGGAACGGCGCTCGACGTCGTCATCCACCTCGTCCGGATTCCGACGGGACGGCGGGTCGATCAGATCGCCCTGGTGGGGCTGAATAGCGAGGGGCAATTGACGGTGCGGCCCGCGTTGAGCGTCAACGACGACGGGTGTGTCAAGGGCGAGGCATGGGAAGCCCTCCAGCAGCGACTCGCCGGTTCGGGTCTTCGCTCATGACCGGCGCCGGGGTGGTGCTTCTCCTGGCCGCCGCCGTCGCAGTACTCGCCCTTGCGCCGGGCGCCAGTCCCCCTGGAACGCGAAGAGCCCTCCGCGCAACGCCTCGCGCCGGACGCCTGGGTCGGCAAAGAGGAGCGGACGCGTCGTTCCAGGGGGTTTTCCAGCGGCTCCCATCCCGGACGCGGAGTATCGAGCTGCACGAACTGCCGTTGTTCGTCCATCAGCTGACGGGATTGCTGAGAGCGGGACGGTCACCGCTGTACCTGTGGGAGGACATGGAACGGGTGTACCAGGACGCGGCGGGATCGGGTTCACACTTCGCCGCGCGTGCGGTTCCTGTCATCCAGACGGCACGCAGGAGCGCGGAGCTGGGGCTGAGCGTGCCCGACGCATTGCGGACCGGAGCCACCGCGACCGGCCGCCGCACCGATCCCCACAAGCCGTCCGCAGGAAAGCTCTGGCTCGATCTCGCGGCCTGTTTCGAAGTGGCGGACAGCAGCGGCGCACCCCTCGCCCACGTGCTCGACCGGTACGGGGTGCAGCTTGATTCCGAACTCGATGCCGAAGCCGCGAGGGAGACGGCACTGGCCGGACCGAAGGCTACAGTAGCCCTCCTGACCTGGCTCCCGGTTTTCGGTCTTGGGCTTGGTTATCTGTTGGGCGTCAATCCGCTCGGAACCCTCCTCGGCTCACCTCTCGGAGTGGGCGTCCTGGTTCTCGGCATTCTCCTGATGGTCATCGCCAGGCTTTGGTCGCGGCGCCTCCTCGCAGCGGCGGAGGAGGCCGGCTGATGAACGCCGGGCTCCTTGTCACGATTCTCCTGGCCGGTGCGTGCCTGCTTTATTCAGTCCCCCACCGTGGTCCTGGAACACTCGTGCCGCAGCAGACGGCTGGGGACGATCACCGGCCGGGAATCGCTGATGCTCCGCTGATGCTCGACCTCGTCGGAGCCATTCTGACTGCAGGCGCGCCGGTGGGACAGGCTCTGGCAGTGCTTGAAACATCTTGTGATCCTTCGGTGGCCGCCCGGCTCCGGAGAGTGAGGGATGCCCTTGAGCTCGGAGCAGAGTGGGAGAGCGCCTGGGAGACCGCAGGTCCTTCAGCAGCGCGGGGGTGCAGGGACTGCGTCGATGAATTGCGAAGAACCCTACGGTTCGCGGCCGGCACCGGCGCGCCCTCGGCGTCGATCATCCATGCCTGCGCCGCCCAGCTGAGACGCCGCCGCAACCGGGAAGTCGAACGGAGGGCAGCCGCGCTCGGAGTGAGACTCGTGGTGCCGCTCGGAGTCTGCTCCCTTCCTGCCTTCGTTTGCCTCGGGGTGCTTCCCGTGGTGTGGGCCGTTCTGCCGTCCCTGTGAGCCACCGCCTTATCCACTTAGGGAGTGGGTCACGTCCCAAGATTGCCCCGCTGCGGAAGAGTGGAAACAGCACCGGAAAGGCCGGTCGCTCAACCACCGATCCGCTGCCGAGCCGGCGGAATCACCGAGAGGAAGAAACAATGCCACACAGCGTCAGGATTCCAGGCGGGGACGTTGGCACGCCCAGCGGGCCTTCAGGACCCGGAGGATCCGCGCCCTGCAGGCCCGATCCACCGCTTGGGCGGGTAATCGAACTACGCATGGCCCCTACCAGGCCGCCACATCCCCGGGGTTCCCTGTTGAAGGAGGCAGGGATGGCAACGGCCGAATACGCGATCGCCACGCTCGCCGCCGTCGGGTTCGCAGCGCTTCTGGTCGCGGTGCTGTCCAGCGGTGAGGTGCGGGGCCTTCTGATGTCCCTCATCCAATCCGCCCTGAGCTTCGGCTGAGTTCGATGCACCAGGGTGGGAAGCACCGGCGCAGGTCGGGTGAACGTGGCGCAGTCACCGCGGAAATCGCGGTGGCACTTCCCGCCCTGGTTCTGGTCTTCGGGATATTCGTTGGAGCAACGGCTGCGGGTATGACCCAGCTGCGCCTCGAGGAAGCGGCGAGGGCCGGAGCGCGGGAAGTGATGCGAGGCGAGACGCAGCAGTCCGTTGAAGGGACGGTGCGTCGACTTGCCGGGGCCGAGGCCGAAGTGATGCTTGGCTCCGACGCGGAATGGACGTCGATCGAAGTCACCGCTCCAGTCCGGGGGCCGGTCGTCGGCCTTCTCGAGCTCACCCTCTCAGCCACCGCATCCGGGAGATCCGAGCATGGTTGACGGCGGCGGACTGCCCGCGCTATCGGGGGTCAAAGACCCGGCAGTGAAGCAACCAAGAGCAAAGCGGCAGTGGTTCAAGCGGCGGGGTGCGCCGGTCCGAGCACGCAGGTGGCAGCCGGAGGACAACGAACGCGGCGCGGGGACGGTCCTCATGGCGGGCTTCGCGCTCGCCCTGCTGATCCTGGTCGCTGGGGCAGCGCTCTTGATGCAGGGAGCGGTGTCCGCTTCGCGGGCCGCCACTGCCGCGGATCTGTCCGCACTGGCCGCAGCCGACGCCGCTCGGGGCCTCCGCGAGGGAGAACCGTGCGTGCTCGCCCTTGAGGTGGCGGAAAAGCAGGGCGCGCAGCTCGAAAGCTGCGCAACCGAAAGCTCTGCCGGCGACACCTATGTGATCACTACGACCGTGTCGGCAGGAGCGTTACTGCCGCCGGCAACAGGAGCGGCG
>NZ_AZRZ01000451.1 GCF_000520535.1 Arthrobacter sp. H41
CAGCATTGGGTCGCGCTCATCTTTCTGGCAGGATCATTGCTGGCGGTGGGCATCACCATGTACAACGGCACCGCGTTGTCGACCCATCTGGACACCATTTTCGCCGCCGGCGTGATGATCGCCGCCACGGTCTTCCTCCTCAGCGCACCGCCCTGGCACCGCGAACCGACCCCGCCCCTCACCGTTACCCGCTGACCTCTACCGGGTTACGGCCCATCCGCTGTCGTTGACCGGTTTCAGGCCTACCACCTGCCCCATGGTCACATCGGGTTCGCCTGCGACATCGATGGTGAGTGTCCCGGATGGTCCGTGGTCTCCGGTCACCTCGGTGCGGACCAAGGTGTGGGCGCCCAGCGACTTCAGTCCGGTCACGGATCCGACGGCCGTCCCCTCCCCGGTCACCACGATCCGGATCGCTTCCTGCCGCATCACCAGGAAAGCCGGCCCATCAACCATGCCGGGTTGCACAGGTACGCGGCCGAACACGGATTGATGGATCCCGCCGGTCACTCGTCCGGAGAGGGCGTTGAGCCCGCCAAGAATCCTGTTCACTGCCAGCGTGGCTGGTTGGTAGTGCAGTTGGGCGACGGGCCCGTGTTGCAGAATCCGGCCCTCGTCCAGGACGGCGATGGAGTCTGCGAGGATCGAGGCTTCCCGTCGATCATGGGTCACCAGGACTATCGTGGGGGCGAGTTCGGCCCGGATATCCTCGACAAGCGAGTACATGTCGTCTCGCAGGCGTGAATCGAGGGAACTGAAGGGCTCGTCGAGCAGGAGGATGCGGGGGTTCCGGGCCAGGGCCCGGGCCAGGGCCACGCGTTGTTCCTGTCCGCCGGAGAGGCATCCGGCGGAGCGGCGTGCGAGGTCCGAAAGATGCACCAGTTCGAGGTAGGCCATGGCGTGGCGGCGGGCGGCTTTGCGTGATTGTCCGGTCATTCTGGCGGAGAACGCCACGTTGTCCACCACGTTCAGGTGCGGGAAGAGCAGTGGTTTCTGGAATACCAGGGCTAGACCGCGTTCCTCTGACGGAACCCCATCGAGATCGCTGCCGTCCACCAGCACCTGCCCGGACGAGGGGTCGTCGAGTCCGGCTGCGATGCGCAGCAACGTGGATTTCCCGCTTCCTGAGGCCCCGAGCAGGGCGACGCAGCGGGAAGGTTCGACAGTCAGGGATACCTCGTGAAGCACCTCAGCCTGCCCGAAGGCGCGTGACAGACCGCGGAATTCGAGACGGGAGCTCATCATTTTCTCCTATTTCGGCTCGCGGGCAGGGTAAGGGCTGCCAGCAGCACGAGCGGCGGCACGATGATTGCCAGGGACAGTGCCGCGGTGAGCTGTTCATTACCGGTAGCTGATGCTGCGGAACCTAGCAGCATGGGCAGCGTGAGGAGCTGGCCTCCGCCGATGAGTAGCGTGGTGATGTAGTCGCCCCAGCCCACCAGGAACGCGAGGAAGAACGCACGGGCGGTGGCACCGGCGAGTAGCGGCAACCGGACATGACGGGCTGTCTGGCTGGTGGTTGCGCCGAGGGAGCGTGCAACCTCTTCGAAGCGATGGTCGTAGGTTGCCAGGGCGCTGCGGAACATGAACGCCGTGTAGGGCAGGGCTGTGACCGCGAGCACCAGGACGACACCGGCGAACGGCGGCGTGGAGAGGCGCAGGAGCGCAACGTTGACGCCCATGACCAGCGCGAACGGTGGAATGGCCAGCGGCGCCAAGAGCACCAGCTCCACAACCCGGCCGGGAAGAGCGGGTAATTCTCGAGCGGCGATTGCTCCCAGGTAGCCCAGCGGTGTTGCGGTCACGGCGACTCCCGCCCCCAGGCAGAGCGATGACGCGGCGGCGCGGGCAGCATCCGCTGTGGCCAGCGCGGAGAAGCCCTGCAGCGAGTACGACGACGGGAGGACGGCCGGCGCAAACCATGAACCGGCGACGGACCACAGGAGCACCGGAACCAGTGGCAGCAGGATCCATCCGACGAGCAGGAGCCCCAGGACCATCCGCATCGGTGTGCCGCCGGGAAGGGTCCGGCGCATCGATGCCGATGCGGGCTGCAGTGTGGGGATCACCGGAATCCCCTCACTCGCCGCAATACCAGGATCCCGGCGAGGATGGCGGCCGCACCGACGGCCACGGACACCAGGGCCGTGGCCATGGCCTGCGGCCGGGCAGCCAGGTCCACGGACCCGAAAAGCCGCACGGCGCGCACCGGCAACGGTTCTGGCGAGGTGGGACCCAGCAGCCAGACGGCCTCGTAGGAGCCGAGAGTGTAGACGAAGACGATCACGGCCGAGACCGCCAGGGATGGCATGGCCAGCGGCAGCACCACCCGGAGGATCCGTTGCGTTGCGGTCGCGCCGAGGGTCGCGGCGGCATCACACAGCTCCCCGACAGAGCGTGCGATGCTCCCGAGCACCACCAGCGCCACGAACGCCGACTCTTTCCAGGCGTATTCCGTGATCGCGGCGATCCACCAGGGGCCCCCCACCAGCACTGGAAATGCGTCGGGCATGCCGAGCAGCCGTTCCAGGAATCCGCTGTCAGAGAGCAGCAATCCGATGGCCCCGGCACCTATCACGTGAGGAATGGGGATGGTTGCGGCGCTCAAAGCCGCCACGATCCGTCCCATCCGTGGCATTGCGAGGACGTACGCGGCGATCAGGAAGCCGATGCACACGGAGAATACGGTAGCGGTCGCAGCGATGTAGAGGGAAAGGCCGGTGGCGCGGAACAGTTCGCCGGTGTTGCCGGTCCACGCCTCGAAGCTGAGGTCCGGGGGTCCGATGAACGGCATCAACCCGAGGCTCTGCAGCACGGCCGCGGTCAGGGACACGCCGAGGACCGCCAGGACCGGGAGCACTGCGGGCAGTGCGAAAAGCACCGACCGCCCGGTGGTGGCGGGAGAACCTGGACCTCTGCTCATCGGATGGGGGCGACGTCCTGCCGCCATGCCTCATCCAGTGCCGGCACCCATTCCGCGGCGAGTTCACCGTGAGCGTTGCGGGAAAGTTCCTCATAGTCCGGGACGATCGGGGACTCGGGCAACAGCTCGAACAGGTCCTGTTGCACCGGTGAAAGGAGACCGGTGTCAAGTACCGTGAACTGTCCCCAAACTGCTGGGTCGGCCTTGGCAGCCTGTTGCTCCGGCGACAGGGCTATGTTGGCGACGACCATCGCTCCGGCTGCATCGGCCGCGTTCGCCGGGATGGCAAGGAAACTCGCGTTGCCCACCGTACCCTCATCCAGGGTGAGGACCTTGGTGGATTCCGGTAGCGCACCGGAGGCTACGAGGTCGCTGAGTGTGGCCGGTCCGTAGGTCATGGCGATGTCCACCTCATCGTTGGCGAAAAGGGTGTTCAGTGCCTGCTCGTCGCGCGGGTAGGTGCGGCCTTCGCGCCAGAGCGACGGCGCCACCTCGCTCAGTGCTTCAAGCGCTGCGGGGGCATGTTCGTCGAATGCTTCCTGGCTGTACTCCAGGGGTATCTGGTCGGCGCCACCGGCTTCGCTGAGCAGGACTTCGCGGAGGAAAACGCTGCCGGTGAAGTCCGGTGGTGCCGGATATGTGAAACGGCCCGGATGGTCCGTCGCCCAGTCGAGGATGCCTCTCAACGAGGTCGGCGGGTCGGTAATCGCTTCGGAATCATAGAAGAAGGTGAATTGTGCTTTGTGCCAGGGCGCTTCACAGCCCTCCACCGGGGTTCCGAAGTCATTGAGGAGCAGCGGGTCCTCCGGGTCGGTGTACTCCATGTTCGGTAGCAGGTCGGTCCACCCGCACCGCCAGGCCTCGGCCTGGCGCCCGGTGCTGAAGTTGGCGCCGTTGACCCAGACCAGGTCCACCGAGCCGTCGTCGCGCCCTGCCTGACGCTCACTGAGCACACGGTTCACCGCATCCTGGGTATCCGTGATCGGCACGCGGCGGAGGGTGACTCCCTGCTGCATGGCCGCCGGGGCGAGGACCTCGTCCACGTAGGCGTTGCCCTGTTCATCTCCCCCGTACATCCACAGATCAACGGTCTGACCCTCCGCCTCCGCCTGAACCTCGTCGAAGCTCGCGAAGGGTTCTACCGCTCCGGCGGTTGCTCCCGCACAAGAGGTGAGCAGCAGTGTCAGGGCTGCTGCGGCCGAGGGCACGGCCGCACGGCGTCGTCGTGCAATGGCGGAAGAGCGGGTCATGGGCGTCCTTAGACTGTTGGGGATGCTGTTTCCAGTATCCTCGAAGCGGGTCCGGCGCCCGAACGAGCCGAACGGGCCGAGCCGGGCAGCCGATGGCGGGAGAGCATGGACGAAGACCACGTGCGCCGCCGCGCACCGTTCCTCACCCCGCTCCGGCGGGTCCTGCTGCTGATCCTGATCATCGTGGCAGCGACCACGGTGGTCCTCACCGTGCCCATCCCGGACGTGAATGAGTTGCGCGCGCTGGTGGAGCAGGCCGGCTGGTGGGGGCCCGTGGGCTTCGCTGCCGGGTACGCCGCCCTGACTCTCGCGCCCGTTCCCAAGAACGTGCTCTCCATCGCCGCCGGAGTGCTGTTCGGTTTCGGCCCCGGGCTGGTCGTTGTCTATTGCGCGGCGTTGCTGGGCGCGTCCGCGGCGTTCTGGCTGGGACGCGCCCTGGGCCGCGACGCTGTCGAGAAATTCACCGGCACCCGGGTGGAAAAGGTCGACGCCGTCCTCAGCAAGCGCGGGTTTCCCGCCGTTGTGGGGGTGCGGCTCATTCCGGTGCTGCCATTCACCGCGATCAACTACTCCGCCGGACTCACCGCCCTGGGTTGGTGGCCCTACTTCTCGGGAACGATGATCGGCATCCTCCCCGGGACCGTGAGTTTCCTCGCGCTGGGTGCTTTCGGCCTCGAGTTCGGCTGGCCGGCCCAGGTGGCCACGGCAGCCCTCGGTCTGCTCACCCTTGTAGGGCTGATCGTCGCCGTGCGGTCGCGGCGCAAGAACAAGGAACCCCGTGTTTGATACGCGTCTTCGGCCTTTCCTCGCACCCGCGCTCGACCGCGCCGCGGCGGGACTGGACGTCTCGTGGATCACCCCGAACCGACTGACCGGGCTCAACCTGGTCCTCGGGCTGGCCAGCGCCGGGCTCGCAGCCGGCCAGTCATGGCTCCCCGCCCTTGCCGCGTGGCTGCTCTGTCGGCTCGCGGAC
>NZ_KI914763.1:0-2951 GCF_000520535.1 Arthrobacter sp. H41
GATGGTCTGGTTTTTCACGCGCATGTGCCGCGCCAAGTCCGCTTGGGTCATAGGGCCACCAGACTGCAACGCCCGTAACGTGATGACGCCCCCGTGGGTGATGCCGATGCTCAACAGTTGCCGATTCCAGGAATTAGAGACGGCATCTGCTGCTGCTGTGAGGAGCTCGCTGATGGCCCACGGTTGAACCTCGGTGCTCATCCCCGATACTCCTTTCCGCCGGACCCGATCCGCGTCCACCACATCACCGGCACCCTAACGTGAATTCTCAGAGGTTGTCAGCCGCGTCGGGCTCCCCTTGTACGGGGAGCCCGACACCATGCCGAAGTGGCTAGAGCACCCCTCCGGAAGGCTTGTCTTTATCGATCACCGGTTGTCCCAGGGAACCCAACCGCGTGTCGTCGTTCTCGGTTAACGGGCCATTACCGGGCACATCGCTCAACGGTGCCGCGACCGGAACCACCACCTCAGGGGTTACCGGGGTGAATTCCACATCGGTTGAAGTGTCCGCGGAGATGTCGGCATCTTCCTTGTCGTCATCGTTGTTCTTGGCTGCTGCGACGCCGACCACCGTGGCAGCTGCGGCCAGCCCGAGACCGGCGGCGACCTTTCCCGATACGCCAGCCTTGCCTTTGTCGCCGTGCGACGCGGCGGCGTCTTCAACCCCTGGTCGTCCAGCTCCGATACCTTCGTTGACCGAACCACGCCAAGCCCCCGTCGCGTAGCCTTCATCCTCAATGAAGGCCTTGAACCTGTCCAAGTCACCTTCGGCCTGCTTCTCAACGACGTTCAGTTTGTCGCCAGCCTTTTCCACCAAGCCTTCAGGCTCGTACTCAAGGAACAAGTGCACATGCGTCTGGGTGCCTCCGATGTCCTCGAAAGACACAGATCCGGCGTTCGTCGCTCCCTCGGTCGCGGCCCAGGAAACCTTGCGATCCGGTACCTGCTCCAGAACCTTCGCTTCCCACTGCCGGCGGACGCCCCCGATTTCGACAATCCATTCAAGACGGTCATCACTAAGCTGTGAGACGCTCTTGACCCCGCTCATGAACTGGGGGAATTCCTCGAACTGGGTCCACTGGTTATAGACAGTGCTGACCGGAACGTTGACCACAATAGATTTTTCGACCTTCGTGCTCATAGTGTCTCCTTCGAATAGAACGAACGATACGAGTAACTGATCGAGATCATCAGCATGCTTAGCATAACCACGATCGTTGCCGTGTGACCAGTGGTACGCATGGTAAGGCTCACCAGCACCTGAGCCCAGGATTGATGTGAGCCTACTGATCACGGCAGGGTTGGTTATGTCCGATCTCATCGCGTCTTCCCAGGACTGCCAAGCGGTCGAGAGGGCCAGCCGTCATTGGTCCGCAGTGTCCCCGAGGCTGAGGTTCAGTCCTGCAAGGAGGATGTCGAGTCCTTGATCGAGCTCGGCTTTGCCGTCATAGTCCGCCAATAGCGGCGCCAGCTCGCGCACATGAGGGAAGTCGTTTTTGGGCAGGCGATACAGCCCGTGCCGTAGAACGCTTTCATCCTCCTCGGCGTCGACGATAAATTCCTCGAGTTCGTTGAGGATGTGCCCGATCAGGAAGCCGTAATACACACGGTAGACGTGCAGTGCCCCCGTGGAATCGAAACCGGCTTTCGTGAGCAGCGCCATCACTTGCTCCAAAGGACGTAGTGCCCCGGGTGGGCGCAGGCCCAGGGGTGTCGACAGGGGCCTGGTCACCAGGAGAGGTCCTTGATCGAGTTCGGCTTTTCCGTCATAGTCCGCCAATAACGGTGCCAGTTCGCGCACATGGGGAAAGTCGCTCTTGGGCAGGCGATACAGCCCATGCCGCAAAACGCTTTCATCCTCCTCAGGGTCAACGATGAACTCCTCGAGTTCATTGAGGATGTGCCCGAGCAGGAAGCCGTAATAGGCACGGTAGACGTGCAGTGCCCCCGTGGAATCGAAACCAGCTTTCGTGAGCAGCGCCATCAATTGCTCCAGAGGACGCAGTGCACCAGGTGGGCGCAGGCCCAGGGGTGTCGACAGGGGCCTGGTCACCAGGAGAGGAACAACATGAGGATGCCGCAATGCCAGGTCCCTGAAATCGTGTGCTGTCCTTCGGAGTTGGTCCTGCCAGTCCGCGACGGGCGGAATATTCAGCTGGCCCAGCACAAGCTCGGTCAGCCCATCAAGAAGAGCGTCCCGGTTCGCCGCATATCGGTACAACGCCATGGGATCTTTCCCGAGCTTGTGGCCAAGCCGACGCATTGACAAAGCATTAAGACCCTCGTCATCCACCAGCTCAAGAGCGGCGGCCAGCACGAGGTCCCGGCTCAACCGGCTCCTACGGGCACCCTTCGCGTCTTGTTCCGCGCTACTTGACTCACCCTGGCCTATTTTCCGTGTCGTGCGATCGTTCTCGTCCGGAGAAGGCACGAACATCCATCCATTAGTAGGGCGGCTTGCTAATCCACAACTCTACACCGTAGGATTTACAACGTAGAGCACCCGTAGAGAAGCCTGCGGATCATCGCTCCCCCAGATACCTACTAGTCCCACTCAGGGCGACTGGTTCCCGGCCGGATCGGCCACCCCCACCTGCAAGGAAATTTTTCTATGTCTAATAACAACGGTGGTGGCGGCAACAACGGCGGTGGCGGCAACAACAACGTTGATCGTGGCACGGTGCGGGCCCGGCCATCGACCGAAACCAAGACCTCGACGAAGACCACCGAGTTCTTTGCCTACATCGCTATGGTGGCCGCGACGATCATCACCGCGGTCCTTGTCGGCGATGGTGATAACGAAGACGGCGATGACACGTTCGACGCCTACCAGGGCATGAAGCTCATCACCTACCTGACGATCGCTTACATGATCGCTCGTGGTCTGGCGAAGTCCGGAAGCCGCGAACACTACGACGCATAAGACGTTTTTGCCTCGTGGTGGGCCCGCG
>NZ_KI914763.1:3051-4875 GCF_000520535.1 Arthrobacter sp. H41
CCCTGAAATCGTGTGCTGTCCTTCGGAGTTGGTCCTGCCAGTCCGCGACGGGCGGAATATTCAGCTGGCCCAGCACAAGCTCGGTCAGCCCATCAAGAAGAGCGTCCCGGTTCGCCGCATATCGGTACAACGCCATGGGATCTTTCCCGAGCTTGTGGCCAAGCCGACGCATTGACAAAGCATTAAGACCCTCGTCATCCACCAGCTCAAGAGCGGCGGCCAGCACGAGGTCCCGGCTCAACCGGCTCCTACGGGCACCCTTCGCGTCTTGTTCCGCGCTACTTGACTCACCCTGGCCTATTTTCCGTGTCGTGCGATCGTTCTCGTCCGGAGAAGGCACGAACATCCATCCATTAGTAGGGCGGCTTGCTAATCCACAACTCTACACCGTAGGATTTACAACGTAGAGCACCCGTAGAGAAGCCTGCGGATCATCGCTCCCCCAGATACCTACTAGTCCCACTCAGGGCGACTGGTTCCCGGCCGGATCGGCCACCCCCACCTGCAAGGAAATTTTTCTATGTCTAATAACAACGGTGGTGGCGGCAACAACGGCGGTGGCGGCAACAACAACGTTGATCGTGGCACGGTGCGGGCCCGGCCATCGACCGAAACCAAGACCTCGACGAAGACCACCGAGTTCTTTGCCTACATCGCTATGGTGGCCGCGACGATCATCACCGCGGTCCTTGTCGGCGATGGTGATAACGAAGACGGCGATGACACGTTCGACGCCTACCAGGGCATGAAGCTCATCACCTACCTGACGATCGCTTACATGATCGCTCGTGGTCTGGCGAAGTCCGGAAGCCGCGAACACTACGACGCATAACACCTCGACCTCGTGGTGGTCCCGCACCGGGACCACCACGAGGTGAAGTACCCTCCCCGAACCATGGCCCAGGACGAACCGATGAGTGCACCACCAGTAAAACGAGCAGTGCGTATCAGCAAGCCGAACGACGTCGTTGCGTCCTACTCCGTCCTCCTGAAACAGGTTCGGAAAGAGGGTCTGCTCACCCGGCGTCGGCGTTTCTATCTCTCGGTATTCTTCTTCCTCGCCTTGGCCATGGCGGCAGCGTGGACGGGATTCGCGCTGCTGGGGGATTCCTGGTTCCAGCTCCTGATCGCCGCCGCCCTCGGCGTCGTCCTGACGCAGGTCGCGTTCCTCGCCCACGAGGCCTCGCACCGACAGATCTTCACCACCCGCGGCGCCAACGACTGGTCGGGGCGTATCCTCGCCGCCGGTGTCGTGGGCATCAGCTACGCCTGGTGGATGGACAAGCACACGCGCCACCACAATGATCCCAACACCCAGGGAAAGGACCCCGACATCGAGGTGGACACCATCTCGTTCCTCGAGGAGGACGCCGCGAAAGCCACCGGCATCCGGGCCTGGATCACCCGCCGTCAGGGCTACCTCTTCTTCCCCCTGCTGACGATGGAGGGCATCAACCTGCATGCCCGGTCTATCTCCACCCTTTTCTCACGTCGCGCCATCATGGGCCGCTGGGTCGAGCTCGCGCTCCTCGGCGCCCGGTTCGGCGCCTATCTCGGCGTCCTGTTCTGGTTCCTCCCGGTCGGTATGGCCTTCGCCTTTCTGGGCGTCCAGCTCGCCGTCTTCGGAATCTACATGGGCGCGAGCTTCGCCCCCAACCACAAGGGCATGCCGCTCGTCCCGAAGGACAGCACCCTCGATTTCTTCCAGAAGCAGGTCCTGACCTCACGCAACATCCGCGGCGGGCCCTTCGTGAACAACGCTTTCGGCGGCCTGAACTTCCAGATCGAGCACCACCTCTTCCCCGACATGCCCCGTCCGCACCT
>NZ_KI914764.1:0-2093 GCF_000520535.1 Arthrobacter sp. H41
AGCCGCCACTGCAGTGAATGTGGCGGGCAAGTTGGGATTCAAGGCAGGGGATCTTGTCCAGGAACTCGGCTATGACGAGGACGTCGACTTCGACTTCCGCGACCACCTCGAGGCAGACCTTGAATCGGACCTCCTGACTGAGGACGACCAGGAAGTTGTTGACGGCGTCATCATGTGGTGGCGGAGTGGCGACGGCGACCTCGTCGACGCCCTTGTCGACTCCTTGATCTCGCTCGGGCCGGGCGGCGTGGTGTGGCTCCTGACGCCCAAGCATGGACGGGACGGTTATGTACCACCGGCCGATGTCCAGGAGGCAGCTCCGACGGCCGGCCTCCACTCGACGTCGACCGCGGGTGTGTCCCGTGAATGGTTGGCCACGCGACTCGTCAGCCGCCGGAAGCAGTAGCGTGGCGGGGCTCCCTCTTCCAGGTGAGCCGGCGCCTCGCTTCACCCTGACGAACCAGTACGGCGAAATTGTCAGTTCCGAGGCCCTGACAGGGCAGTCCCATGCCCTGGTTTTCTTCCCTTTCGCCTTCTCCCGTGTCTGCACCGACGAGATGGCCGCGTTGCAAGCCGACTCCTCGCTGTTTTCCTCGAGCGGCGTCCGCGTGATTGCCGTCTCGACCGATCATCGCTACGCATTGCGTGCCTGGGCGGATTCCCTGGAACTCGAATTCGACCTGCTGTCCGACTTCTGGCCCCATGGCGCTGCAGCCCGCCGATTCGGGGCCTTCGACGAGAACACCGGGCATGCGGGGCGCTTCACCTTCTTCGTTTCTTCCGACGGCACCCTCGCATCGGTAGTCCGGTCCGCGCCGGGGGAAGGCAGAAGCATGGCGGACTACGCACGCTCACTTCAAGCCCTGGCGCCGGCGTGACCGGTGACGCCGAGGCGCTGCACCCGCAGGATAATCCGCGCCTCGGCCTTACCGGATTCGTCAGTAGCAAGCCGGCCGGGGAGCCCGCTGCCCTCCGTGCCTCCGAGCTGGCGCAGCTGGACGCTGCGGCGGAACTTCTTGGTGGTTCGAGGATTGCCGTACTCACCGGCGCAGGACTGAGCACCGACTCCGGCATCCCCGACTATCGCGGGCCCACCTCGGTGCCCCGCAACCCGATGACGTATCAGCAGTTCGTGGGCGACGAGACCCTTCGGCGCCGGTACTGGGCGCGCAACCACGTCGGGTGGCGCCATCTGCGCCACGCCGACCCGAATGCCGGACACACCGCCGTCGCGCGCATGGAGCACCGCGGCCTGCTCACCGGAGTGATCACCCAGAACGTGGACCGGCTCCACTCGTCCGCTGGAAGCCGACAGGTCATCGACCTTCATGGCACCTTCGACCGCGTCATTTGTCTCCAGTGCGCCAGCGCCTTCCCGCGCCAGGCCATCGCGGTTCTTCTCGAGGCCCTGAACCCGGGCTATCTCGAGCGCGAGTCCGATGCCGGCGACGTGGCCCCCGACGCCGACGCCGACGTCGACGACACCGCCGGTTTCGTGACGGCACCGTGTCCCGCCTGCGGAGGAATGCTCAAACCGGACTTCGTGTATTTCGGGGAGAACGTGCCGAGGGACCGGGTGGCCGATGCCTACCGGATGGTCGACGACGCCGGATCCCTCCTTGTGGCCGGTTCGTCACTGACAGTGATGAGCGGCCTCCGTTTTGTCCGGCATGCCTTCAAGGCACAGAAGCCCGTGGTCATCATCAACCGGGGAAAGACGCGGGGCGACGAGTTCGCGTCGCTGCTGATCGACGCCGGTGTGTCCGAAGCGCTGACCTATCTCGCGAAGCAGCTGCCGGACCTTTGAGAGCGGCTGCCCGGCCGATGCGACATGCCGGAGCGAAGCCGCTTCCGATGACGCTATGTTGCAGATCGGACACATTCGGATAGAACGGCCCCACCTGGCCATAACATGTGAGGCGGCCGGTACCCCGATTAGGGGAGCCGGGACACATCATGGCGTCGGGGGAAATCGTGGGGAAAAAACGCGTGATGCTTGCGCTGGTCGTCGGACTGGGATTGTCGGCCTGCGGCCAGGGTGCCGCCCAGCAGGTCTCGGACGAGCGGACGACGGCGGGGACATCGGTCCGAGC
>NZ_KI914764.1:2193-3452 GCF_000520535.1 Arthrobacter sp. H41
GACATCGGTCCGAGCCGGCGACACCCCCCGCTCTTCGGCGCCGACGCGGACGCGGACGGCAGCAACGTCATCGGCGCCGGTAGCCGTGTCAACCTCGCCGAGTCCGTCGGCGATTGCCGGCACCCCGGCAACCACGGTGCCGGCCCCCGTGCCGGCACCCCCGGCGACCACGGTGCCCGCCCCCGTGCCGCCGGTTGTTCCGGCCCCCGTTCCGCCGGTTGTTCCGGCCACCGAGGAGCCGGTTCCGAGCCTCACCACCTACGCCGGAACCGCCGTCGACGCCTCGTTCGAGTTCGACCATCCGTCCGCGTGGACGGTGGCCGATGTCTCCACGAGGCCCATCGGGTTCTTCGAGGTGAAGGGAGCGGACGGAGAGCCAATCGCTACCCTGCAGATGCTCGTCGCGTGGGGTGCCGTGTGTGATGCGGGTTGCAAGTACCACCCGGTGACCCATCTCGGGGAGGTTGCGGGGTCCACGCTGTCGACGGGTCTGCCGTTCAGTGTCCGCAGCACTGCCATGGATCTTTCGCATGATCCCGAGGAGAGGAGGATTCATCAGTGGACCGACAACGTGCGCGTCCAGACGTCGCTGAGTGCCGGCGAAATGTTGCCCGCTGATCCGGAGATGCTGCCGCGCCTTCTGTACAGCCTCGGCAATGTGGACACTGGTGTCACCGCATCGAACGGCGTCACCACCCGCACCGTCATTTTCACTGCATCTCGCGACGTTGCGTCCATGCAGGCGGCGATCGACTACACCGAGTCCGAGGAGTACCTGCAGATACAGGCAATGATGGCGTCGTTCCGGGGGTAGGCGTTCAACAATCGAAAGCGTAGGCGTTGACGCTCTCGAGAACGAGTTTCGGGCCGGGTGTGCAGCCTGCGCCCAGCAGCCTGGAGGTATAGGGATCGTCGCGCCATTCGGGTACGTCGGGGTACTCGGTCAACGTGAGGACGAAAACGGTCTGTCCGGACAGGGCACCGGGCCGCACGTCTTCTGCGGGGAGATTCGTTCCCCAGAAAGTAGCGCTGTCCGACGCCGTCTCGTCGAGAAGCACGTCCTCCACGCCTGCGAAGCGTTCGGGGTAGGAGAGTGCGATTCCGCGCGTTCGGATATCCGAGTATACGGCTGCGGCAGCAGGACCCTTGTGTGAGTCCACGAAGCGGGCCACCGCGAGGTAGTTGTCAGGCTTGAAGTCCTCGGTCTTCTGGGTGACGAGGATGGGCGCCGCCAGGAGGCAGAACGCCGTGGCGGCCGC
>NZ_KI914764.1:3552-4669 GCF_000520535.1 Arthrobacter sp. H41
AGCGAGTGCCGCGCCGAGGAGGATGCAGAGACCGGGGATCGTGAAGGTGAGGTAGCGCTCCTGGTAGAGGGGTTTCCCGAGGACCGTCACCGCCAGGATGATCGCCGTCGGAAGGATCACCCATGCCGCGCCGAGGAGAATAGGAGGCAGAACGCCGTGGCGGCCGCCACGCCTGCGCGAAGCGGCATCGCAGCGAGTGCCGCGCCGAGGAGGATGCAGAGACCGGGGATCGTGAAGGTGAGGTAGCGCTCCTGGTAGAGGGGTTTCCCGAGGACCGTCACCGCCAGGATGATCGCCGTCGGAAGGATCACCCATGCCGCGCCGAGGAGAATTTCCGGGCTCCAGCCGCGTCGCCGGCACCGGCGGGCCAACACGGCGAGCAGGATTGCGGTCACCGCGGCCAGCGCCCAGGCGAAGACGGCGAGCCCGCCGGAATCCATCTCGTGCGAGCGTTGTCCGAAGAAGTACTGGCCGACGAGGACGCTGCCGGCGAGCTCGGCAGGGCTCTGGTTGATCCATGAAACCTGTCCGGTCTGGGTTGCCGTGAGCGCGATGATCGGAGCCGATGCCGCTACCGCCCCAGCCGTTGACCATAGCCCGGGCCGCACCGTCCTCCTCAACCGGATCAGGACGACGCACGGCAGGATGATGAGGGCGGAGAAGACGAACATCCAGATGGACGCGGTCAGGGCGACGGCGTAGGCGAACCAGCGTGCGGTACCACCGTTCCGCGTGGCGGACTCCAGCAGGAGGACAGTTCCCACCGCCAGGAAGGCCGTGAAGGAGAACGATCTCAGTTCGGTGCTGGTCCAGGCCAGGCCCGGCAGGAAGATGGCGATGATGCCCGCGTAGGTGCCCGCCTTCGTGCTGATAAGCCGTGAACCGAGTATCACGATTCCTGCAACAGTGAGCGCGACGATGACGGTGGAGGTCAGCCGGGCAGGAAAAGGGGAGGTGCCGACGAGTGACATATAGGCGCCCTGAAGAACATAGTACGCACTGTGGACCGCGTCGACCTGCCAGATGAGTTCGGCGAGTTCGGGAAGCGTCCGGTTCGTGGCGGTCAGGGTTGCGGCCTCGTCGCCCCAGAACGTCGCCCTCGCGGACGAGGCGCTGC
>NZ_AZRZ01000457.1 GCF_000520535.1 Arthrobacter sp. H41
GGGATTCGAACCCGCGTGGACGGCTTTGCAGGCCGCTGCCTCGCCTCTCGGCCACCCCACCGTGGCCCAAACGAGCGGCCGCCGGATAACTCTGGTCTAACTCTGGAAATAATCCGGCAGTACAGTGACTTGCGAGCGGACGACGGGATTCGAACCCGCGACATCCACCTTGGCAAGGTGGTGCTCTAGCCAGCTGAGCTACGTCCGCACATGGAATTGAGAAAATTCGACCGCCCGGATGCAGGGCATTTGGCCGGTTTCTTCGCTTTCCAACGAGAGAAAACTCTATAGGACGTCGAGGGGTTCGTCCAATCCGCTCCTTCCCACCCTCTCCCACTTCTAGCGGACCTGCCCTACGGAAGTGTCGGAGCGGGATGACAGACTTGTTCCATGACAGAGCCGCTCCTAGCCCACCCGACCGCCAACGGCCGGATGTACGCCCGGTCGACGACGGAACAACCCTCCGTCCCGTCCATCACCACCGTCATCTCGCAGCTGCCCTCCTCCCTCGGCGGCTGGTTCGGCCATATGGCAGCGACGGCATTGTCGAAGGACCCACGCCTCGCCGGCTCTGCGGGCAAGCCGGCCGAACTGAGGGCTGCTGTCCAGGACGCGTCAAAGGCTGCAGAGCGTTACCGGGACCAGGCGGCCCAGCGCGGCACCCGTGTCCACCACTACTGCGAACAGGTCTCGCTTCGGGCCCTTGATCGCCCGCACGAACTCGATGCAGCGCGGACCGCCCTGGCGCAGAATGGCGAGGAAGGCTTCGCCCAGCGGTTCGACGAGTGGTGGGACCTCTACGACGTCCGCCCGATCGCCCCGGAACTCACCGTCTGGAACTCCGAGCTCGGCTACGCCGGAACGCTCGACCTCGTCGCCACCATCAACGGGCGGATCTGCCTGATCGACTACAAGACGAAGAACACCGACCGCGAAGGTTTCGTCAAGGCACTCGATGACAAGGTCGTCATGCAGCTCGTGGCCGGCATGAAGGCGCAGGAGTCGCTCGTCGACCCGCACGCGGGGCAGTGGGAGGCCTGGAAGTACGGCAAGGAACCGCTGCTCCTGGGAGTGGCCGTGGGCCAGACCGAAGTCCGGGCGATGCGCGCGAACCCCGCTGTCCTCAAGGAACACTGGCTCCGGTTCTGCGCGCTGCGCCGGGCCTGGGAGGCAGGCCTCGCGGCTGACGGCGCCGGCCGCGCCCTGCTCCCGATCGGGCCTCCTCCCTCGCGCAGCGCCGCCCAACCGGTCGCTGCCGCCGCCCTAGACTAGGGAGGTCATTATTTCGCTCCGCCTCCCCAGAAGGATTACCGAATGGCTGTCCTGAGTATCCGGATCATCGGAGATCCTGTCCTTCGAACCCCCGCCGCCAGGGTGACGGACTTCGGGCCCGAGCTGTCGAAGCTCATCACCGACATGGAGGAGACGATGATCAACGTCCAGGGTGCCGGCCTCGCCGCGCCGCAGGTCGGGATCGGGCTCCGAGTCTTCACCTACCGGATCGACGGCTTCGAAGGGCATGTCGTGAACCCTGTGCTCGAGGTGGGCCGGGAGCAGCAGGAGAACGACGACGTCGAGGGCTGCCTCTCAGTACCGGGTCTGGGAAACTTCCTGTCACGCAGCCAGTGGGCGCGGGTGCGCGGGCAGGATCGGCACGGCAATCCGCTGGAAGTCGAAGGCACCGGCATGCTTGCGCGCTGCCTTCAGCACGAGACCGACCATCTTCTGGGCACGCTCTACATCGACCGGCTCGAAGGAGAAGAAAAGCGGGCCGCAATGCGGGCGATCCGCAGTGCCGGCTTCAACTCGGTCACCCAGCAGACCGCCTTCCAGAGGGCGAAGTCCCTGGGGTCGAGCTTCAGCAGGGCGGAACAGCCGGGAGTCGCGGCACCGACCCCCACCGCAGCGCGGCGGAGACCCCGTCCATGAGGATACTCTTCGCCGGAACGCCCTCCGTGGCTGTTCCCTCCCTCGAGGCTCTCTCCGACGCCGGCTTCGATATTGCCGCAGTACTCACCCGGGTGGACGCACCCCAGGGCAGGAAGAGAGTGCTCACGCCGAGCCCGGTCGCTATGCGTGCCGAAGAGCTCGGGCTTCAGGTGATCAAGGCCAACAGGTTCGACGACGCCGTGCTCGCCGAACTCGACGCGCTGGCCCTCGATGCTGCAGCAATCGTCGCCTACGGTGGCCTCGTGCCCGTTCGGGCCCTCACCATTCCACGGCACGGGTGGGTCAACCTGCACTTCTCCCTGCTACCCGCCTGGCGCGGAGCAGCGCCCGTCCAACATGCCGTGCTGAACGGCGACGACGTCACCGGAGCGTCGACGTTCCGCCTTGAGGAAGGGCTGGACACCGGTCCCGTCTTCGGATCGATGACCGAGACGCTCCGCCCGGCCGAGACGAGCGGCGAAGTGCTCGATCGGCTCTCGGTCAGCGGAGCGATGCTGCTGGTGCAGACGCTCTCGGCAATCGACGCCGGCAGCGTCGAAGCGCAGCCCCAGCGCGGCGGCATCACCCTTGCCCCCAAGATCACTCTTGCCGACGCGCGCATCGACTGGAACCAGCCCGCGGTCGCCGTCCGTCGGCGAATCAACGCCGTCACCCCGGAACCAGGGGCGTGGACCACAGCCGGGAACCAACGGATCAAGGTGGGACCCGTGACTCCGCCCGACGAGGCACCTGACAGGAGCCGGCCGGCCGTTTTGCCCGGTCGGGTCCTCGTGCAGGGGAACGACGTCGTCGTCGGCACCGGGACCGGGCCCGTCCTGCTCCGCAGGGTCCAGCCGGCCGGCAAGAAGATCATGGACGCGCCCGACTGGGCGCGGGGAGCACTTGCGCATGGAGAGTTGGTATTTGAATGAGTACGCCGGAGAGCCCCGGAGGGGGCAATACCAGTCGGGGCAGTGACAAGAGGGGCAGCGACAAAAGGATCAGCGACAACGGGGGCAACGCCGGGACTCGCAGGCGCAACGAGCAGGGGCGTGAGCGTAACCGGGGCGGCGAGCGGAAATTCTCCGAGGCCGCTCCGTCGCAGCGCACCCGGCGTGCGGATCCGGCACGGCTGGTGGCGTTCGAAGTGCTGCGCGCCGTCGCAGCGGAGGACGCCTATGCGAACCTCGTGCTGCCGGGAAGCATCAAGAAGCACCGACTCGACCCACGCGATGCCGGTTTCGCCACCGAACTGGCCTACGGGGCCCTCCGGGGACAGGGCACCTACGACGCGGTGCTCGCCCGCTGCGTGGACCGGCCGCTCGACCAGCTCGACCCAGCGGTCCTTGATGCACTGCGTCTCGGTGCCCACCAGCTCCTCGCGATGAGGGTTCCCGCCCATGCGGCGCTGGACCAGACGGTGGGTCTCGTGCGCGCCGTCGTGGGAGCCGGCCCCAGCGGCCTGGTCAACGCCGTCCTGCGGAAAGTCTCAGCCAAGGATGCCGCGGCCTGGGTGGCGGAACTCGTTGCAGGGCAGGGCGACGCAACGAGGATCGCGGCGCTGACCCACAGTCATCCCGAGTGGATCGTGCGAGCGCTCCGGCAGTCGCTCGTGGCCCACGGCAGGGAAGTGACCGAGATCGACGCCCTGCTCGAGGCCGACAACGCCGCCCCGATGGTGAACCTGGTCGCCCTGCCCGGGCTGGGATCGCTGCGGGAAGCCGAGGAAGCAGGTGCTGAACCGGGCAGGTACGCGGAAGGATCGGCCTACCACTCAGGCGGCCAGCTCACCCAACTCAGCGGGATCCGGAACGGTACCGTAAGGGTCCAGGACGAGGGCTCGCAGCTCGTGGCCCGAGCACTCGCCGCCGTCGTCCTCGAGCCGGCACGGCCCGACGCCGGCGAACCGCGCGAGCGGTGGCTCGATCTCTGTGCCGGCCCCGGCGGGAAATCGGCCCTGCTTGCCGCGCTTGCCCAGCCTGCGGGCCACACCCTGGTGGCCAACGAACCGGTGCCGCACCGGGCGCAGCTGGTTCGCCAGGCGCTCAACCCGATCGATCCGGGCACCTGGAGCGTGCGAGTGGGCGACGGGCGCGAGCTCGGGCGGGAGGAGCCCGGGGAGTTCGACCGCGTGCTGGTGGACGCGCCCTGCACGGGCCTTGGTGCCCTGCGGCGGCGGCCGGAGTCGAGGTGGCGGCGGCAGCCGTCCGACCTCGTGGATCTGGCCCCCCTCCAGCGGGATCTCCTGTTCTCCGCGCTCGACGCCGTGCGGCCCGGCGGCGTGGTGGCCTACGCCACCTGCTCGCCGCACCACGCTGAAACGCTTGCCGTGGTGGAGGACTGCCTGCGGAAGCGACCCGGCATGGAACTGCTGGACTCGGGGGCCGTCCTCGATTCCGTGAGCATCGGCGGTCCCCTCGACGCGGGCTCCGGCTCCACCGCCCAGTTGTGGCCCCACGTGCACGGGACCGACGCCATGTTCCTCGCGCTGATCCGCAAGCCCCTCGCCGGCCCATCGGCAGCCTGACACGGGCGGCCGAACGTTCACCCACCCGCACCCCGAAGGACACCATGGCATCCTGCTGCATCCACCCCAGTATCCTCTCCGCCGACTTCGCCAACCTCCAGGCGGAGCTCGAGCGCATCCGGTCAGCCGATGCGGTGCACGTCGATGTCATGGACAACCATTTCGTTCCGAACCTGACGCTGGGGCTTCCCGTCGTGAAGCGGATCCAGGAGGTGAGCCCGTTGCCGCTGGACGTCCACCTGATGATCGACGACGCCGACCGCTGGGCCCCCGCCTATGCGGAACTGGGAGCCGCGTCGGTGACCTTCCACGCCGAGGCGTCCGCGGCGCCGGTTCGGCTCGCCCGCGAGTTGCGGGCGGCCGGAGCCAGGGCAGGAATGGCCCTTCGGCCGGCCACACCGGTGGAGCCCTACCTCGACATGCTGGGGGAGCTGGACCTGCTGCTCGTGATGACGGTCGAGCCCGGGTTCGGCGGGCAGTCCTTCCTTGACCTGACGCTTCCCAAGATCCGGCGTGCCGCCGTTGCCGCCCGCGGCGCGTCGCTGCCCCTGGC
>NZ_AZRZ01000458.1 GCF_000520535.1 Arthrobacter sp. H41
TTGATGCCAATGGCCGCAAAACACCACAGGTGGCCGGAGGCGTTCGATGACGGAGTCCAGCAACCGCCTTGTTTCCTCAGCTCGCTCCGCAATGTGCGGGGGCAGGTCGAATTCGCCCTTCATAGGAACGGAGGCCGGTACATCGTGGGCGAGCAAGACATCGACGGGCCCGCCTGCGATGAGATGCTCGGCTTCCTCCTGCGTGGGTTCCTCCTTGGGCCACTAGTTTTTTCCTGCTCTGCGCCAGCCTTGGTCGACGCTGTAGGCGCCCCCCGAGAGCGCCAATCACGAGACCATGGACGGTGGTGCGGCTACCGCGGGGAAGTATTCGGATCTGCTCCGTGAACTGGGCGGTACCGTCTTCGAGTACCGGCAGTTTCTGGATGGTGCTCCAGTTGTCATGATTACCAGGGGATACGAGGATCTGCAGGTTTGAGGCAGCCAGCCGCCGGCTCAGCTTGCTTTCGTAGCGGCTCCGCTGTGGGCCTGGGAAGTCGAGGCCGAAATCTCCCACGTGGAGCAGAGTTCTTACCCCGGCGCGTTCAGCGGCGTCGATGGCACCGAGGGCCCAGCCAAGGTGCCCGTGCCAATCGCCGAATACGGCCAGCGGAGGGTCAGACAGTTCCATCCAACAAACCTACGTGCTTGTCGGGATGAGGACTGCGTGTCGCTAGCTGTCGCAGACACCTGTGATGAAGCAGTTGGCTGCGGCTCTGACTTCCGCGAGGCGGCCGTCGTGTCGGCCGATGAGGGGTATATTGCCACCCTTTCGGGAGTCATCGGGTGTTTTCGTTCTGACCATTGTCGGCGCCGGGGTGACGGCGTTGAGCCATACCCGGCCTTCGCGCTGGATCAGAGTCAACGGCTCGAAGAACCGGATCTTCACTGCGGTTTTCGGGTACTCGATGGCGTGGGCCTGGATCCGGAGGGCTTTGGAGGGGTAGCGGATCCACGCATACACCCGCCGCGGTTCCGGGAAATCAACGGGCCTGACGTTCTCGACGTCGAGCTCTGCCGCGGTGAGCATGATCAGTTCCTCGCGCATCACGAACTCCTCGATCCGCTGATCCATCAGGCGTGCGTAGTGGATCGGTATCGTGCGCGATTCTAAGTTGACGAGTTCTTGGCGCCTAGCCGGTTGCGTAGGAGGGAATCGCTTAGGTATGAAGGATCGATTGCCACTTCAAATTCTCGCTGGTTGACGAAGAAACCGAAGGTCCTGAACCGTCGGTCGAGCCCAGGCGCCTGCTTGAAGTCGTGTGGCCTGTCTCCCAGAGATTGTGGTTGTGGCAGCTCGATGGGTGCATTCACCGGTCTGCCGACTCGTCCCCGTAGCTGTTGGAATGAGAATCCGGTATCAGTTAAGGAAAGGGCGCCCTCCTTCCATCCGCTATTTGGAGCATTCCCGCTTTCGTCCGTGAATCGGACTACGGCTTCAATGACGCCTCGCTCAACGTTGGCTGCTAGTCGACGCCGTCGGCTCTTCCGTGCGGTGGCTTCTATAAACAGTGACACCACCACGGCGACCACAACAGCTACTGCCGCTGCGCCCACCAGGCCAAGACTGTCGCGAAGGATGATCCCAAGAAGGACGGCTGCGGCGGGACCCCAGTAAGCGGACGATTCTGAGAGTTTCTCCCACGTGTTGCGGCGGAGGGGAAATGCAGCATCGGAACTCATCAAGCGAGCCTATAGGCACTTCGTCGCAGGGATTGCTGACCTGGCAGCTGGTCTCATGATGCGACCTTGAGTGAAGATGAAAAAGGCAGCCTGACCTGACCCACTTCTCACAAGGAAGCGCCAGTCACCGCCAGTGGGAGATAGGGACTGTCATCGATAAGTCGCAGCATCACCGGTGAGTTTCCGCCAGCCGGCGGTTGTCTTCAGGCTGACGCCGAGGATGCGCGCGACGACTGCTGGTGGGACCTGGGTGATGATGGCCGCGGTGGCTGCCTGGTGGGCGGTTGCGGGTGAAACACCGTAGATCCGCAGGTGCGCTGCGAGGCTGGAGGGTAGTTGGTGGTCGCCGTGGTGGGTACTGGGGTAAACCCAGGTGCTGTTGTGTGTGGATCCACCAAAGCGACGTTTTGTTGGTACCCCAGCCAAGAGCATCGTGATCCAGGGGATGGTGGCCGCGGGTAGGTCCAACCGGACGGTTCCGAGATGGATGCCCGCAACGCCTTCCTTGACGCTGAGATCTTCAAGACGTAGTTCAGCGATTTTGTGGACACGAATCCCATAGACGACGTTCAAGACGATCGCCAGGCGCGTTCTTGGGCTCATGGTGTCCTCGCTGAGCGCGCGTTTGAGAGCGTCTTCGTTGGTTCGTCCGATGCTTCCGCCAAGGTTGAACCCAATGCGGCCGTAGTCCGGTGGTACCAGGGGCCTACTGTTTCCAGACCTGGCGCTCCAGCGTAGGAAGCGTCGCACCCGGAACGCGTCGCGCGGTGCTTGGCGTGCCCAGTGATCAATGAGCTCCTGACCTGTCGTCGACAGGGTGTGGTTGGAGGCGTTGAGGTGATTGATGAAACCGAAGATCAGGCGGAGTTCGCGCTTGTCATTGGCCGCGGTGGTGTTCGTCAGGGGCCCGGGTCTGGTGCGGCGTTGCTGGCGCCAGCGGATGAACTGGCGTACGGCGAGCTGGTCAGAAAGGTGCGGCAGGGAGGCGATCTGAGCTGCGGTCCAGGCATGAAGCCGGTGGGCGTATTCATCGCGTTCGGGGAGGACAGCGTGTTCGACGAGGAGGGAGCGTACCTGCGAGACAGCGCGAGGTGTTCCCAGCTGATCCAGGTCCTCATGGGTGATCGTGTCTGGTAATGCCAAGACGGCGGTCAGGAGAGTCCATGCCGCTTTGCTTCTAATGAGCCCCAGAACGTATCGCGGATCCGCGGCGAGCAGGTGATAGTGGAGGTTGTTCAGTGCTGACTGGTGTTTGAGCATTGCTGGTCGGAAGAGGGTGTTGACGGCATCGGTCGCCCTGCACTGCTTACACAACCCAGTGATGTTTAGGTGATCCACCACAGTGCACCGGTGGCACTGCCTGCGTGTCACTGGTGAGTGTCGCCAGCAGTAGTCGCAATACCGATTGCTGGAGATGATTCCTACGGTCCGGCCCGGGTGCCCACACGTCGTTGCGAAGGGGGCGCCCGAGCCTGATGGGGGCATCAGTCGTCCACGCGGGCGCGTTGCGGGCGCAGGCCACGGGCACGGATGACTGCGGATGCCGAGTCGGCCCGTCCTGATTCGTCGGTACCGTTGCGTTGATCCGACCGGCCGAGAGCGACCTTGATGATCAGGTCATCTGCACTACATCCGAGGATGTCCATCAGGGCAACCAGGACGTGCAGGTTCAACCGTTCAGGGCGTTCGGCGACCAGCCGGTAGACCTGACTTGGAGACAGGTGAATGCCTCTTTCCTCCAACAGGGGCAGGAGCTTGGTGGTGCTAAACAGGCCCGCCGCTGCCATCTGCTCGCGCAGCCGCCACTCGTACCCAATGATGTCCGTCATCTCGTCCTCATCTTCCACTGGTGTGATTGCTGGTGTTGTCGCGGGTTCTGGTTATGGCTGGTTTGTTGTATCAGGTCAGGCCGGCTAGTGGTGGGATCTTCGCCAATGCTTCGCGAAGGATACGGTTGGCGAAGTCCTCGGATACATGCGTGTAGATGCCGGTCGTGGATTGGTAGGCGTGCCCGAGTTGGCGTTGAACGAACAACGGGTCGTGCCCATCCTCGATGAGGTGGGTCGCGTAGCTGTGGCGCAGGCAGTGCGGTGACAGGGCCGAATCCAGTCCTAGTTCATCCCGGTAGAGGGCGAACCTGTCACTCAGGGAGCGGACTCCGAGCCTGCGGGATCGCTCCGAGAACCACAGTGCGTTGGAAGTGCCGTAGCGCATCATGGGTAGGACGTTGTCCATATAGTCCTTCAGGGCATTCACCGCCCAGGGCATCACGGTCGCGACCGTCCTGGCTTTCGGAGGGGAACCCCTCGAGGCTTTTCCATACCGGACCCGAAGGAAGCCGAAGTCCCCGAACGAGGGAATTTTCGGGTTGCGGTACAGGTCCGTGACGTCGAGCATCATCGCTTCGTTGGCGCGTAATCCCCAGGCGTACACAACTTTCAGCAGGGTCGCGTCCCGGTACGCTGCCGCAGCACCCTTACGTCCGGCTGCTAATCGTGTTTGCACTTCATCGTCGGCACGGTCAAATAGCTGCTGCAGCTCACCCCTAGTCAGCGGCCGCCGTCGCGGGTTGGCCTCGTCCTCCTGGATATGGGGGCGGGTGTTCCAGTCATGGCACACCTGGATCGGATGAGTGCCGAAGCGTTCCTCGCATTGCTTCGCCCAGCCGTAATGGGACGAGCTGATGAAGTCGCAGAACTGCCTGATTACGATCTGATAGTTGCGCACCGTCGAGGGCATCATCTGGCGGATCGATACCAGGTCCATCATCCACTCGTCGAAACCCGCAGCCGTCCACTCCCATGGTCCGACACCAGAATGAGTCCGGAACTGGCGCACTACATGCACACGGTTTTCCACCGTGATTTTCTGCAGCCGCCGGCCGCCCAGCTGTTGGGCGCACCACCCTTCAATCATCGCCTCGAACACCGAGCTCTCCTGATCAAGGAATGCCACGCCCTCCACAAGATGGATCGAGGCCATACCCGCCGGGCTCTTCCGATCCACTCTTTTTCCTTCCGTCTAACGCTTGTATCCTGCATTAGACGGGAAAAGATGAAGAGCGGTCAACCCCTACAAGGCTCACAAGCAGCTGGTGGGCCGAACTCATCGCCCTTCAAGGACGCAGAAGTCGCATCTAATGCAATTCCTCGTGGTTCGCCTTATAGTGCTTGCTCTGACCCATGCCCGGGTACTCGTCCCGCTTCTAGCCATCGTGATTATCCGTGCAGGTTAGAAGCCGGGGACGCCGGCGACCCGGCGCAGCCGCCAGTCCTCCCATCGCGGATCGGCGCTCATATCGAACTCCAGCACCGGGGACGCGGGCCCGNCTGGAACCGCCAGAACCGGGTCGTGAGGATACTGCCGCGACCACCCAGGACAGTGGGCCCGGGTTCCCACCAGTTGCTCGAGCTCGACCACGACGTGGGCTCGCCAATGACCTGCCAAATGATGCCCCGCCAACGCAGCGCCAACGGCGTTCCGGAGGGCAGGAAGCGGACGGCCGCGGGCTCGTCCAGCACATGCCACGCGGCGTCCTTAGAGGCCGGGGAGTCTCGTGTGGTGTTCTCTGGTTGTGCTGTCATCATCTGCAGTCCTTCCCATGCTGTCTTTCGTGCAGGGTTTAAAATAGAACACACATTCGATTATTTTGGAAGCTGAATCACATCTAGGAAGTGCCGTTGCGGGTCATCCACCTGTGGACGGGTGGAGCCCGGAGGATAGAGCTTAAAGCCGTCCATCTGTGGGAGAGCCGCCAGCACCCCAACACCACCGAGCGAGGACAGCCTGAGCTGGGAAGTGGTGTTCCCTGTCCGGTCACAGCATCGTTCAGTACGCTTCGGTCATGAATGAGCTGGCCGCCTTCATCCTCGCCCGGGTCGCGGAAGATTACGACCTTGCCCAGCAGGCGCGTCTTCTTGTCGTGAAGCCAGCCATCCTTCTTCTGTGCGCGGAGAGCAGGCATGCGGGCGACGTTGGCCGAGACATAGGTGTCGCCGGGCATGAGCTGCTGATGGATCCGCTGGCCTGCCACTTCATGAATCAGCATCCCGAGAGGGTCATGGTGGACTGCGTTGCGAAGCAGCGCCTGGTCGCTCATGTGCAGAGCATCGACTGGGATTACGAGCCGGCAGGGGAACAGGACTATATGTACAAGATCCTCGAGTTGCTGGCCCTGCCGTGGCGGGAGCACCCGGAGTGCCAGTCGCACTGGTTTAGTGAGGGCTATGAGGTTCGATGACCTGATCCTGCCGGAAGGGGAGTACCCGATTGGTGGGTGCAAGAACAAGCAGGAATGGTTGTTCATGTACTCCCGCGGTATCCCGGTTGAGCGGATTGCTGCGACGTGCCGGGCGGATCTGCGGCGCGTCCGCTACACCATCCGGGCGGCCGAGAAACGCGACCCCGCCCTCTTCGGTCGGCGCCTGATCCTCCACGATCAACCAGCGCCCAGGCTCACCAGTACGTTGAAGGAGCTGTGGTGGGACCACTCGGCACGGCTGCTCGGCTTTTATCGGCAACAGGGCCGGCTACCGGTACAGAACCCACGGGACGCGGACGAGCTTTGGTTGTATGGGTGGCTGTACCGGCAGCGAAAAGCGTACCGGGCAGGCCAGCTCACCACGGATCAGCTGGCGGTTCTGGCCAAGCTGGGGGAGTGGCAGGGACAGGCCCGCGGCACCCGGTCCGAACACTGGAACCGACGGCTCTCCGGGCTGATCGAATTCGTGGTCGAACACGGTGTTCTGCCCCGCTACCGGCCGGACAGGCCAATTGAAGAAAGGGTGCTCGCGGTATGGGTGTCCAAGCAACGAGCACTTATGAGTGCCGGGAAGCTCGACGAAACACGGCGGTCCAGACTCCATAAGGAATTCCAGGGGTGGAAAACGCCAGTTAGGCCTTTGCCAGCGGAAGGAGCGACCGGAGGAACCTCAATCCGTCGTGCCGGTGATCTGCGAGACGGCGTTTAGCTGACCTTATGCCAGGTGACCCCTGCGCCCCGGCTCTCGCCTTAAAGCCTCATAACTATCGAGCACCACACCGGCCGCATTGCCGTCGTTGAGGGGCTTGGGTGTCAGTGGTGACCGGTGGAGGTGGTGCCAAACATCAGGGTACGTCGCTGCACGTCGTAGTACACCGTCTCAGAGGTCGATAACAGGTCCTGCAGGTTATCGGCATCATCGGCGCTGAGTGTCAGAACTTCTTCCCACGCTCCCTGATCAAGCACCAGCTGAAGGGTCCAGGAACCGGGTTGCCCGGCCTCTCCGGCGACCCAGCTGAACTGGTAATGGCTGAGCTGACGGACTTTGATGCTGTCATCGGTGACGGGCTGGTTCAGGTTCGGTGACATCTGTATTTCCTCCTTGGGAGAGGCGCTGCACGCGCCGTCTCTATCACGTGGATGGGGTTGGGGAACCCATTTCAAATCGCCGCCGAGACGACGGAACGAACAACCAACGTAGTCCCGGCGCCGAACCAAAGTAAATGCTGACAGGACGGCTCCCAGGCACTTGACGTACAGCGTCCAAGGGCCCCACATCAGCAGGGACGTCTGCGGCTTTGGATGACTCGTCAGCAAGCTCGGACGCTTTCTACCTGTTCTGGGGTGGCGGGTCCAGCCTCTGCGTCACTATCACTCGACCGTCAAGGCCCACCTCCGAACTTTCATCGGGGTGGATTCCCCGCGAACACCGGGTCAGGATGGAACCGGCACACTATGACAGCCACCCCGCAGCTACGGCCCGAATCGACGAAAGAACTCACCCCATGACGAATACAGGTGCTTTTCGAACCGATTCCCGGTGGGGTGGTTGGGGCATTGTTCTACGACAGAATCATCGCACCGGCGACTACCTCAGAGAGCGAGCTCGCTGACGCGTCGACCGTTGATGCAACAGCAACCAGTGAACGCTCCAAGTCCTCACGGCCCGGACGTGGCCCAATTGTCTGGTTCCACCCGCCGCGGGACCGCGAGGCGTACCTGGTATGTCAGGGGCCGGGATTTCGTGGTGCGGGCGCTACTTCGCCCGCAGGTCGTGCTCGCGGTCAAAGCAGCCTTGGCGGCCGGTGTTGCCTGGGCGTTAGCGCTGCTCCTTCCGGGTGTTGCTGCGGAGTATCCGTATTACGCGCCGCTGGGCGCGCTGCTGGCGATCTATCCGACAGTTGCTGGGACTGTGAAGCTGGGCTTGCAAACGATGGTGGGCCTGGCGATCGGAATTGTGTTGGCCAATGTGGCCGTATGGGCCGGAGACCCGGACTCCTTCACTGTTGCCTTCGTTGTGGGGATGGGGGTGCTGCTGGCAGGGCTGCTACCCCGAACGGCAGGCGGTGGGACGGGAATTGCTTCAGCGGGACTGTTCGTGTTGATCATCGGGAACAACGATCTGAGTTTTTCCGTCGGGTATTTCATTCAGATGATCGTCGGGGTACTCGTCGGTCTTGGTGTCAGTACCTTTATCGCTCCTCCATTGAACACCAACGACGCGCTCAATCAGATGGGTGCGCTGCGCCGGACAGCGGCACAGCAGCTACAGGACATCGGCCAGGCACTGGAAGAGAACTGGGCGGCGGGTGATCCGCGGTGGGTCGAACACCGCCAGGACCTCTTCGACACCATGCAAGACACCCGGGCCGCAGTGAAATACGCCGAGGAAAGCCGAAAAGGAAACCTCCGCCGACACTCCCACCCCCGAAACCTCACCAAGGACTACGAGCACGTCAGGGCACTGGAGACCGTAGCGTTCCACACCTTGAGTATCACCAATATGCTCGAGGACGCAGTTGAAGGAACGACGGACGAAAAACCCATCCCACCCGCACTCAGGGAACCACTACAAGATGCCTTCACCACGGTCGGAAAGGTCCTGAAGCTATGGACGGTCAAGGAAAACGACGAGGAAACCCTCGAGGCAGCACAAAAAGCGTTACGGGCACTGGAGGTGGGTGCCTTCGAATCCGCATCCCGCAACAGCCCCTTCGGCGCCGCCGCAGCCATCGCCATGAGCTTGCACCGGATCCTTCACGCGGTCACGCCGGCAACACACCACGGCAACCCCTGACCCGCAGCAATGGTTGACCGGCTTCCGACGTTGCGCCGGCAGTTCTCCCACGCCTGCAGGGTGCATTGACCGCGGTCTATTGGTTCACGCCAAATCTCCGCACCTACCTCGACGCTGCACAAGCAGGTCCCTCACCGCTCCACTAGCTCTCGACAGTGGCGACCAGCGAATGTCCGTGATGGAACCTGTGACTTTCAGGCGAGGACGACGGACACGGGGTTATCCGACCCCGGCGGGACGATCAGTGCTGCGTGGCCAGCAAGTGGGGTGCGAGGGTGAGGTATTGGGGGTTGTCGGCGAGGAAGGCGAAGGCGCTCGGGCACTGGGGCACCACGTGTAGGCGGCGTTTGTGGGTGTTAAGCATGATGTGGCGCATCAGGACCATGTCTACACCCAGGCCGCGGAAACCGGGCTGCTCGACGCCGTCGGTGAGGTTCATCTGCCCGCCGTGCATCGTGTACTTCATGTACGCGGCGAGGCTACCGTCAACGAACAACTCGAACCGGCAGTACAAGGGGCTGTCCCGGAAGACGTCCTGCGAACGCTCGGCAGTTTCAGGGTTGGTGGCCTGTGTGGAGCGCAGGTCGAGTTCCTCGGCGATGGCCACATAGCGTTCCATCGCTTCGGCGGGCGGAAAATTCGTGTCGATGAGCCGGTACAGCTGGTTCGCCAGCACCCGCAATTCCCTCATCGAGGTCTGGGAAAAGTCCTCGATCGCCAGTGCTCGTTCCAGCCACACGGACTCACGCTCACCCCGCCGGGAGCGGAAAACATCAACATCAAGGAGAGTTTCTCCGGAGAATCCCGCGACCGGCGGCGCTGCCGGTCCCGAGATCTCGGGTGAAATCGTGGTGTCGGGGTATAACTGCTGTGTCATGGTCAAATCCTGTGCTGGTGCGTCACCGCGCCTTTTTCTGGACCCGGTACTCTCCTGACACTAACCAGAAGTACGCCAAAAATACACTCAGTACGCTGATTTTTCTCATGATGCGCTCACTGCACCATCCTTCACGTGCCCCCCGTAGGGAACACGCACGCACGTAGGCACGCATGCCTGGTGCTGCTCCGACGTTGATACGGGGTTAGTGGAGGGGGGAAACCCACATCTCGACCTGCACG
>NZ_AZRZ01000459.1 GCF_000520535.1 Arthrobacter sp. H41
CCCCCGCACCGTACATTCCACCCGCCCCCGCACCGTACATTGCACCCGCACCACCCGCGGCAGACCCCTACCCGGGGTACACCGGTCCGCGCTGCTACGCCCCGGGTGGCAAAACCTATCGGCCCTGCTGACGCCGTCGTCGTCGTGCCCTCCCCGAATCAAGTGCGCACCAATGACGTGAAACCGCGCGCCGAGCCGTCATTACTGAGCACTTGATGGGGAGGCCGATCCAATGTCGCCCTCGCGCCTGCCGAACCCTTGGACTAGATTCGAAGGAACGCACCCTCGAGAAGAATGGAGCATCACCATGAAGAACAAGCTTGTTTTCACCGCAGGTATGGCTGCCGGTTACGTCCTGGGGTCCCGCGCCGGTCGCGGGAGCTACGAGAAGATCAAGACGAAGGCCACCGAACTGTGGAACGACCCCAAGGTCCAGGAGAAGGTTTCCAGTACCACCGAGTCGGTCAGGACCAAGGCGCCCGCGGTGCAGGAGAAGCTGACCGGCGCTCTGAAGCGGGACAAGTCGTCGGATTCGTCCGGTAGCGGGTCCGGTAGCGGATCGGCCTCCGGGAGCCCGACAGTGCCGGTAGTAACATCCACCGGCACCGGTGAAGGAACCGGCGGGACAACCACTGGCGGAAGCGGCGGGGCCGGCGGAACGAACGGCACCGGCCCCGGCGGTGGCGACCCTGAGCAGGTTGACATCACGCCCTTCCTGAACCAGGACGACGAAACCCGCCCACCGCTGTAGGGCTCGGAAAAGCGGATCACCAGGAGACGGTGTTGAATTCCAAGCCGCAGCGCCTCACCGCGACCATCACGGGTGAGGTGCAGGCGGTGGGATTCCGCTACTGGGCACGCCGTTCCGCCGATGATCTCGGTCTGACGGGGTCCGCCATCAACAATCCGGACGGCTCGGTATCGCTGGTGGCGGAGGGCCCGACGTCGGGCCTGACCGAACTGCTCCGCCGGATCGAAGCCGGCGAGACGCCGGGCCGTGTCGATTCTGTTGACGCGGCACTTAAAGAATCCAGTGGAAGCTCCACGGGGTTTGAGTGCCTTTGAAGCGGCGAGGCGAGCCGTCCTTTTCGGAGCCTGTGCTGCGGCACTCGGAGCCGTGAGCGGTTGCAACGCTGGTGGAGGGCGCCTGAACAACGCCGCACATCCGGCGCTCCTCGCCGCGCGGCCGGGCGAGGTATCGCCGAGAAGCCCCATTCCGCCGGGTTCACATCCGCTTGACGTGGAACAGGAACGGGACTCGCTCGTCCACGTGCCCGCGGCGCTGAGTCCCGACGAGCCTGCGCCCCTGCTGGTTTCCCTGCACGGCGCAGGGGGTGATGCCGTCGGCGGGCTGTCGCTGCTCACTCCACTTGCCGACCAGTACAAAATCGTGATTCTCTCACCGGCTTCGCGGGGAAGCACCTGGGATGCCATCCGGGACGGCTACGGGCCCGACGTCGACCTCCTCAACCGCTCGCTTGAGGAGGTGTTCCGGTCGGTTGCCATCGATCCCGAACGGATCGGCGTTGCCGGGTTCTCCGACGGCGCATCCTATGCTCTTGGTCTCGGCCTGGCGAACGGCGGGCTTTTCCGGCGCCTTCTCGCCTTCTCGCCCGGTTTCATCCCGGTAGGCCCGCGGAATGGGAAGCCGGCAGTGTTCGTGTCGCACGGGGTGAATGACACCGTCCTCCCCATCCGCAGCACCAGCCGCCGCATCATCCCCGCCCTGGAGGACGACGGATATGACGTGACATACCGGGAGTTCGACGGGCCGCATACCGTGCCGGCGGACATCGTGCAGGAAGCCGCGGCGTGGCTGGACTGGAGCCGGCCCAGGTGAAAACCGGCCCGGCTGAAGTTGAACGCCGGCCCGGTCAGCGAGACGCCTTTTCGGACTCGGCGTCCTCGAAGGCAAGGATCGCGTTCACCGAAACCGCCGTCCGGTACGCATCCCCCGCCGCCGAGATCAACTGTGCACCCGGATCCGCCACATTGCCGACAGCCCATACGCGGTCGATGCTCGTGCGGCCGAGGTCGTCGGTGGCCACGCAGCCGTCCTCCCGGAAATCGCAGCCGAGGGCCGAGATCAGGGGCGAATCCACTTCGGCCTGAGGCTCGCAGAACACCGCCGCGCACTCGACCACCGTCCCGTCAGCAAGCTCAACCGACTCGAGGCCGGCGGGCCCGGAAACGAGGCGGCGGACTGCGCCGTCGACAATCCGCACACCCCGCGCCTCGAGCGTGAGTGCGTCGTCGGACGGAATGGTCCCCAACGTGTGGGTGAACAGCGTGACTGCCGATGACCACTGCCGCAGAAGCACTGCCTGCTGCAGTGATGTTTCCTCGGTGGCAAGGACACCGAGTTCACGGTCGCGCACCTCCCAACCATGGCAATAGGGGCACTGCAGCAGCCCCTTGCCCCAGGCTTCACGCGCCCCCTCGACGTCCGGCAGGACGTCCCTCAAGCCGGTGGCCAGCACCAGGTGGCGGACGCGCAGGGTGTTCCCGTCGCCGAGCCCCAAGGTCCAGATGCCGGCGTCGTCCCGCGCGGTCCTCGCTTCGCCATCGAAGAAAACCGCCCCGTAGGATTCCACTTCCTCCCGGCCGAGGCGCACCAGCTCGAGCGGCGACTCGCCATCGCGGGTCAGGAAGCCCTGGGCGGCCGCGGCCGGTGCGTTCCGGGGCTGCCGGACGTTCACCACGGCCACCCGGCGTCGGGCCCGCGCCAGCACCAGGGCCGCGCTGAGCCCAGCTACTCCGCCGCCCACCACAACCACATCGAACTGTTCCGCTTCCCCCTCGACCATGCTTCTATCCGACCACGAAAGGGTGCAATCGGTCAGCCTGCCGAGAATCGTGCGTGCTCACTTGACGCGGCGTGCGGCTTTGGTGCCCAAAGCCTTCACCAATGAAGTGAAACGCGCGTTGTCCTCGAGATGATCGATCAGCACGGCCTCACCGTCCGCGTCGGCCAGCGGGATCTGCCAGTTCGGGTACTCGTCGTTGGTGCCGGGCTGATTCTGCGTGCGGCGCTCCCCCACAGCATCCGCCAGTGCCACCCCGAGGAGTACCGACGGCGACTGGGCAATCAGCGCGTGCAGCGCCTCGACCGTCTCCTGCACCGATGCTTCACCTTTCGCGGGCAGCAGTTTCCTCTTCCGCAACAGCGACAGGAAGGTTTCCTGCACCGCCTGGTCCTCGGCCCGTTCCTCCTCGACCGGCCTGCTGAGCAAACCGAGCTTCTCCCGCAGGGCAACATGCTCGCCCACGAGGTAGCCGGCCGACGGCGGCAGGTCGTGCGTGGTCACGGTGGTCAGACACCCCTGCCGGTACTTCTCGGGGACGATCGGCCCGTCGTCGTCCTGCTCGAACCACAGGATGGATGTCCCGAAAATGCCGCGCTCCGCCAGGTACTCCTGGACCCCCGGCTCGAAGACGCCAAGATCCTCACCCACGACGACGGCGCCCGCGCGCTCCGCCTCCAGTGCGAGGATCCCGATCAGGGCCTCGTGGTCGTAGTACACGTACGCCCCGCCACCGGGCGCGGAGCCCTGCGGAATCCACCACAGCCGGAAGAGCCCGAGGATGTGGTCGATGCGGATCCCGCCGGCATGCCGGAGGATGTTGCGCAGCATGTCCCGGAAGGCCTGGTACCCGGACTCGGCAAGCCGCTCGGGATGCCACGGCGGCTGGCTCCAGTCCTGCCCGTGCTGGTTGAACATGTCCGGCGGCGCGCCCACGCTGATGCCGGAGGCCAGGACGTCCTGCAGCGTCCAGGCGTCGGCCCCGCTGGGATGGACTCCCACCGCGAGGTCGTGCATGATGCCGATGCCCATCCCGCTTCCCGTCGCCTCCAGCTGGGCTTCCTGCAACTGTTCGTCACACAGCCACTGCAGCCACTCGTGGAACTCGATGCGGGGCGCCAGCAGCTCGGCCTGGGCGAGTGCCTCCGCGCTGCCCGGCCTCCCCACCTTCGCCCACTCGGGTCCACCCGGAACGTAGGTCTCGGCGAGCGCCGACCACAGTGCGAAGTCCCTCAGCCCCTGTCCCTGGTGCGCGAGGAACTCCTCGAAATCACCCTGCCGTTGACCGGGACGCTGGACACGGAAGACCAGCTCGAGCGCCTCGAGCTTCGCCCCGAAGGACGCATCCCTATCCAGTCGGTCAGCACTCGTGTTGGACCGGAGAAAGCCCCTCGCGAGCTCGTCGACCCGGCCCCGGCCTTCGTCGTCGAGCCGTCCATACTCCGGGATGTCCTCGATCCGCAGGTACATCGGGTGGAAGAAGCGCCGCGTGGTGGGCAGGTAGGGCGAGGGCTCGACGGGCGGCACCGGTTCGGCGGCGTGGAGGGGATTGACCAGCACGAATCCCGCGCCCTTCCCTGCCGCCACCTGGGCAAGGGCACCGAGGTCCCCGAGGTCCCCGATTCCCCAGGACCGCGAGGACCGCACCGAGTAGAGCTGCACCATGAGCCCCCAGGACCGCTTGTCGAGAAGGCGCTGCGTCGTGGAGAGGCGGTCGGGCGTGATGACGAGCGCGCACTGCGCCTGTTGCCCGTCCATCTCCGCGTGAAGCGTATGCCAGCCCAGCGGCAGCGCATGCGGAAGCACTGCGGAGAGGCTGACCCGCTTCTCGCCGTCGATCTCCCGCTCGGCGATCGGAGAAGCGTCCACGATGCCGCTGTAATGAATGCCGTCCTCGCCGGTCGCCCACACCCGCACCTCGGCACCGGCGGGCGCGTGGACCGGAATTGGGCCCAGCCGGCCTTCCCGCACGACGACGACGCGCGGCAGCAGCCTGCGCCACGGGGCGGCGTCCAACTCGACGAGCGACTCCCTGACATCCTCATCGGTGCCGGCCGGCACGCCGAGGGCGGTCAACACCGTGACGAGGGTTTCGCGCTCCACCTGTTTCGGCTCGCCGTCCCATCCCAGGAAGGTGGTGCCCACCCGGT
>NZ_AZRZ01000460.1 GCF_000520535.1 Arthrobacter sp. H41
CCAGCCACGCCTTCGGGCGGCCCGGCCGGCGGGCCCAGCCTCGTTCACCCGATCGAACCGGACAGCCAGCGCCTTGAGGCCGGCGCAGCGACCTTCCGAATGCTCGCTGATCCCACCCGGCTACACATCCTCTGGCTCCTCACACAGGGACCGGCCGACGTCGGAACCCTCGTCACTGCGACCGGAGCCAATCGCACCGCTGTCAGCCAGCACTTGGCTAAACTTCGGCTCTCGAATCTGGTGTCCACGCGCAAAGTAGCACGCAATATCGTCTACAGCATTATCGACGGACACCTCACCCGCCTGATCCTCGAAGGCGTCAATCACGCGGATCACCGCGTCACCGGCGAACCAACCCACGAATAGAAACAACCAGCCCACTGCACGACCCGGATGGCAGTGCGGGCCGGGTTTGCAAAAAGGGGAGGTTTGTCTTGTAGAATGTTTTTTGTGAGGCCCTGACCGGCTCGGGCGTTTTCCCCCATTTCTCCCGCCCGGTCAGGGCCTTCTTTCTGTTCCCGGCCCCTTCAGACCGGCCAGCTCGTTCGCAAGATTCCCGCGGGCAGTATCAAGCCATAACCGTTGCGCGCGCTGCGTGCGATACAGCGGATCGACTCCCAGCAAGCTACGGACGACGCCGGCACGTCCTGTGATGAAGTCGGCGTCCGGCACGGAAGCGTATTCCTCCCGGACGGCGGCGACATACCGCGCGTAGTCCGCGGGTGAACCCCCGAGCACCGCGAGATCGGCGTCACACAGCAGTGCACCTGCGCGGTCGTCCGCCGAGGGGGAGTGGGAGATGGTCAGGAGGACGAGCCGCTGGACTTCCGCAATATCGTCGGGGGGAAGGTCGCCGAGGAGCTTCCCCGCGAGCGCAGCGGAACTGCGTTCGTCACCCGCAACCCCCTGGTACACCGCGTCGTGGAACCACGCAGCGAGCTGCACCGAGCGGCGGATGGCGGCGCCGTCGTCGTCGTCGAGTAAGGCGTCGAGTAAGGCGTCGAGCGCCTCGAGAACCGCGAGCAGGTGCGCGTAGGTGTGGTACCGGCGGTGCGGCTCGCCCCACCGGGCCAGGAGCTCCTCGCCGACCTGCGCAGCACCGGGCAGGTCCGGGAACGAGTCCACTGACAGGGCGTGCCACCGCAGGCTGAGCGTGCGCCGGAGGCGCCCGGGCCGCCGTCGGGCAGGAATCCGCAGCCCACTGGCCAAGAGCAGGCGCACCAGTTCCCCTCCTTCCACCTCCCTTGCACCGCGCCGGACAAGATCGCGGTAGCGCCGGGCCGGAACGTCATAGTGGTCCAGGTCGAAAGCCCTCGGCCCGATTCCCGCCGCCGAGGCGAACGAGTGAAGTTCCTCGAGGGAGGAATCCGAAACGAGGTGGGAAAATACGGTTCCGTGGGCAGGCCAGCGAGGGGGATCGATGAAAACGGCCATGCCGCAGTTTAGGCGCACGCCGCTATGTACAGGCAGGGAAGCGTATGCCATTCTTCCTAGAGGCACCATCCATCCTCACGAATCCGGACTTCATCGGGGCAGTCATGAGCACTCCTGGAACCAGCACCACCCTCCTTGCCATCGGCACCAAGAAAGGATTGTGGCTCGCCACCAGCAACGACCGGCAGTCCTGGACCCTTTCCGAGCCGAAATTCCCGATGCAGGAGGTGCCCGCCATCGGCATCGACACGCGCGGCGGCCGCACGCGCATCCTCGTGGGCAGCATGTCGTGGCACTGGGGCCCCTGCATCGTCCACTCCGACGACCTCGGCGCAACCTGGACCGAGCCCCAGGAAGGCGGTATCCGCTTCGACGCCGGGGATGACGCCGCGCTTGCACGCGTCTGGCAGATCCAGCCCGACGCCGAGAACCGCCCGGGCGTCGTCTGGGCCGGCTGCGAGCCTATCTCCGTGTGGAAATCCACCGACGGCGGTGAACACTTCGAGCTGAACCGGGGCCTGTGGGACCACCCCCACCGCTCCGAGTGGGGTGCCGGTTTCGGCGGCGCAGCCGCCCACACCGTGCTGCCCAGCCCGGCCGACGATACCGTCCACGCAGCCATGAGCACTGGCGGAGTCTACCGCTCGCTCGATGGCGGTTCTTCCTGGGAGCCGCGCAACAGCGGTATTTCGGCCTACTTCCTGCCCGATCCCCAGCCCGAATTCGGGCAGTGCGTCCACAAGGTGGCGCGGGATGCCGAGAACCCCGACCGCCTGTACGCGCAGAACCACCACGGCGTCTACGTGTCGGAGGACTCCGGCGATACCTGGCAGTCCATTGCGGACGGGCTCCCCTCCGACTTCGGCTTCGTGATGCTCTCCCACCCCCGCCGCGGTGGGACCGCCTGGGTGATCCCACTGAAGGCCGACGGCGAACGGTTCCCTCCCGACGGCAAGCTCGCAGTCCACCGGACCGACGACGCCGGCACCACCTGGCGGCAACTGGACCATGGGCTTCCGCCACTCGAATACAACGCAGTGCTGCGCGACGCTGCCTGCGTCGACACTGCCGAGCCGGCCGGCGTCTATTTCGGCACCCGGGGCGGCAGCGTGTACGCGAGTGCCGACGAGGGCGCCACGTTCACCGAAGTGGCCTCCCACCTGCCGGACGTGCTCACGGTGCGCGCCGACGTCGTCGCCGGGTAGCCCCCGATGACCGACGGCGCCGTCACCGTGTTGATTCCCACCCTGCTGAGGCGCTTCCTGGACGGCCGCAGCGAGGTTCCCGTGGCGGTCAGTGGACCCACCACTGTGGAACATCTGCTCAATACGGTCGGAGACGGCAGGCCCTTGCTGAGCCAGCGGATCCGGGATGAGACAGGGAGCCTGCGCCGCTACGTCAATATCTATGTCGACGGCGAGGACGTGCGCGGATTGGACCTCCTCGACACTCCGGTGAATCCCGGCGCCACAGTCATGATCATCCAGTCGGTGGCGGGCGGGTAGATTGAAGCGATGGAACCAGAAACCACCCCGTTCGATCCTGATGATCCGGGGATGCAGTCCGAAGCTGCGCTGAACTCCCTCGTCCGCCGCATCGAGGCGGAGATCGCGGAGCTGCACTTCGAGCGTTTCTCCAACAACAACGCCATATCCCTCGGGATGCTTCTCGTGGAACTGGGTACCACCCGTGCGCTGCCCATCGCCGTCGACATCAGGCAGTCCGACCACGTGCTCTTCCACGCTGCACTCGACGGCGCAACCCCCGACAATGATCTCTGGCTCAGGGCCAAGAGCCGCACTGCAGCGCGGTACGCCATACCTTCACTCCTCGTGGGGCTCAGGGCGCGGCAGTGCGGCGGGCGCGCCGAGGACAATCCCCTGTTCGACACCGCGATCTACGCAGCGCATGGCGGCTCGTTCCCCTTCTACATCCGTGGCGCAGGCCCGGTGGCCACAGTCACCGTTTCCGGGTTGCCGCAGGTCCAGGACCACAACCTGGTGGTCGAGGCTTTGAGGCTCCACCAGCGCGCCGCCGCAGGATAAGCGCATGATTTTCTGAATTCCAGGAGTTCGGGGCCGAAGGGCATCCGCGCGCTTCATGATGAGTTTCATCGCACGGCCTCACGCCCCAAGGGTTTCCCAACCGCGCGTTGGTTTAGTAGGGGCAGGCGGTCTCCCACAGGTGAGCGCCAGGACATTGGCGGGGTACAACGTCTTTTTCCTCCTTCGTGGGGAAGTTTATGGAGATCGTGATGACAAAGTTTTGGCCGTTCACCGGTACTCGAAAAGCTGCATGGAACAATCGGGTGGCCGCACGATCAGGCCTCAGCGCGTTCATTGTTCTCGCAGCGGTTTCCACCTCCGGCTACCAGAGCCCAGGATCAACGTCGCAGTTACACAGCGTAAGCAGCGCCTCGATCGGAGGCGACGCGCGTACCGGCATTGACGAGGACACTTCCTTCGAGCGGGCAGGACGCGGTTTTCTTGCGCCACGCGGCGCATTGGCGGGCGCTCCTGATTCCGCGGACCCCCTGAGCGACGACTTCACACCGCCGAAGGCCTCGCCGGCGGAGAACCGATTCAAGATCGTTCGGGCGCGAAGTGCCCATACCCTCCTCGCCCACTCGTCCACGGAATCCCTGCAGGTCGAGAGGCCGGCCGCCGGCACGCTGGTGGCGCCACTTCGGCAGCTCAACTCGAGTTCATCCTTCGGCCTCCGCACCAATCCCCTCGACGGTTCCCCCGGAGAGTTCCACTGGGGCCTGGACTTCGCTGCATCCTGCGGAACGATCGTGTTCTCCGCGGATGCCGGAGTCGTGACCTCCGTGGGATGGCACGCGGGGGGTGGAGGCAACCGCGTGGAGCTGGACCACGGAAATGGGCTGGTAACCACCTACAGCCATCTGGAGAGCATCTCGGTCAAGAAAGGTGACGCGGTGAATGTGAGCACCGCCATCGCCAAGGTCGGAACCACCGGCTCTTCCACCGGCTGCCATCTCCACTTCGAAACAATCCTGAATGGCGCCTATGCGGACCCAGGGAACTGGAGGCTCGTACCCGTCGGGGAGCAGAACTACCGGCCAGGTCCCGTCATCGCTGACTACGCTCGCGGGTTCGCCCCCGAACCGGAATTTCTACCCATCTGGGCGCCGGTATTCAACAAGCGCTTCGACAATCCGACGGTCCGCGTGCCCGCCCCGCCCGCCGAGATCATCCAGGCAGGCCCTTTTCTGCCGATGCCGGCTCCAAGGCAGTCGACGCTGAAAACCCTGGCACCGCCGCAGGCCTCTTCATCCGACAAGACGCAGAACACCGACGCTCCGTCGAGGACCATCCCCTCCCCACTGCAGAAATCCGTCTTCGATCCGAAACCCTCCGAGACACCGTCCTCGCCCTCCTCGAAGTCGCCGTCATCCCCGTCCTCACCCGACACCAAAAACCCGACGACGGATG
>NZ_AZRZ01000461.1 GCF_000520535.1 Arthrobacter sp. H41
GTGGTGTTCCGGCGGACTTCCCTGCAGGGCGAGAACATCGAAGCGGGACACGATCTCCGCGATGCAGGCCAGGGCATGAAAGTCCCGTCTGGGTGAATCCTCAGGGTCTGGCCTTCCATTTTTCGGTGAGGTCCCCGAACGCCCGCACATTCCATGTCGCCACCAGAAGATTCGCATCATTCTTGCCCGGAATCGTGTTCTCGAGTGCTGTGCTGTGCTCAGGCGGGGCAGGTCCTCGCTCACAACGGTGGGCGGCGGTGTCGCGATCAGCGTCATGAACCCATCGAACCACGCCGATCATGCCACTGGCGCTGAGATGTCCATAGACACCGTTCAAGGATAATGCGACGAAGGTCTTTGCCCTCTTGAGTCCTCGATGAAGCAGCTGAGGTCTCGCTCTCGGGTGGGCCGCTTTCCAATTCCTGATTCATCAGGGATTGGTTCGTTGTCCTCATCCGGGGTGAACATCACTACCTGGAAGACATGCATGCATGTGTGTCTTCCGGATTGGTGTTGGTTCCCGTCGTCGGTTTTAGGTTCGTGAAGGCTTGCTGTTCTCGAAGTGATGGGTCGGTCTTCTACCTTCGCCACATTGAGCGGGGTTCCTGCGCCCTGGTGCATTCACCACGTGCTTTTCCGTTATAGCCGATTGGAAGTGGGTGTTGGTGGGGTCAGGATGAGCATGAGGGAAATCATCGTGGCACCCAAGCCGAGGTGCAGCCAGTTGTCTGCTGTGTTCAGGGGCAGGAAGTTCAGGGGTAGGTTTCGCGGGGTGATCACTCCCATGATTGCCAGTACCAGGTAGATCATTCCGCCGTAGAGGAGGTAGGAGTGAGCGCCTTTGAAATATCTGGCTTTGATGATCCCTGCAATACCGAACAGTAGATGGACGGTGTTGTGGAGGTTCGATACCTGGAATAGACCGAATAGCAGTGTTGCTGAATCGTGCCCTGCAAGTTCGAGGTGCTCGGCACGGGTAGTCGTGGAGGGCATGAATCCGAGCACAGCCAGGCAAAGGAAGCCCGTGGCGATGACCACCGTAATGAACTGCAACAGGGCGCGCCTGATCGCCGGTGATGGGGGAGTCACCGAAGTGTGAGCTCGGGCTCAGGGCTTAGCCACTGGTGGGTGGTTTCATGAGCGGTGAACGCGAGGATTCCAGCAGCAACGGTTGCGGGATCACTGTGATGGACGGCGTGTGGCTTGCGGGGAATTTCCAGCAGCTCCCCGCGCTGCGAGGTTTCGGCCAGGGTACGGGACCAGTGGTTGCCGGCGATCAGGTCGCGGCTACCCCGCATGATCAGGACTCGTTGTCCTACCAGGGGGAGCCGTTCTTCGAGGTAGTAAGCCAGGGCAACTGCCAGTTCGGCGAGATACCAGCGGGGTCCGCAGCGCAGGACATCCAGGAATTGCACGGCGTTCAGGAGGGGTTTTTCCAATAGTGAGTTCATGCCGAGCCGGAGGGCTTGCTGGTAAGCGGTGCGCCGCTTTGCGTCGACTGCCGCGCCGATCAGAACAAGGTGGCTGACCAGATCCGGGCGGGTGATGGCCAGTTCGGTAGCGCTTTGAACGCCCATGGAGTGGCCTACCACCGTGCAGGATCCGACTCCGATCTCGTCAAGGAGAGCGCCGATCAAATCCGCATTGGCGGGGTTGGACATTTCTTCAGCCGGCGTGCCGGTCCATCCATAGCCGGGCAGGTCGATGAGGTACGTGTCCCCGTGATCTGCCAGCACCGCGGCGAGGCGTGCGAAGTAGCGGTGGGACATTCCGATGCCATGGATGAGGACGAACACCCGCTGGATCAGAACAAGGTTGCTGACCAGATCTGGGCGGGTGATGGCCAGTTCGGTGGCGCTTTGAACTCCCATGGAGTGACCTACCACGGTGCAGGAGTCCACTCCGATGTCGTCCAGAAGGGTGCCGATCAAATCCGCGTTGGCGGGGTTGGACATCTCTTCTGCCGGTGTGGCGGTCCATCCATAGCCGGGCAGGTCGATGAGGTACGTGTCCCCGTGATCTGCCAGCACCGCGGCGAGGCGTGCGAAGTAGCGGTGGGACATTCCGATGCCATGGATGAGGACGAACACCCGCTGTTGAACTCCCATGGAGTGACCTACCACGGTGCAGGAGTCCACTCCGATGTCGTCCAGAAGGGTGCCGATCAAATCCGCGTTGGCGGGGTTGGACATCTCTTCTGCCGGTGTGGCGGTCCATCCATAGCCGGGCAGGTCGATGAGGTACGTGTCCCCGTGATCTGCCAGCACCGCGGCGAGGCGTGCGAAGTAGCGGTGGGACATTCCGATGCCATGGATGAGGACGAACACCCGCTGCCGGAGCGCCTGCTGGAGTGCGGTGCGTCGCTTGGCGTCAACCGCCGCGCCGATCAGAACAAGGTTGCTGACCAGATCTGGGCGGGTGATGGCCAGTTCGGTGGCGCTTTGAACTCCCATGGAGTGACCTACCACGGTGCAGGAGTCCACTCCGATGTCGTCCAGAAGGGTGCCGATCAAATCCGCGTTGGCGGGGTTGGACATCTCTTCTGCCGGTGTGGCGGTCCATCCATATCCGGGCAGGTCGATGAGGTACGTATCGCCGTAATCTGCCAGGACGGAGGCGAGGCGTTTAAAGTAGCGGTGGGACATTCCGATGCCATGGATGAGGACGAACACCCGCTGAGCTGTTGCTTCCCCGGGGCTGACGTCCGATTCATGGGCGCCGGTGTGCATCATGGGGTAAGCGCGGCACTGCCGGTCACCGATCGTGATACTACGAAAATTGGCGGTGTCCGGCCTCGGGGTTGCGCTATTCCTCCCGCTGACCACGGTGCGAAGACGCCTGAGGATAGTTCGTGGTTCCTGTCTGGCAGCGACAGGTGAGTTTCCCGGTTGGGGTGGGAGGCGGTTGTCCTTGTGGAGGAGGGCGAGGATCGCCTCGGAGACCTCTCTGGCACCTCCGCGGTGGGCGGCGTGAGGTTGCCCGGAGACTTCCACGAGCCGGCCGTCCTGTGCGGTGGCGGCCAGACGCGAACACCAGCGGTGCCGCGCGACGGGGTCGTTGCTGCCGCGGATGATGAGGACCGGTTGAGTCGCTAGCGGGAGGCGCTCGTGGAGGCGGTAGTTGAGCATCACGGGGAGTTCTGTGAAGTACCAGGGCAGGCCACAGCGGGCATAGTCCGTGAAGACCATGGCATTGGTGAGGGGTCGCTCCAGCAAGCTGTCGAGACCGAGGGCCAGCGTGTGCCAAATGACTGATCGGCGGGCCGAATCCGTGACAGGGCCGATCAGGACCAACTCCGAGACCAGGTCGGGGCGTCGCAGGGCGAGTTCGGTGACGAACTGGGCGCCCATCGAGTGACCGATAAGCACACAGGACCGGATGCCCGCCGCATCCAGTGCTTCACCGATCACGACCGCGTAATCCTCTATTGCCAGTTGCTGTCCTGGTTTGGGTGTTCCTCCGAAACCGGGCAGGTCCAGCACCTGGGTGTGTCCATGACGGATGAGGTCGGCCTGCAACCGGTCAAAGTAGCGGTGGGAGAGGCCGATGCCGTGCACCATGACGAAGACCGGGGTATCCGGGGATGCCTGCGGCATCGTCGTCGAGTGGACACGGCACACCAGTCCTTCAACTTCAGTCAACGGATTCCACCGCACCTGCAGGAAGGGTTTCGTTTCCAAGCGGATGGAGGATGCTGGGGTCGTATGTTGCCACAGCTTCCAGCGCGTCCAGCACTGCCAGGGGCGGCAGGTCCGCGGCGGCAGAGACCACGGCGATGGGTTCGCCGTGGGCGACAGCGTCGGCGATCGCTTTCTCCAGTTCCTGCGGCGCATCCTCGAAGGTAGGAAGCATGGAGGCCTGCAACGGGCCGGAGGATCTTGAATCCGCTGCCGTGATGATCTTTTCAAGATCCTTACCGGTCATGGTCGTTCACCTGTCAGGTATAGCAGGGGGAGGGAGAGAGCCAGGAAAGGTGATCATGGCCGGTGGTACCGAACAATCTAGGGTCGACGGTACTTGTTGACCATGGGGCAATCGAACGGATCGCGGGCTGACAAACCTACGCGGTTGAGGTAGGTCACCACTGCGCCGTAGGAGGCGGCAATGCCGACCTCGGTGTAGGGCACCCTGAGCCGTTCGCAGTGTTCCCGCACGATGACTGCTGCCCGGCGCAGATGTGGACGGGGCATATCGGGGAAAAGGTGGTGCTCGATCTGGAAGTTCAGGCCGCCGAAGGCGTTGTTCACGAAGGATCCGCCGCGGATGTTGCGTGCTTTCGCGGCGTCTTCTTCGAGGAAGGAGATGGTGTCGACCTCGATGTCGGGGTCCTTGCCCCGGGTGTTGGGATCGTTGTGGTGGCGGGTGTGCTTGTCCTGCATGGCGTCGCGGCCGTCGAAGATGTCATCGCCACCGCCGTCACCATTACCCACCATCACCGAAGTGATGACGGTCGCGAGGACCATAGCGATGTAGGCGAAGAACTCGGTGGTCTTCGTCGAGGCCTTCGTCTCAGTCGACGGGCGGGTCTCGGTGCTGTTGTTATTGCCGGTGTTGCGGTTATTGCGGTTGCGGTTGTTGGAATTAGCCATGGGTATCTCCTGAAGAGGGTGAGGGTGCCGCTTGTCGGCAGTGGCAAGCGAGCCCTGAGTGAGCTGCTCCACGTGAAGGGATGGAAGTGCTACGCGTCGTAGTGTTCGCGGCTTCCGGACTTCGCCAGTCCACGGGAAACCAGGTAGCCAATGGTCAGGTAAGTAATCAATTGCATGGCGTCGCGGCCGTCGAAGATGTCATCGCCACCGC
>NZ_KI914765.1:0-4784 GCF_000520535.1 Arthrobacter sp. H41
CCTCCGCAAGACGCTGTGGCTGATCGATCAGGACGCCGCGGAGCAGCTGCCGGGCCGGCTGATCGACCATGAGGACGACCAGGACGAAGCCATAGGACAGTAGCACCCGACGTACTGAAGGACCCCCTCCACTCATCGCGGAGGGGGTCTTTCAGTACGTCGGAGGGGCGCGTCAGGCGCCTCAGGCGTCGGCGAAGCGCTGGATGAGCCCGAGCGCCACGATGACCGTGCCCCAGGCAAGCCCGAGGGCCACGGTGAAACGATTGAGGTTTCGCTCAGCCACGCCGGACGAACCCATGCTGGACGTCATGCCGCCGCCGAACATGTCGGACATTCCACCGCCGCGCCCCTTGTGAAGCAGAATCAGCAGGGTCAGCAGCAGGCTGGTGACCCCCAGGAGGACGAGCAGGATGATTCGAAGGATTTCCACAGTGCCCTTTCAAGGCTGGTGACCGCCGGGAAGCGGTGTGCGCACGAACTAGTCTGTGACCAGATGCTGCTCGAACCTGACAATACTAGCAAATTCGGAGACATCGAGGCTGGCCCCGCCGACGAGGACGCCGTCGACGTCGCGCTCCCGAAGGATCGAGGCGGCACTCGCCGCCTTGACCGATCCGCCGTAGAGCAGGCGCACCTTTGCTGCCGTCCTCGTGTCGAAGAGCGTTTCGAGTTCGGCGCGGATCGCCGCACACATCTCCTGGGCGTCGTTCGGGCCCGCGACCTCTCCGGTGCCGATGGCCCAGACCGGCTCGTAGGCGACCACCAGTTCGGCCGCCTGCGCAGGCTCGAGCCCGGCGACTCCCGCACGGAGCTGCTCCAGGGTGTGCTCCACGTGGCCCCCCGCCTGTCGTACGTCGAGCCCCTCCCCCACGCATAGCACCGGGACCAGGTCGTGGCGGTAGGCAGCGTGGACCTTCTCGTTCAGTACCTCGCCGGTCTCCGAGTGGATCGTCCGCCGTTCGGAGTGCCCCACGAGCACATAGGTGCAGCCCAGCCGGTGAAGGAACTGTCCCGAGATGTCGCCGGTGTAGGCGCCGGAATCCTTCGGTGAGAGGTCCTGTCCGCCGAAGACGACCTGGAGGTCATCTCCCTTGACCAAGGTCTGCACCCCCCGGAGGTCGGTGAACGGCGGGAAGACGGAGACCTCCACGCGTGAGAAGTCGTGTCCGGCGTCGTCGAGCGTCCATGCGAGCTTCTGCAGGAAGGTGATGCCCTGGACATGGTCCAGGTTCATCTTCCAGTTGCCGGCAATCAGCGGACGGCGGTCGAACTTGCCGTTGGTCGAGGTGGTCATCTTCAGCTCCATTCGGGTGGGTGTCATGCCTGCGGGACCCGCCGGGAGGGCGGATCCCGCTGAGGTGTCTGCTGGGATGACCGGGCCGTCCCGCACGGAGCGGCCCGGTGCAGCCCTAGTTCCGTTCGAGGGCCGTCAGCCCGGGCAGTTCCTTGCCCTCGAGGTACTCCAGGCTTGCTCCACCACCGGTGGAGATGTGCCCGAACTGGCCATCCTCGAAGCCGAGGCCGCGCACGGCAGCGGCGGAGTCGCCGCCGCCCACCACGGTCAGGGCCCCGGACTTCCCGGCAGCCACGAGGGCTTCGGCGACAGTCCGCGTCCCTCCCGCGAAGGCCTCGAACTCGAAGACCCCCATGGGCCCGTTCCAGAACACGGTCTGCGCCTCGGAGATGTGCTCGGCGAAGTCGGCACCCGTGGCGGGACCGATATCCAGGCCGAGACCGCCGGCGCCGTATGGGCTGGTCTCGATGGCATCGGCCGCGACGACGCTCTTGCCGGCGTCGGCCGCGAACTTCTCCGCCACCACGATGTCGGTGGGCAGGACGAACTCGCTTCCCGCCTTCGCCGCACGGGACAGGTATCCGCGCACGACGTCGAGCTGATCCTCCTCGAGGAGACTGGCACCCACCTTGTGGCCCTGTGCGGCGAGGAAGGTGAAGACCATGCCCCCGCCGATGAGGAGGCGGTCCGCCTTGCCGATGAGGTTGTCGATGACCGCGAGCTTGTCCGAGACCTTCGAGCCGCCGAGCACGACGACGAACGGCCGCTTCGGATCCTGGGTCAGTTCCTGCAGCACCTCCACCTCCGCCTGCACCAGGTCACCCTGGTAGGCGGGAAGCAGCTGCGCGATGTCGAACACGCTGGCGTGCTTGCGGTGCACCGCCCCGAACGCGTCATCCACATAGGCGCCGTCGGAACCGGCGAGTCCGGCGAGTTCCCGCGCGAAGGCCGCGCGTTCGGCGTCGTCCTTGCTGGTCTCGCGTGCGTCGAACCGCACGTTCTCCAGCACGAGCACCTCCCCGGGCTGCAGCGACGCGGCCGCTGCCCTGGCGGACTCCCCCGTGGTGTCGGAGGCACGGCGTACCGGGAAATCAGCGAGGCCCTCCAGTGCGTCCACGGCCGGCTTCAGCGAATACTTCTCCTCGGGAGCGCCCTTCGGCCTGCCGAGGTGAGCCAGGACGATCACGGCCGCCCCCGCCTCGCTCAGCTTGCGCAGGACGGGGAGCGAGGCACGGACACGGCCGTCATCGGTGACCCGCAGGCTCGGCACGTTCCCGTCGAGGGGCACGTTGAGGTCGGAGCGCACAAGGACGCGACGCCCGCGTACACCTTCCGCCAGGAGGTCCTCCAGGGATGCGTAGCTCACTGCGCCGCCGTTCAGGAGAGCTTCGCGGCGACGATTTCGGTCAGGTCGACAAGGCGGTTCGAGTAGCCCCACTCGTTGTCGTACCAGCCGACCACCTTGACCTGGTTGCCGATGACCTTCGTCAGGCCGGAGTCGAAGATGCACGACGCCGGATCCGTCACGATGTCGGAGGAGACGATGGGTGCCTCCGTGTAGGAGAGGTAGTCCTTCAGCGACCCGTCGGCTGCCGCCGCCTTGTAGGCCGCATTCACTTCATCCGCGGTGACCTCGCGGCCCACGGTGACCGTGAGGTCGGTCGCCGATCCGGTGGGCACCGGGACGCGGATGGCGTAGCCGTCGAGCTTGCCCTTGAGCTCGGGGAGGACGAGGCCGATCGCCTTGGCGGCACCGGTCGAGGTGGGCACCATGTTGATCGCTGCTGCGCGGGCGCGGCGGAGGTCCTTGTGGGGGCCGTCCTGGAGGTTCTGGTCGGCCGTGTAGGCGTGGATCGTGGTCATGAGGCCGCGTTCGATGCCGAAGGAGTCGTTGAGGACCTTCGCCAGCGGGCCGAGGCAGTTGGTGGTGCATGACGCGTTGGAGATGATGTGGTGGTTCTCGGGGTCGTAGTCGCCGTCGTTGACGCCGAGGACCACGGTGAAGTCCTCATCGGAGGCGGGAGCCGAGATCAGCACCTTCTTCGCACCCGCATCGATGTGCTTCTGCGCGTCGGCGGCCTTCGTGAAGAAACCGGTGGACTCCACCACGATGTCGACGCCGAGGTCGGCCCAGGGCAGGTTCGCGGGGTCGCGCTCCGCGAGTACCCGGACGCGCTTGCCGCCCACGACGAGGTCGCCGCCGTCGACCTCGACGGAAGCGTTCAGGCGGCCGGTGACGGAATCGTACTTCAGGAGGTGCGCGAGGGCTTCGGGGCTGGTGAGGTCGTTGACTGCGACGATCTCGAGGTCTGCGCCCTGCTCCAAAGCGGCCCGGAAGTAGTTGCGGCCGATGCGGCCGAATCCGTTGATTCCAATACGGGTAGTCACTGGTGTCCATCTCCTTGTTGGTGGTGCTGCCGGGGCACGCCATCGTGCGGAACTGCTGGAATTCCTGCAGGAGCCGGGAGGGTGACCCTCCCGGCTCCCGCCCTTCGTCGGGCGCTCAGGCGCCGGGAGTGATCAGGCTCGAGGCACCCGTACGGGCCCTTTCGAAGCGTGCCTGGACATCGGCCCAGTTCACGATGTTCCAGAAGGCCTTGACGTAGTCGGGCTTGACGTTGACGTAGTCGAGGTAGAAGGCGTGCTCCCACATGTCGAGCATGAGCAGCGGCACGGTTCCCACGGGAACGTTCCCCTGCTGGTCGTAGAGCTGTTCGATGACGATGTTCTTGCCGAGCGGCTCATAGGCGAGGACTGCCCAGCCCGAACCCTGCAGGCTCGTGGCGGCCGCAGTGAAGTGGGCGCGGAAGGCATCGAAGGAACCGAAGGCGTCGTCGAGCGCGGCTGCCAGCTCACCGGTGGGCTTGTCGCCTCCCTCGGGCGACATGTTCTTCCAGAAGATGGAGTGGTTGAGAACGCCGCCCACGTGGAAGGCGAGGTCCTTGGAGAGCTTCGGGATGGTGCCGAACTCGCCCTTCTCGCGTGCTTCGGCGAGCTGTGCCATCGCGTCGTTCGCACCCTTGACGTAGGTGGCCTGGTGCTTGCTGTGGTGCAGCTCCATGATGCGTGCGGAGATGTGCGGCTGAAGTGCCGCGTAGTCGTAGTCAAGATCGGGCAGTACGTATTCGCTCACGTATTCCTCCAGGGTTGTTCCGTGCGGTGGACTCGCTCCATCCTATGCAGGAATTCACTCGTCCAACATGTCGGGGGTCACATTCGCGTCGGTTCCCGGGATCCCGAGGTCGGAGGCGCGCTTGTCGGCCATGGCGAGGAGCCGGCGAATGCGGCCGGCGATGGCGTCCTTGGTCATGACCGGGTCCGCCAGCCGCCCCAGTTCGTCGAGGCTGGCCTGCTTGTGTCCCACGCGGAGCTCACCGGCATAGCGAAGGTGTTCGGGGACGGTCTCCCCGAGGATCTCGAGGGCCCGCTCCACACGCGCCCCTGCCGCGACGGCGGCCTGTGCCGAGCGGCGGAGATTGGCGTCGTCGAA
>NZ_KI914765.1:4884-16104 GCF_000520535.1 Arthrobacter sp. H41
CCTGTGCCGAGCGGCGGAGATTGGCGTCGTCGAAGTTCGCGAGCCGGTTCGCCGTCGCCCGGACTTCCTTGCGCATCCGCCGCTCCTCCCACCCCATCAGGGCGTCGTGCGCTCCCATCCGGGTCAGGAGGGCGGCGATGGTGTCACCGTCGCGGATCACCACCCGGTCCACTCCACGCACTTCCCGGGCCTTCGCCTGGATGTCGAGCCGGCGCGCGGCCCCCACGAGCGCCAGGGCTGATTCGGGCCCCGGGCAGGTCACTTCGAGCGACGACGAACGGCCCGGCTCCGTGAGTGAACCGTGGGCGAGGAAAGCGCCGCGCCATACCGCTTCGGCGTCCGCCGTCGAACCGTTGACGACGGCGGAGGGCAGACCGCGCACGGGACGGCCCCGGGCGTCGAGGAGGCCCGTCTGCCGCGCGAGGGACTCGCCGTCACGTACCACCCGGACGACATACCGGTTACCCCGTCTCAGCCCTCCACCGGAGACGACGGTGATCTCGCTGCTGTGGCCGTAGACCTCGGCGATCGCGGCTCGGAGGCGCCGCGCCGTGGAGGCGAGGTCCACTTCCGCCTCGATCACGATGCGGCCGGAAATGATGTGAAGCCCCCCGGCGAACCTCAGGAGGGCGGAGACCTCGGCTTTGCGGACCGAGGACTTCTTGACGTCGAGGTGCGAGAGCTCCTCTTTGACATCGGCGGTCAAGGCCACGGATTCACTCCTGATTCTCCCCAAACATGTCGTTATAGGCGGTTGCGAGGCGCAGCGGGTCGTGGACAGGCTTGCCGGTCGAGGCTCCCACTCTACCGAAGACAGCACGGCCCCCCATCCCCGCAACTGCTGCCTCGAACTCCGCGGTATCTGCTACGACGGACGGATCGGCAAGCACGACGTCGACGGTGAAGTCGGGTGCGTAACGCCGGATCACCGCCAAATGGTCCACCGCGCTCATGCCCTGGGTCTCCTTGGTGTCGTTGGTCAGGTTCATGGTGAGGCAGCGCTTCGCGCTGGTCCGGCACAGCGCGTCGCGCAGTTCGGGCAGCAGCAGATGCGGCAGGACGGACGTGTACCAGGAGCCGGGGCCGAGGATCACCCAGTCCGCGAGCTCGATCGCCTCCAGTGCGTCGGTGCAGGCGGGCGCACCCTCCGGCAACAGGCGGACGGAGCTCACGTTGCCGGCCGCTGCTGCCACGGCGAGCTGCGCCTGGCCCACGATGGTCTTCAGCCGGAGCGTGCCGTCCGCCTCGGTCAGCACGTCGCCCTGGATGGTGAGGGGCACGCGGGCCATCGGAAGCACCTTCCCCCGGGCACCGAGCAGCGCGCCCGCCCACTGCAGTCCCGCGACGGGGTCCCCCAGGAGCTCCCAGAGGGTGACGATGAGCAGGTTGCCCATCGCGTGCTGGTCGAGTGAACCCTCGACGCCGTCCCGTGAGCTGAAGCGGTGCTGCATCACGTCGCGCCACGTGCGTCCCCAGTCGGTGTCGTCGCAGAGCGCGGCCAGCGCCATGCGGAGATCCCCCGGGGGCAGGACACCGAGCTCGCGGCGCAGCCGGCCGGAGGACCCGCCGTCGTCGGCCACGGTGACGATGGCCGTCAGCTCCTGGGTCAGCAGGCGGAGCGCGGACAACGACGACGACAGCCCGTGCCCACCACCCAGGGCGACCACGGAGGGTGCGGAGTCCTGCCCGTCAGCGTTCCGGCGCGCAGCCGGTGGAATGAGGGGAAGGGGCCCGGAGAACATGGACATCATTCACGCCCGAGGTCGCGGTGATGAGCGGCGACCTGCACGCCCGGCAGCTGCGCGAGCCGTTGGGCGATCTCCTGCGTCACGGCGACCGACCGGTGCTTGCCTCCCGTGCAGCCGACGGCAATGGTGGCGTAGTGCTTGTTCTCCCGCCGGTAGCCGTCGAGGACGGGGATCAGGGCGTGCACGTAGCGGTCGATGAAGTCCCCCGCTCCGGCGGCCGCCAGGACGTAGTCGCGCACCGGCTCGTCGAGCCCGGTCTGCGGGCGCAGCTGCGGCACCCAGTGCGGGTTGGGGATGAAACGGACGTCGGCCACGAAGTTCGAGTCGACGGGCAGTCCGTACTTGAATCCGAAGCTCATCACGTTGAGGCGGAGCACGATCGGCCCGGACTCGGAGAAGAGTTCGGTGACGGCAGTGGCCAGTGCGTGGACGTTCAGGTCCGTGGTGTCGACCACGATGTCGGAAGCGTGCTTGAGCTCGCTCAGGACCTCCCGCTCCTCGGCGATGCCGTCGAGGATCCGGCCGTCCGCCTGCAGCGGGTGCGGCCGGCGCCCCTGTTCGAAGCGCCGGACCAGGACGGCGTCGTCGGCGTCGAGGAACAACACCCGGTAGGTCACGCCGCTGGTGCGGAGCGCCTCGAGCGCGGACCTGATGTCGTTGAAGAGTTCCTTGCTCCGGACGTCGATCACCACGGCGAGCCGGGGGATCGACTGCGGCATGCGGGCCACCAGGTCCGTCAGCATGCCGAGCATCTGGGGCGGCAGGTTCTCCACCACATACCAGCCGTGGTCCTCGAGGGCGTTCGCTGCGGTACTGCGGCCGGCCCCCGACATGCCGGTCACCACCAGCAGTTCGGATTCGGTGGGTTTGACCGGAGTCAGGCTTGTCGCCTCAGTCATTTGTTCATCCGTTCCAGCTCTTGGGTTCATCCCGGCGAAATCTTTCCTGCCCTGCCCCGAACGGCGGCCGACTTTCCCACCCTAGCTAAGATTCGAGAATCTCGCCCGTGGCCATGTTCACGGCGGGTGCTGCGGTGTTCCCGGGCAGCACGGCGAGTCCGCTACGGATGGTCTCGGCAAGGGCCGGACCCACGCCCGGCACCTCGAGCAGTTCCTCGTTCGACGCCGCCTTCAGCTTCTTCACCGAACCGAAGTGCTTCAGAAGCGCCTTCCGCTTCGCGGGCCCCAGGCCGGCGATGTCATCGAGGGCGGAGGCCGTCATGGACTTCCCGCGCTTCTGCCGGTGGAAGGTGATCGCGAAGCGGTGGGCCTCGTCCCGGATCCGCTGCAGCAGGAAGAGGCCTTCCGAGGCGCGGGGAAGGATCACCGGGAAGTCGCTCTCCGGCAGCCAGACCTCCTCGAGCCGTTTGGCGAGTCCCACCACGAAGATGTCGTCGATCCCGAGATCTGCCAGGGCCCGCGCCGCCGCTGCGACCTGCGGGGGCCCGCCGTCCACCACCACGAGGTTCGGAGGGTAGGCGAACCTGCTGCGCGGAGTCGGCGTCGTGGTGTCCGCCACCGGAACATCGACAGCCGCGTCCATGAGCGCACCCTGGAGGTCGCCGACGTCGGCGCTCCCTCCGTCGTCGGCTGTCGTCCCCGCAGTCCCCGTCCCCGCGGCCGCCGGTGCTTCCGCGGTCTCCGGCGCTTTGCCGGCGAGGTAGTTCCGGAACCGGCGGGAGATGACGTCGTACATCGACGCCGTGTCGTCGCGGGCGGCGTCACCGGTGATGGCGAACCGCCGGTACTCGGACTTCCGGGGCAGGCCGTCCTCAACGACCACCATGGACGCCACCACGTTGGTCCCCTGGACGTGCGAGATGTCGTAGCACTCGATCCGCATCAGGGGCTGCGGCAGGTCGAGCGCCTCCTGCAGCTCCTGCAGGGCGGCGGAGCGCGTGGTGATGTCTCCGGCGCGGCGGCTCTTGTGCAGGCGGAGTGCGTCAGCCGCATTCTGCTCGACGGTACCCAGCAGGGTCGCCTTGTCGCCGCGCACCGGAACCCGCACCTCGACGCGGGCACCCCGTAGGCCCTTGAGCCATTCGAGGACCTGCTCCTCGTTGCTGGGCATCACGGGGACGAGCACTTCACGCGGAATGCGCTCATTGCTGCTGCTGGCCTCGCCGTAGACCTGCTGGAGCAGATGCTCCACGAGGTCGGCGGAGTCCATGTCCTCCACCTTTTCGACGATCCAGCCGCGCTGGCCGCGGATACGTCCCCCGCGGACGTGGAACACCTGCACCGCGGCTTCGAGGTCGTCCTCCTTGAGGGCGAAGATGTCGGCGTCGGTATCCTCCGCGAGGACCACCGTGTTCCGTTCGAAGACCTTCTTCAGGGCAGCGATGTCGTCACGGATCCGCGCGGCGGATTCGTAGTCGAGTTCCGCGACGGCCGCCGCCATCTTCCGCTCGAGGTCGGAGACGAATCTCTTCGCCTCACCGGACATGAAGTCGCAGAACTCCCCGGCGAGTTGTTTGTGGTCCTCGGGGGAGATCCGGCCCACGCACGGCGCGGAGCACTTGTCGATGTAGCCGAGGAGGCACGGCCGCCCGGTGCTCTCGGCGCGTCGGAAGACACCGGCGCTGCACGTCCGTACCGGGAAGACCCGCAGCAGTGTGTCGACGGTTTCACGAATGGCCTTGGCCGGGTAGAACGGGCCGAAATATCGGGTGTCCCGCTTCTTGTCACCACGCATCACCTGGACCCGGGGATATTTTTCGCCCATGGTGACCGCGAGGTAGGGGTAGGACTTGTCGTCCCGGAACATCACGTTGAAGCGCGGATTGAATTCCTTGATCCAGGTGTATTCGAGCTGGAGCGCTTCGAGTTCGCTGCCCACCACCGTCCACTCGACGCCGGCCGCGGTGAAGACCATCGCCCGGGTGCGCGGCATCAGCCCCGCAGGATTGGCGAAGTAGGAGTTCAACCGGGACCGGAGGTTCTTCGCCTTCCCGACATAGACCACCCTGCCGTGTGCGTCGCGGAAGCGGTAGACGCCGGGGTTGAGTGGGATCTCGCCGGTCTTCGGGCGGTAGGTCGTGGGATCCGCCACGTGTCAGGCCCCCCGCCTGCCCGGGAAGACCGGCGGAACAGCTGCCGTAGCCGCCGGGCGGGACCAGACGCTGTCGAGGACCTCCCCGAGCTCGTCCGCGTCGGTGACGACGGCGACGGCCTGCGCCGCCTCGAGCTCACCCGGTGCGGCGAACCCCCAGGTGACCCCGATGCAGGCCAGGCCGTTCGCCGCGGCGCCTTCGACGTCGTGCCTGCGGTCCCCCACCATCACGGCGTCGTCATAGGCTCCGTCGTGGCGGCGCAGGGCGGCCGCGATGATCGAGGCCTTGCCGTCCGGCAATGCCGTCGTCTCGTCCCGTGGCGACCCGTGCACCGAGTCGAACAGCGGCCGCAGGTTCTGCACTCCGAGCAGTTCCTCGGCGAGCCATTCCGGCTTCTGTGTTGCGACCGCCACTCGGCAACCCTGCGCCCGCAGGTTCGCCACGCACTCCGCGATCCCCGGGTAGGGACGGCTCTGGGCCATTCCGTGCTCCAGGTAGCCGGCGCGGTACGTCGCCATGACGGGGCCGATGAGCGCCGACGGCACCTGCGCGATGGCGGACAGGGAGACGGCGAGGGGCGGACCCACCATGGACCGCAGCCGTTCGGCATCCGGCACGTCGAGGCCATGGGCCAGCAGCGCCGCGCGGACGCCGCCGGTGATGGCACCGGCGGGATCGACGAGCGTTCCGTCGAGGTCGAAAAGGACAAGCCTGCCTGGATTCGTCACCGATCGATCCCTACTTCGAGCCCTTGAGGGTCTCCGCGAGGAAGGTCCCGGTGTAGCTTCGGTCGCTCTTCGCCACCTGCTCGGGAGTTCCCGTCGCGATCACCTGTCCGCCGCCGGAACCGCCGTCGGGCCCCAGATCGATGACCCAGTCCGCGCTCTTGATCACGTCGAGGTTGTGTTCGATCGTGATCACGGTGTTGCCCTTGTCCACCAGCCCCTGGAGCACCAGCAGCAGTTTGCGGATGTCCTCGAAGTGCAGGCCGGTGGTGGGCTCGTCGAGCACGTAGATGCTGCGCCCGTTGGACCGCTTCTGCAGCTCACTCGCCAGCTTGACGCGCTGCGCCTCGCCTCCCGAGAGGGTGGTGGCGGGCTGGCCCAGCCGGACGTACCCGAGACCCACCTCGACGAGCGTGTTGAGGTGCCGCGCGATCGGGCTGAACGCCGCGAAGAACTCGGCTCCCTCCTCGATCGGCATGTTGAGTACATCGGCGATGGTCTTGCCCTTGTAGTGGACCTCGAGCGTCTCCCTGTTGTACCGGGCGCCGTGGCACACCTCGCAGGGCACGTAGACGTCCGGCAGGAAGTTCATCTCGATCTTCAAAGTACCGTCACCGGAGCAGGCCTCGCAGCGGCCGCCCTTCACGTTGAAGGAGAACCGGCCGGGCAGGTAGCCGCGCACCTTGGCCTCGGTGGTCTCGGCGAAGAGCTTGCGGATGTTGTCGAACACCCCGGTGTACGTGGCGGGGTTGGAGCGGGGGGTACGGCCGATCGGGCTCTGGTCGACGTGGACCACCTTGTCGAGGTGTTCGAGCCCGTCGATGCGCTTGTGCCGCCCCGCCACCTGCTTGGCGCCGTTGAGCTTGTTGGCCAGCACCTTGTACAGGATGTCGTTGACCAGCGTGGACTTGCCCGAACCGCTGACGCCGGTGACGGCGGTCAGCACACCGAGGGGGAAGGCGACGTCGAGCTTCTGCAGGTTGTGCTCGTGTGCGCCGACCACCTTGAGCTGCCGCGACCGGTCGATCTTCCGGCGCTTGGCCGGGATAGCGATTTTCCGCCGCCCCGACAGGTAGTCACCCGTGATGGAGCGCTCGTTGGTGAGAAGGTCCTCGAGGAGGCCCGAGTGCACCACCTCACCGCCGTGCTCACCGGCGCCGGGTCCGATGTCGACGATCCAGTCCGCCTCGGCGATGGTGTCCTCGTCGTGCTCCACGACGATCAGGGTGTTCCCGAGGTTGCGGAGCCGCGCGAGGGTTTCGATCAGGCGCCGGTTGTCCCGCTGGTGCAGGCCGATGGACGGCTCATCGAGGACATAAAGCACACCCACCAGCCCTGAACCGATCTGGGTTGCAAGGCGGATGCGCTGTGCCTCACCTCCCGAGAGGGTGCCGGCGGCGCGCTCCAGGTTCAGGTACTCGAGCCCGACGTCGAGCAGGAACCGCAGGCGTGCCTGGATCTCCTTGAGCACCTGGTTGGCGATCTGCGCCTCGCGGCCGGTCAGCACCAGGTTGTTGAGGAAGTCGCTGCAGTCGCGCATCGGCATCGCGGCAACAGCCGAGATGGATTTGCCGTTGATGAGGACCGACAACGACGCCGGATTCAGCCGGGCGCCACCGCACGCTGGGCACGGGATCTGGCGCATGTACTCTTCGTAGCGGTCACGAGCGTGGTCCGACTCGGTCTCGAGGTGCTTGCGGTGGATGTACTGCACCGCGCCCTCGAAGCCGGTGCTGTATTTGCGTTCGCGGCCGAACCGGTTCTTGTACTGCACGGTCACCTTGTGGTCCTTGCCGTACAGGGCGGCGTTCCGTGCCCGGTCCGGCAGCTTCCGCCACGGCGTGTTGATGTCGAAGTTCAGCTCGTTGGCGAGGCCGTCGAGCAGCCGTGTCCAGTACTCGAGCGTTGCGGTGCCGAGAGACCAGGGGGCGATGGCGCCCTCGGCGAGGCTGAGGTCGGGGTTCGGGACCACCAGTTCCTCGTCGACCTCGAGCTTGGTGCCGATGCCGGTGCACGCCGGGCAGGCTCCGAACGGGTTGTTGAAGGAGAATGACCGCGGTTCGATCTCGTCGATGGCCAGGGGGTGCTCGTTGGGGCACGCCAGATGTTCGGAGAAGGCGCGGAGGCGTTTGGCGTCGTCCTCGGGAAGATCGACGAAATCGGCGAGGACCCTTCCCTCGGCCAGCTTCAGGGCCGTCTCCACGGAGTCGGTGAGTCGCTGGCGGATCCCGTCCTTCGTGACGAGGCGGTCGACGATCACTTCGATCGTGTGCTTGTACTGCTTGCCGAGCTTGGGAGGGTCACTCAGCTGGATGAGGTCGCCGTCGACGCGGGCCCGTGAGTAGCCCTTCGCGGTGAGCTCCTGGAAGAGGTCGACGAACTCGCCCTTGCGTCCGCGGACCACGGGCGCGAGGATCTGGAAGCGGGTGCCCTCGTCCAGCTCGAGCAGCTGGTCGACGATCTGCTGCGGGGTCTGCTTGGCGACGGGCTCACCACAGACGGGGCAGTGGGGCCGTCCCACCCGCGCCCACAGTAGGCGCATGTAGTCGTAGATCTCGGTGATGGTGCCGACCGTCGAACGCGGGTTCTTGCTCGTGGACTTCTGGTCGATCGAGACCGCCGGGGACAGCCCCTCGATGAAGTCGACGTCGGGCTTGTCCACCTGGCCCAGGAACTGGCGGGCATAGGCCGAGAGGGATTCCACGTACCGGCGCTGGCCCTCGGCGAAGATGGTGTCGAAGGCGAGCGAGGATTTACCCGACCCCGAAAGACCGGTGAAGACGATCATGGCGTCGCGGGGGAGGTCGAGGTCCACGTTCCGCAGGTTGTGTTCGCGGGCACCCTTGACGATCAGGCGCGAGAGGTCCTGGGGCTGCGGGTGTGGATTGTGGGCGTGCTGCTCAAGAGAATTAGCTATGGACACCCGATAACTCTAGGTGAAATAGAGCTCGAAGACATCTTCGAATAATAACTTTTCCGCGGGGTTGCGCGGGTCTGCTCGGAGCCGTTCACGCTCGGCGCAACGCGGCCCGCAGATAGGCGACGGCGTCGTCCTCGCCCAGCCCTGTTTCCCGCACGATCCGGGCATAGTCCGCGGCGGCCTCGGCGGTCCGCCGCCGGGCGTCGTCGCCTCCTGCCGCGATGACGGTGCCCGCGCGCCCGCGGGTCTGGACGATCTGGGCCTGCTCCAGCTCGCGGTAGGCCCGCGCCACGGTGTTGGTCGCCACGCCGAGATGGGCGGCGAGGGTCCGTACCGGCGGCAGCCGGGTGCCCACGGGCGCCGCGCCGCTGTTCGCTGCCTCAAGGATCTGCAGGCGCAACTGCTCGTAGGGCGGCGCCGAACTGGCGGGGTTGATTCTCAGCCAGGTGGGGATGTCCTGCTCCATGGCGTTTCCTTCCGGTCCTTTCCTGCACCCTACCGTTCCCTGCGGTTGCCGAATCGGCGTCCCCCCGGGGGCTGCCCCTAGACTTGCGCCATGTATGACCTCCAGGACATCACGATCCGAAGCATCTCCGTCTCCGAGATGGACAACAACGTCTACCTCCTCACCTCGAGAGCCACTGGTGTGCAGGTGCTCATCGACGCGGCCGACGACGCCGACGCCATCCTCGCGCTGGTCGGCGAAGGAGCGGCCGACACGACGGCGACGGCGCACCTCGCCCTGCTCGTGACCACGCACTCGCACTGGGACCACGTGCGTGCACTCGCCGACGTCGTCGAACGCACGGGTGTGCGCACCGCGGCCGGAGCGGACGATGCCGGGGACATCGTGGTGCCCACGGACGTGCCCCTGGCGCACGGGGATATCGGTTTCCTCGACGGGCTCGAGCTCGAAGCCATCCATCTCCGGGGCCATACCCCCGGCTCCACCGCGCTGCTCTACCGGGACCCCGCTGGGCCTGCGCACCTGTTCACCGGAGACTCCCTCTTCCCCGGGGGGCTCGGCAACACCCAGGGCGACGCCGGCCGCTTCCGCTCGCTCCACGCCGACGTCGTCGAGCGCATATTCGACTATCTGCCGGACGACACCGTGGTGCACCCCGGCCATGGCAAGGGCACCACGCTCGGGACGGAGCGGGGCTCGCTCGAGGAGTGGGCTGCGCGCGGCTGGTAGGCCCACCGCTCTCCTCATCGACGCGGCGGACCTGTTTCAATTGCCGCCCGGTGGGTGTTAGATAAGCGCAGTGCTCCGCGGTCTGGAGATCCAGTCGACGACGACCGGGATGGGCACCCGCCTGACAGTGGTTCGCCAGGGGAATCCACGACCGAAGGAGAAGATAGTGCAAAATCAACGCAGGGCTGTCGGTTCACTCGTTGCTGCGGCCCTCCTGGCGGTGACCGCGTGTTCCGGCGGGAATGATGAAGTCTCTCCGGACTCGGACGTGCTGACCGTGTGGACGACCGAGGACATCGCCAGCCGCGTCGCGACCCAGCAGGCCATCATGGACCGCTTCACCGAGTCCACCGGCACGGAAGTGGAGCTCGTCGCCATCGCCGAGGACCAGCTGACCTCAGTACTGTCCTCGTCGGCCGCGGCGGGCGAGCTCCCCGATGTGATCGGGGCGCTGTCTCTGAACGGCATGAACCAGCTGTACACGGACGGACTGCTCAACACCGACGCTGCGGCTGCTGTGGTGGAGGAGCTCGGAGCCGATACTTTCTCGAGCCGCTCGCTCGAGCTCACCTCGTCGGAGGGTGAGCAGCTCTCGGTGCCGAGTGACGCGTATGCGCAGTTCCTTTTCTACCGGCAGGACCTCTTCGACCAGGCAGGTCTCGAAGTACCGGATACCTATGAGGCGATCGAGGCAGCTGCCCAGGAACTGAATTCCGATGAGATGGCGGGAATCGTCGCCGCCACGGCACCAGCCGATTCCTTCACCCAGCAGACCTTCGAGCAGTTCGCCCTTGCGAACGGGTGCGAGCTGGTGGGTGAGGGAGGCGACGTCACGCTGGGCAGCGACCAGTGCCAGGGCGCCTTCGATTTCTACGGCAACCTCCTGCGCGATTATTCGGTGCCCGGCAACCAGGACGCGGACACCACCCGCGCCAGCTATTTCGCCGGGGATGCGGCCATGACGGTCTGGTCCTCCTTCCTGCTCGATGAACTTGCCGGTCTGCGCAGCGACGCCCTGCCGACCTGCCCTGAATGCACTGATGACCCCGGATTCCTCGCCGCCAATACCGGCATCGTCAGCGCTATCCAGGGCCCGGACGGCGACGAACCCGCAGGTTACGGCGAGGTGGTGTCCTGGAATATCCTCAGCGATTCATCCCCGGCAGCCGAGGATTTCGTGGCCTTCATGATGGGCGACGGGTACCAGGATTGGCTGGCCGTCGCGCCCGAGGGGAAGCTGCCCGTGCGGCTCGGCACTGCCGAGAACCCCACCGAGTACTCCGACGCCTGGCAGACCCTCGAGGCCGGCGTCGATACGAAGGCCCTGCTGTCGTCGGTCTACCCCGCCGAAACGCTCGAGGAAATCACCCGGAGCACTGACCAGTTCAAGCGCTGGGGCATCCCGCAGGGCCAGGGGGCCCTGGCTGCAGCCATTGGCGGACAGTTCATCGCACCCCAGATTATTGCCTCGATGATCAGCTCGGGGATCAGTGCCGAGGACGCTGCGGCCCAGGCCCAGGAGGAAGCCGAGACGCTGAAGGATGATCTAGGCCAGTAGCCACCGACCGATCCGGTGCGGC
>NZ_KI914765.1:16204-21041 GCF_000520535.1 Arthrobacter sp. H41
TGCCGCACCGTGCAAGGAGCGACCCATGCCTGCTGAAACGCCAGCCCGGCGGCGAATCCGGCGGCGAACATTGTCGCAACGCGACGCCCGCACCGGATTCCTCCTGATGTCCCCCACCCTGCTCATCGTCCTGGCCGTCGTGGTCCTCCCGCTCCTGTGGTCGGTCCTCATCGCCTTCCAGGAGCTCCGGCTGCTGGAGATCGGTACGGCGAGCCCCTTCCAGTCCCTGACCCTTGAGAACTTCGAGCGGGTCCTTGACTCGGGAGAGCTGTGGACCAGCCTCGGCATCACCCTGGTCTACACCACGGGATCCGTTCTCCTGTCCATCACGCTGGGACTCATCGCCGCGATGGCAGTCCGCAAGCCGTTCCGCGGCAGGACCTTCGTCCGTGCCGCCTTCCTCCTGCCCTACGTTGCCCCGGTGGTAGCCGTCACCTTCGTCTGGCGCACCATGCTCAGCCCGCAGTTCGGCATCGTGAACGAGGCAGGCCAGTCGCTCCTCGGGTGGGCGCAGCCCATCCCGTTCCTCTCCGAAGCGCAGCGCACCCTGGAGATCCTGGGCGCCTCGTTCCCGGTTCCCACGGCGCTGCTGACCGCCATCGCCTTCGAAGGGTGGCGCTACTTCCCCTTCGCGTTTCTCTTCCTCATGGCGCGCCTTGAAGCCATCTCATCGGAAACAGAGGAAGCCGCACTGGTGGACGGCGCAAGCCCCCTGCAGTCCTTCCGCTACATCCTCCTGCCACAGCTCCTGCCCGTGATCGCCCTCCTGGCGATCCTGCGCACCATCTGGACCTTCAACGAATTCGACGACATCTTCCTGTTGACCGGCGGCGCGGCGGGCACCGGGGTGGCCAGTGTGCGGGTCTACGAATTCCTCACCGTGCAGCGCAACGTCGGCGCCGCATCAGCACAATCACTCGTCCTCTCACTGGTCCTGATCCTGATGCTCGCCCTCTACCTGTTTCTCATGCGCAAAAGAGGAGAGCGACTGTGACCGCACCGGCTACCCCGACAGAACAATCCCGAGCCCCCTCCCCCCGGGCCGCTGCAGCACCGCCGGCCCGTCGGCGCTTCAGCCGCTACCGGATCGAGCGCAGGACCCTCGGCGTCCTCCGGTGGATCGTCATCGCGTGTTTCCTGATCGTCACGCTCCTGCCCTTCTACTACATGGTGCTGCTGTCCCTCAAACCGATCGAATCGCTGCTGAGGAACCCCGCCTCACTGATCGTCACGCCGGCGGAATTCACGCTTCGGGCTTATCAGCAGGTGCTGGCACCGGTCTCGGCCGGCGGCCAGGGATTCGGCACCTTCCTCGCCAACAGTGCCTTCGTTGCCGTCAGCGCCGTCATCCTTTCCCTGATCGTCGCAATACCGGGCGCCTATGCCATCGCCCGCCTGCCCTTCTTCGGCCACCGGCAGGTCAACGCCCTCTTTCTTGCGGCCTACCTCTTCCCGGCGATCGTCATGGCCATTCCCCTCTTCGTCCTGTTCACCCGCATCGGATTGCGCGGATCGCTGGTGGGCCTGGTCCTGGTCTACATTGCACAGACTGTTCCCGTGGCGATCTACATGCTCCGGAACTACCTTGAAACCGTTCCCGTGTCCGTTGAGGAAGCCGGCCTCGTCGACGGATTGAGCCGCCTGGGGGTGCTGCGGCGGATCAGCCTGCCCCTGGTCCTGCCGTCCATCATGGCCACGGGCCTGTTCATCTTCATGATCGCCTGGAACGAATTCTTGTTCGCGCTGCTTTTCCTCGTTGAACGCCGCGACAGCTGGACCGTTTCCCTGGGCCTGTCCCAGTTGTCCGGCAGTGCCGAAATCCCCACGACGGTGCTGATGGCCGGCTCGGTGGTGCTGACCCTGCCCATCCTGCTCCTCTTCTTCTCCACCGAGCGCCTGCTCACCGGCGGGCTGACGGCGGGTGCCGAGAAGGGCTGAGGGTCAGGTCTGCCTCAGGCGGGCTTGTGCCCCACCGCGAAGATCCGCCTGAACGGGAACACCGTGCCGGCGTCCGCGCGGGGGTAGGCCTTCCGCAGCAGCGCGGCGTAGCCCTCCTCGAACTCGGCGGCCTGCTCCGGCGACAGGGCATCGAGGACCGGGCGGAGGCCCGTCCCCCGCACCCACTCGAGCACCGGGTCCTCCCCCTGCAGCACCTGCAGGTAAGTGGTTTCCCAGGCATCGACGCCCAGTCCCGCCGCGCCGAGCACCTGCAGGTAGTCGCTCGGCTCCCCGACGGCGTCGTCGTGCCGCAGCACGCCGTCGAGGAGGTGCCTCCATACCGGCGTCGCTGCGTGCTCGCGCATCAGGACGTGGGACGGTGCTCCGAAGTTTCCGGGCACCTGCAGTGCGAGCCAGGACCCGGCAGGCATTGCCGCCGCCCAGGCCGAGAGGAGCTCCCGATGCTCGGGGACCCACTGCAGTGCCGCGTTGGTGACCACGACGTCGTCCTCCGGCCCCGGTGTCCAGTCCCGCAGGTCGCCGGTCACGAACCGGAGATTCTCGGGCCTTTCCGGGGCAGCCTGGGCGGCTGCGATCATCGCAGGGCTCGAGTCGACGCCCACCACCTCGGCGTCCGGCCACCGAGCGGCGAGTGTCGCGGTGAACTCCCCCGGCCCGCAGCCCAGGTCGACGACCCGCCGGGGCGCGCCGGCGTCGATCCGCGACACGAGGTCGAAGAAGGGCCGTCCGCGGTGGTCGGCGTAGTGGGAGTACTTCGCTGGATTCCACGTCATAGAAACAGCCTAACGCCGCACCGGTAGGCTGAAGGGACAATGAAGATTCAAGAGCACCTCCCCGCGCCGGCAAGCGGCACTCTCCGTCCGGATGCCGTCTATGAGGCTTTTACCGCCTGGGCCACCGCGCGCGGGATCGAGCTGTACCCTGCGCAGGATGAAGCCGCCATGGAGCTTGTCTCGGGTAACAATGTGATCCTTGCGACACCCACCGGGTCGGGAAAATCCCTCGTCGCCATCGCCGCGCACCTCAAGTCCTTCTCCGAGGGCCGCACCAGCTATTACACGGCTCCCATCAAGGCGTTGGTGTCCGAGAAGTTCTTTGCCCTCTGCGACATCTTCGGTCCGGAGAACGTCGGCATGATCACCGGCGACTCGGGAGTGAACCAGGGCGCCCCCATCATCTGCTGCACCGCGGAGATCCTGGCCAACCTCGCCCTGCGCGAGGGTTCCTCCGCGGAGCTGGGCACGGTGGTGATGGACGAGTTTCATTTCTACTCCGACCCGCAGCGCGGCTGGGCCTGGCAGGTTCCGCTGCTCGAACTGTCCCAGGCGCAGTTCCTCCTCATGTCGGCGACCCTCGGCGACGTCTCGCTCTTCGACAAGGACCTCACGGAGCGTACCGGGCGGGCCACCGCGACGGTCACATCCGTCGAGCGGCCCATCCCCCTGCACTACTACTACGTGGAGACGCCGGTCCAGGAGTCCCTCGAGGAACTGCTGAGCACCAACCAGGCACCGGTTTACGTGGTGCACTTCAGCCAGGCCGAGGCGATCGAGCGTGCACAGAACCTCATGAGCGTCAACGTGTGTTCGCGGGAGGAGAAGGACCGCATCGCGGAGCTCATCGCGACGTTCCGCTTCTCCTCCGGCTTTGGCAAGACCCTCAACCGGCTTGTCCGCCACGGCATCGGGGTGCATCACGCCGGGATGCTGCCGAAGTACCGGCGGCTCGTCGAACAGCTTGCACAGGCGGGCCTCCTCAAGGTGATCTGCGGAACCGATACCCTCGGGGTCGGCATCAACGTGCCCATCCGCACGGTGCTGCTGACGGCGCTGAGCAAGTACGACGGCGTTCGTACCCGGGTGCTGAAGGCGCGCGAATTCCACCAGATCGCCGGGCGGGCCGGGCGGGCGGGTTACGACACCGCCGGGACGGTAGTGGTCCAGGCGCCCGAGCACGTCGTGGAGAACACCAAGGCAATGGCGAAGGCCGTATCGAAGTTCGGGGATGACCAGAAGAAACTCCGGCAGGTGATCCGGAAGAAACCGCCCGAGGGTTTCGTGTCCTGGGGCAAGCCCACCTATGAGCGCCTGGTCGGCAGCGTGCCTGAGCAGCTCACCTCCTCCTTCGGCGTGAGCCACTCGATGCTCCTGAACCTTCTCGAGCGGCCCGGCAACCCCTTCCAGGCGGCCCAGCGGCTGCTGAGCGAGAACCATGAGAGCCGGGCCTCCCAGCTCCAGCTGATGCGCAGGGCCATCGGTATCTACCGGGAACTGGTCACGGCCGGGATCGTCGAGCGCCTGCCCGAGCCCGACGTAGACGGCCGCCAGATCCGCCTCAAGGTCCATCTCCAGGCCAACTTCGCGCTGAACCAGCCGCTCTCCCCGTTCGCCCTCGCGAGCCTTGAACTCCTCGACCCCGAGGCTCCGGGCTACGCGCTCGACGTCGTCTCCGTCATCGAGGCGACGCTCGAGAAGCCCCGGCAGGTATTGTCGGCCCAGGAGAAGAAGGTGCGCGGTGAAGCCATCGCCGCGATGAAGGCCGACGGCATCGAGTACGACGCCCGCATGGCCAGGCTCGAGGAGTTCACCTACCCCCAGCCCCTCGCTGAGCTGCTGCAGCAGGCATTCGACGTGTACCGGGGCTCCGCTCCCTGGCTCGGTGACTTCGAACTGGCTCCGAAATCCGTGGTGCGGGATATGTACGAGCGCGCGATGAGTTTCGGTGAATACGTGGCCTTCTACTCGCTCACGCGGTCCGAGGGGATCCTCCTGCGGTACCTCGCGGACTGCTATAAGGCGCTGCGCCAGACGGTGCCCCTGGAGGCACTCCGCGAGGACCTGAGCGACATCATCGAATGGCTGGGCGAGCTGATCCGGCA
>NZ_KI914765.1:21141-24752 GCF_000520535.1 Arthrobacter sp. H41
GAATGGCTGGGCGAGCTGATCCGGCAGGTCGATTCGAGCCTGCTCGACGAGTGGACCCGCCTCACCACGCTGGGCCCGGACGGCCTCCCCGGGACTCCCGACGTCGTCGAGCTGCCGGAGGAGCCGCCGTCGGTCACCACGAACGAGCGCGCTTTCCGCGTCATGGTGCGCAACGAGATGTTCCAGCGAGTGAAACTCTTCGCCGATGAGCAGGACGAGGCGCTCGGCGCCCTCGACGCCGAGTCGGGCTGGACCGCCGACCGGTGGGCCGCAGCGATGGACGGGTATTTCGGCGACTACGAGGACATCGACGACGGACCGCAGGCCCGAGGACTCGATCTGCTCCTCATCGAGAAGCAGCCGGGAACGTGGAAGGTGCGCCAGATCCTCAAGGACCCGGACGGCAACAACGACTGGGGCATCAACGCGCAGATCGACCTCGCAGCATCGGACAACGCCGGCACCCCCGTGGTGCGGATCGTCGGGGTCGGGGCGCCGTAGCACGACTGCACGGAAGCGGCGTGCGCGTCTGCCGCAGTCGGGGTCGCTAGGGTGGATTTCATGAATTCCATCCGCGAGGCCATGCCCGACGACGTCCCCACCATCCTGCAGCTCATTCACGACCTCGCGGTGTACGAGAAGGAGCCCGACGCCGTCCGCAACACCGTGGACCAGCTGACGGAGGCGCTTTTCGGTCCCAGTCCGAAGGTTTTTGCGCACGTCGCCGAGTCCCGCGGCCGCATCGAGGGGTTCGCGCTCTGGTTCCTCAACTACTCCACGTGGGAGGGCGTCAACGGGATCTACCTCGAGGACCTCTACGTGCGGCCCGAGGCGCGGGGTGCCGGGCACGGGAAGGCACTCCTGCAGAACCTGGCCCGGCTTGCCGCCGAGCGGGGCTACGCGCGCGTCGAATGGTCAGTACTGAAGTGGAACGAGCCCTCCATCCGGTTCTATGAAAGCCTTGGAGCCCGGGTTCAGGAGGAGTGGTCCACCTTCCGGTTGACGGGCGCCGCCCTCAGCGGATTCGCGGGTACCGTAAGCGCATGAACCGGACCACCTCAGCCGCCGGTTACCGCCGGGGCAACAGCTACGCCATGCGCTCGATGCTCACCACCGAACACTTCTTCACCGTTCCCCTCGATCATTGGGACGCGGGCAAAAGCGAGACCATCGACGTTTTCGCACGGGAGTACACGTCGTCGGACTTCACCGAGGCCGAGGTCGCGACGCTTCCCTGGCTGCTCTTCCTGCAGGGCGGCCCGGGTGGTCGCGGGGTCCGGACCACCCAGCTCAGCGGCTGGATGAAGGCAGCCGCGAAGCGATTCCGCATCCTGATGCTGGACCAGCGGGGAACAGGCCTGTCCACCCCGGCCGACGCCGCGACGCTCGCGGGGAGGGGTGGGGCCGAGGAACAGGCCGCCTACCTGACCCATTTCCGGGCGGACTCGATCGTCGCCGACGCCGAATTCGCCCGCAGACAGCTCAGCGGCGAGCCATGGACCGTGTTCGGGCAGAGCTACGGCGGTTTCTGCGTGCTGACCTACCTGTCCTTCGCGCCGGAGGGCCTGCAGCGCGCCCTCATCACGGGCGGACTCGCTCCGCTCACCGGTTCGCCCGACCGAGTCTACGAAGCGACCTTCCAGCGCGTCGAGAAGCGCAACTCCGAATACTTCGACTGGTATCCCGGGGACCGCTCGATGGTCACTCGCATTGCCCGCCACCTCGACTCCACCGTCGAGGAGCTACCGAGTGGTGAACGCCTTACCGCGCGCCGCTTCCAGATGGTCGGCTCGTTCCTCGGCGGCAACACCCGGGTGGACGCGCTCCATTTCCTGCTCGAGGACGCCTTCGTGGAAACTCCCGGCGGAGAGCGGCTGTCAGCGTCCTTCCTCTGGCAGGTGGGCGCCCTGGTGACGCGCGCTTCCAATCCGCTGTACGCGCTGATGCACGAATCGATCTATGGCCAGGGGGCGGCGTCGAACTGGGCCGCCGAGCGGGTCCTGACGGCATTCCCGCAGTTCCTGCCCTCTGCTGAGCAACCGCTCCTGACCGGCGAGGTGGTCTATCCCTGGTACTTCGAGGAGGATCCCGCGCTGGTTCCACTCCGCCGGACCGCCGAGCTGCTGGCCGAGAAGGAGGATTGGGGTCCCCTGTACGACGTCGGGAGGCTGCGCCGGAACACGGTACCTGCCGCAGCGGCCGTGTACCGTGACGACATCTATGTGGACCGCGACCTGTCCCTGGCGACCGCCCGGGAGGTGAAGGGGCTGGCCGTCTGGGAGACGCCGGACTTCCACCACGACGGCATCGCCGACGACGGCGAGGCGATTTTCGAGCGGCTGATCGCTCTCACCGGGTAGGAGCGATCTCGGCGGGTATGCCTGGATCAGCATCCACCCTCTACCGGGATGACCGCAGTCGGGTGCGGTTGCCGGAGGCTGCCCGCGGCTGCGACCAGATGCGAACCGAAAAGGTGGATGTGGTCTTCGATCCGCACCGCGGGCCCGGAAATGTTCAGGGCAGCGATGATTCTTCCTGAAAAATCCCGTACCGGAGTACCGATGCCGATGATGTCCGGATCGAAAATCCGGTTTGCCACTGAATATTGACGCTGCCGGGAGCGTTTGATCTCCTCGAGGAAAACTGCAGCCTGGCGCTTCGACCCATTCGGGTCTGACGCCTCTGCTATCTCCACGATGTGGTCGTCATCGTGGTCCATCAATAGCGCCATGCCGCTCGAGCTCCGGCCCACCGGAATAGTCCTGCCCACCCACCCCTGGGTTTCAATGGAGCGGCGCGAACTCTCCGAGCGGACCGTCAGCACCTCGCCGTCACTGAGGACCGTCAAATGCGTGCGCTCGCGGACATTGTCCGTGAGCTTTCGCATGACCGGCCCGGCCTTTTTGGCCAGATGCTGGTCACCTGCCCGTGACGCCAGAGCGTAGAGCCGCCAGCTCAGCTCGAAGCAGCCGGCCGGGTCCCGTGATACCAGTCCCGACTCCAGCAGACTCTTCAGTTGCCGGGAAACGATCGACTTATCACGGCCCAATGCCCGGGAGACCTCCGAAACCGTCATCCCGTGAGGATGCAGCACCGCATCCGCTGTGCCGAGCACCTCCAGCACAGCCATGATCTTTGCCGCGCCACTCTGCTTCCGACCTACATCCATGAACCACACTTTAGAAGTGGATTGTGATATTCACAACTGACTGGTGTGCAATACACAACTGCTAGGCCGGTGAACGCATGCAACAACGGCGTCAATCCTCCTCGGTCGCCAGTCTGGCGGCTTCACGGGCAATGAGATCCGCCCGGGATTCCTGCAGCAAGGGCCAACGTCGGCGCAGCACCCTCAACTCCCCAAGGTCGAGTTCGGCATCCAGCTGCCCCGGATCGGATCCCAGTTGCCCGAGCACCTCTCCTGAGGGATGAATCACGCGGGACCCGCCCCAAAAATCCCGTTGATTCTCCTCGCCGCATCGATTGACAAAGACCACGAAGGATTGCAGGACCACCGCAGCATGCAGCAGGAGGATTTCCCACGCCCGCTCCGTCGGCACGCCGACGTGGCTCGTCGCGCTGTTGACGGGCACGACGAGAACCTCCGCACC
>NZ_KI914765.1:24852-32662 GCF_000520535.1 Arthrobacter sp. H41
GTCATTGCAGATCAGCACGGAAAGGCGGGTGTTGAGGAGATCCTCACAGTGGAGCTTGCCACCCGGACGAAAGTGCTTGCGCTCCTCCCAGCCGCGGTAGGTGGGCAGAAACATCTTGCGTTGAATACGGGCATCGCCATTGCTCAGCAAGGCAGCACTATTGAACGTGTGGTGGCGGAAGGCCTCTGCGAAGCCGACTACCGCCGCCGGGCCGTGCCTTCCAAGACCCAGCAGGCGCTCGTCGGAGGGCTTCAGCGGCAACGCGTCGGGAACCTCGCTCAGATGATATCCGTGGGTTGACAGCTCGGGCAGCACCACCAGGTCGCGGTCCGAGGCAGAGGCAATGAGCGAATCCATCTCGCGCAGGTTGCCGTCGACATCTCCCAGCGTGGGATCGGTTTGCAGCAGCCGGATTTTCAACGTGTCGCCTTCAACAGCCCAATTCTCCAAAGCTTCACTCACTGACAATCCCTTCTTGAGCGGCAGGTGCGCCGCAGCCTTGGAGTGAACGCCACTCCGGAAATCACGTGCCCCACTATTCATCCCTGATGCTACAACCGCAATCATCAATGCATTTATCACAACTAACTCCGATCTCCAGCCGCGCCGACGGTCCGGACCAAGGCGACGGGCCGGGCAAGGAAAAGTTGCATTTTTTGCACGATCTGTTGCGTAGCTCACACTTCGCTCCTAGAGTCGAGACCATGAACCCGGGACAAAATCAAAGTGGATTCACCCCGCTCGTAGCGGTGCCGGTGTGCGGACGGCCGCCGACAGATGTTTGATGTCCACGTCCACTCCGCACCCGACGTGCTCGAGCGCATCGGCTACGACGACCAGATCTGCGAGCAGTACGTTGCCGCCGGCTTCAGCGGCTTCGTGCTCAAAGGGCATCAGGAATCAACCGTTGGACGGGCGAAGGCGCTGGCCCGCTCGTCGGGACTCGACGTCGTCGGCGGCATAGCCCTCAACCGGCCGGCCGGCGGTATCAATCCTGCGTCGGTTGCGGCGACGCTCCACAGCGGAGGCCGCGTCGTCTGGTTTCCCACGACCGACGCCCACACCCAGGAGAGTGCGGGGTTGCCCAGGCTGAGTGATCTTCAGCCCCGGCTGAACCGCTCGACACTGTGCACCCCACCGGTGCTGGCAGCCGACCAACAGCAATTGAACGATATCGCCCTGGTCCTTGACCTGATCGCGGACTTCGACGCCGTCCTGTGTACGGGCCACCTCAGCGGCGACGAATGCCGTTGGCTCTTCGACCAGGCCCGAGACCGGGGGATCACGCGGTTCCTGCTCACGCACCCCTCGTATACCGTTCCGGCGATGAGCGTAGCGGAGATCGCGGAACTGGCTGGACGGGGGGCCTACGTCGAAATCACCGCCTACCAGCTCTGGCACCAGCCGGAGATGACCGAGGCGCTCCTGGCCGAGGTGGCCAGGGCCGCCGGAAACCGGCTGATCCTTGCTTCCGACGCCGGTCAGCCGAACAGCCCGCAGCCTCCGCAGGCGCTGAGGGAACTCATCGACCGACTCACGCGGCAGGGCCTCGACTCCAGCTGGCTGCAGGCCAGTGCCTCCGACAACCCCAGGAAGCTCGTGCTGTCATGACTTTTCCCCAACGGCTATCCCGAGCGGCAATCGGGGGCGGTGAAGTGACGTGAACTTCTTCGAATTCCTGGTCAACCGCAGTGACGACATGCTCGAGCTCGGCCTGGGACACGCCGCCGTCGTGGGCGTCTCCGTTCTGCTGGCCACCGTGATCGGGGTCGGCCTGGGCATTGCCACCTACCGTAAGCCACGGCCGCGCGAGGCCGTCCTCGCCGTCACCGGCGCGTTCCTGACCATCCCGTCCTTCGCGCTCTTCATCCTGCTCATCGGGCCGCTCGGTTTGGGAGCCATGCCGGTGGTGGTCGCCTTGACCATGTACGGGCTCCTGCCGATCGTCCGGAACACGATCACCGGGCTGCGGGAGGTGGATCCAGCCATTGTCGAATCCGCCAGCGGCATGGGAATGAGCCGCGGGCAGCAGTTGCTGCGCATCGAGCTGCCGCTGGCCTGGCCCGTGATCATCACCGGCGTACGCGTGACCTCGCTGGTGCTGCTCGGTATCGCGGCAATCGGCTCGATCGTCCTCGGCCCCGGCTACGGCGAAATGATCTTCACCGGACTTGCCCGGGTGGGCACGCCGGTGGCAGTCCACCTCGTCCTCGCCGGCACCCTCGGCATCATCATTCTCGCCATCCTGTCCGATGTCCTGTTCTACGTCATCCGCAGGCTCACAACCTCCCAAGGAATCCGATGACCAGTTCACCCACCAGCCAGCCATCCCGCAAGGTCATGATCCGGCTGGAGAACCTCACCAAGCGGTTCCCCGGCCAGACGCAGAACGCCGTCGACAACCTGACGTTGGATATCCATGAAGGCGAGATCGTGGTGCTGGTCGGTCCGTCCGGCTGCGGCAAGACCACCACCATGAAAACGATCAACCGGATCATCGAACCGACGTCCGGCCGGATCATCCTCGACGGCGAAGATGTCACCACCGCGAATCCGGACACGCTCCGGCGGCGGATCGGCTACGTCATCCAGCAGGTGGGCCTCTTCCCCCATCTGACCATCGGCGAGAACATCGCGACGGTCCCGAAACTGCTCGGCTGGGACAGCAAGCGCGTGGCTGCTCGGGTCGACGAGCTGCTGGAAATGGTCAATATGTCTCCGGCGGACTACCGCGACCGCTACCCCAAACAACTCTCGGGCGGACAGCGCCAGCGGGTCGGCGTCGCCAGGGCGCTCGGCGCGGATCCCGACGTGATGCTGATGGACGAGCCCTTCGGTGCGATCGATCCCATCACCCGCGACCGTCTGCAGAACGAATTCCTGCGTCTGCAGTCGGAGGTCCGCAAGACCATCGTCTTCGTCACCCACGACATCGACGAAGCCATCAAGATGGGAGACCGCATCGTCATCCTTCAGGAAGCGTCGCGCATTGCCCAGTACGACACGCCCGAGAGGATTCTCACCGCCCCCGCCAACCAGTTCGTCGCCGACTTCATCGGCAAGGGAGCGTCGCTGAAGCGGCTGAACCTCAGCCGGGTCTCGGATATCGAGCTGTCCTCCTGGCCCACCGTCCGGGTGGGCGCCAACTCCGCGCAGGTGCTTACTCAGCTGAGGACCAGCGGGCGGGACTCAGTGCTGGTCCTTGACGACGCCGGACGGCCGCGTCGCTGGGTCGGCGCCGGAGACCTGGAGTCCTCCCCGAGCGGTGCACTCGATGAGATCGGAATGCAGGTCGAAGGCATGGTCGAACCCACCGCCACGCTCAGCGATGCGCTCAACGAACTGGTCGCTGCCCAGAACAGCGTCACCGTCGTGGTTGGTCCGGCCGGCGTATACCAGGGGGTGGTGGACATCAACCAGATCAACGAGACGATCCGCGCCATGCGGAGCACCTCCGCCGCCCAGAATGCAGCCGATCTCGCCGAAAGTTCGACGGCGGGATCCGCCGGTGACCGGCCATGACCACCCTCGCACGCGATCAGGACGTCGTCGCCCAGACCCCGCCGCGGGTCCGCCGCCGGTCGCTGGCCGGCTACGTTGTCATGCCGGTGATCCTGGCGCTGGTGTGTCTCGGCCTGTACCTATATGTGGGGTCACGGGAACTGGACAGCATCGAGGCACGCTCCCTCAATGCCGCCTCGCTGGCCAAAGCGACCTGGGAACATATCCAACTGACCGCGGTGTCGACTCTACTGACTCTCATCGTTGCCGTTCCGTTGGGAATCCTGCTCACCCGTCCCTTCACGCGGCGGGTCCGGCCGTATCTCCTGACGCTGCTCACGCTCGGGCAGGCCGTCCCGACCATCGCTGTGCTTGTCCTCCTCGCCGTCGCGTTTCTGTTCCTCGGCTTCCAGGCAGCGGTGGTGGGCCTGGTGCTCTACGCCATCATCCCGGTGTTGCTGAACACCATGGTCGGTCTGGAGCAAGTGGATGAATCGGTCCTTGAAGCCGGTCGGGGCATGGGCATCTCGAAGTTCGGGGTGCTGCGGCGGCTGGAACTCCCGCTCTCCGTGCCGATCATCCTGGCCGGTGTGCGCACCGCGCTGGTCATCAACGTGGGCACCGCCACGCTCACCACCTATATCAACGCCGGAGGCCTCGGCGACATCATCGTTGCCGGGCTGTCCACCAACCGTGTCCTGATCCAGGTTGTCGGCGCCGCCCTCACCGCGGTCCTCGCCCTGCTGATCGATTACCTGGCGGGAATCGCCGAAGACTTTCTTCGCCCCAAAGGGCTGTAGAACCATCCCAACCATGAGAAGAGGAACCATGAAAACAACATCCGCGAAGGCGAAAACCCTCACGGCCTTCGGCGCCGGTCTTGTCCTGATGCTGACCGCCTGCGGAGGCGGAGAGACCGGCGGCGATGCAGCCGCGGACGGCGAGCTCGCCGGTGCCGAACTGGCCGTCGGATCCAAGGAATTCACCGAGTCGATCCTGCTCGGACAGATTACGGCCGCCGCGCTCGAAAACGCCGGCGCAACGGTCGAGGACAAGACGGGCATCTCCGGCAGCGCAACAGTCCGTGAAGCGCTGGAAACCGGTGAAGTCGATATGTACTGGGACTACACCGGCACCGGATGGGTGAACATTCTCGGCAACACGACCGAGGACGTTCCCGAAGACCTGTACGCAGCCGTCGCCGAAGGCGATGCCGCGAATAACATCGCGTGGCTGGAGCCGGCACCTTTCGAAAACACCTATCGCATCGCTGTTCCCACAGCCTTCGCTGAGGAAAACAACCTCACAACGATGAGCGACGCCGCGGCCTACATTCAGGAGAACCCGGATGACGGAGTGGTCTGCGCCGCCAGCGAGTTCATCAACCGCGACGACGGACTGCCCGGACTGGAAGCGGCCTACGGCTTCGAATTCAGCAGCATCGTCGAACTCGACCTGAACCTGATCTACACCCAGATCGGCGAGGAATGCAGTTTTGGTGAGGTGTTCTCCACCGACGCCCGCGTCGTCTCCAACGACCTGACCGTCCTCGAGGACGACCAGGAATTCTTCGTCGAGTACCAGGGCGCCATGACCCTGTGGCAGGAAACACTCGACGAATACCCGGCCATCGCCGAGATCATGGCGCCCATCAGTGAAGCACTTACCAACGAGACCATCACCGAACTCAACGGCAGGATCGACAACGACGGCGAAGAGCCGCGCGACGTCGCCGAGGAGTGGCTCGAGAGCGAGGGCTTGATTGGCTGATGAGGTTCCACCCCGGCTCCACAGACTCTGCACACGAGAACAGAAGGAAAAACAGTGATTGAGAAGGAAACCACGTTCTTCAGCGAGGGAAGCCGCCTGAAGGCCACCCTGTACTACCCGGATGATCTGCCGGCGAATGGCCCGCATCCGGCGTTGATCGTCAACTCCGGTTACCAGGGCTTCAACGAGTTCTACCCGAAGATGTTCGCCAAGAACATGACCAAACGTGGCTACATCTGCCTGGGCTTCGACTACCGAGGAATGGCGGACAGCGAGGGCGAAAAGGGCACCGTCCTCATTGAGCAGCAGGTCGAGGATATTCGCAATGCCATCACGTTCATGCAGTCCCAGGAAGATGTGGACGATCACCGGATCGGGCTCATCGGCTGGGGCATGGGAGCGGCGAATGTGGTCCTTGCCGGTGGGAAGGCACGGAACGTTGCCGGAGTCGCAGCATTGAACGGCTTCTACGACGGCGAGAGGTGGCTCAAATCGATCCACACCTTCGACGAGTACACCAAGATCCTCGACGAGGTGCAGCTGGACCGTACGCGGCGGGTCCTCGAAGGGGAATCACAGCTGGCCGACACCTTCGCCCACTATCCGTTGGACCCCGCAACGGAAGACTACGTGGGGAAGGAACTCTCCCAGGTGTATGGTTTCGGGCACCCCACACGGCTGCAGTTCACCGAGTCCATCATCGACGTCAAGGTGGAGAAGGTGGTCAGGGACCTCGCGCCGGCACCCCTGTTCATCGGACACGGCTCACGCAACACCCTGCACCCCTATGACGAGGCGCTGTCATTGTACGAGGCGGCGTCCTCTCCCAAGACGCTGTACACGATCGACGGCCGGCACAACGACTTCATGTACGGTGATCACCCGGAGTTCCTGGTGCTGTGCGATCGCCTGCAGGAGTTCTTTGACTCAGCGTTCGCGGCGAGTGCGTCCCCGTCCAGGAGTGTTTCGGCCTAGCTCCTCGTCGCCCGACGACGAAAGAGGCCCACGGCATGCTCGATGCCGTGGGCCTCTTTCGTTGGTTCTTGCGGACCCCTGCCGCGGTCAGCCGTCCCGGTTCGCCCGGTCCAGCAGCTGGGCCAGATGGATACCGCGGCGGTCGCTGAGGTCCTCCAGCTGCGTGCGGCACGAGTAACCGTCGGCGAGCACGACGGCGTCGTCCTCCGCCGCGCGCACCGCCGGCAGGAGCTGCTGCTCGGCCACCGCCACGGAGATCTCGTAATGGCCGCGCTCCACCCCGAAGTTTCCGGCGAGACCGCAGCAGCCGCCGAGCTTCTGCAGGCTCGCACCGGCTCCTTCGAGCAGTGCGGCGTCAGGGCTCCAGCCCATCACTGCGTGGTGGTGGCAGTGCGGCTGCGCGACGACGGTCGTCCCCTTCAGCGACGGCGGCGTGTAGCCCGGCGCCTTCGCAAGGAACTCCGCCAGCGTATGGGTGGCAGCTGCCACGGGTCCCGCCGTGGCGCGTCCGAGCAGTTCGACGGCGTCCGAACGCAGCACGCCCGTGCAGGACGGTTCAAGCCCCACAATCGAAATCCCCTCCTCGACGGACTTTCCCAGCACGTCGATGCTGGAGCGCAGGATCCTCCGGGCCGAATCCAGCTGACCGGTGGAAATCCAGGTCAGCCCGCAGCACACCGGCGCATTAGGGATCCGCACTTCGTAACCGGCGGATTCCAGAACGCGCACCGCGGCCTGGCCCACCTCCGGCGAGAAGTTGTTCGTGAAGGAATCCGCCCACAGAAGCACCGGTGGGCGGGCTTCGGACGGAGCGGCGGAAGCACTGCGCGCCCTGAACCAGGCGTGGAAGGTCTGCGGCGCGAATGCGGGAATGTTCCGGCGGTGGTCCACGCCGGCTGCCCGGAGCCCCAGCTGCCGGGCGCCGGGAAGCCGCACCAGGGCGTTCACCAGCCGCGGTGCGAACGCGGCGATCCCGGCCCAGCGCGGCAGCCAGCCCAGCGAGTAGTGGGACGCAGGACGGATCCGGCCCTTGTAACTCTGGTGCAGCACTTCGGCCTTATAGGCGGCCATGTCGATCCCGGTGGGGCAGTCGGATGCGCAGCCCTTACAGGACAGGCACAGGTCCAGGGCATCGTGTACCTCGGGCGCGCGCCAGTTCGGCTTGCCGCCCTTTCCACCCCCGGTGACGCTGCCGTTGATCATTTCCTGCAGTGCCCGGGCGCGGCCCCGGGTGGAATCCTTCTCCTCCAGCGTCGCAATATAGGAAGGGCACATCACCGTCGAGTTATCGTTGTGCGCGGCGCGGCACTGACCCACCCCGGTGCAGCGGTGGACCGCCTGGCTGAAGTCGCCGTCGTCGTGCAGGTAGCCGAACCCAAGCCCGGAGCGCAGTGGACCCGCCTCCGCGACGCGGACGTTCGCGTCCAGCGGCTCGGGATTCACCAGCACTCCGGGATTAAGGATGTTGTCCGGGTCCAGGATGCCCTTGACCTTGCCGAAGAGTGAGATCGCCGCGGGCGTGTACATATACGGCAGGAGCTCGCTGCGGGCACGGCCATCGCCG
>NZ_KI914765.1:32762-35804 GCF_000520535.1 Arthrobacter sp. H41
GCGGGCACGGCCATCGCCGTGTTCGCCCGACAGCGAGCCGCCGTAACGGGACACCAGTGCCGCGGCATCGGTGAGGAACGCGCGGAAGGCGGCGGTGCCGTCCTCGCGGTGGAACGGGAAGTCGAGACGGACGTGCACGCAGCCGTCGCCGAAATGTCCGAACGGAAAGCCGGTGAGGGAGTGTGTGAGCAGGAGGTTGTCGAAGTCGCGGAGGTAGTTCCCCAGCGTTTCCGGCGGCACGGCGGCGTCCTCCCAGCCGGCGTGCGCCGGCACTCCGGCTGGTGACCGGCCTGCCAGTCCCCCGCCGTCCTCGCGGATCCGCCACAGGGCGGCCGCCTGTCGAATATCTCCGATGATGCGGGAATGCCGGGCGGCGTCGATGCGGCTGACCCGAGCCGCCCGGTCGGCGACCTCCAGAGCATCGTCTCCGGAGATCTCGACGAACAGCCAGGCAGCACCGCCGGGGAGTTCGGGCACGGCCTGCGGGCCTTTGCGGCTACGGACCACCTCGACGATGCGCGAATCCAGGCCCTCGCAGGCGGTGGGCCGGAAGGGCAGCACAGCGGGTACGGCGTCACCGGCGTCCCCGATGTTCTCGAAGCCCAGCACCACCAGGGTCTTGTACGGCGCATCGGCCACCAGCCGCACTCCCGCCTGAAGCACGACGGCGAGCGTGCCTTCGCTTCCGACGAGCATCCGGCGCAGGTCGAACCCGCGCTCGGGCAACAGGTGCTCAAGCGAATAGCCGGAGACCTGCCGGCCGAACCTCCCGAGTTCAGTGCGGATGGTTCCCAGTTCGGCGCTCACCAGCGACCGCAGCGCGTCGGTTTCCGGCGTGGACGGCGTGCCGTCAGCGCCGAGGTGCAACCGTGCGCCGGAGCCTGTGACGACGTCGAGCTGTGTCACATTGTCCGCGGTACGTCCGTAGGCAAGCGCGCGCGAACCGCAGGCGTTGTTGCCGATCATCCCCCCCACCGTGCAGCGGCTGTGGGTGGAGGGATCGGGACCGAACCGCAGGCCGTTGGCCAACGCGACCTTCTGCAGGGTGGCGTGCACCGCGCCGGGTTCCACGATCGCGGTGCGGGCCTCGACGTCGAACTCCAGCACCCTGTTGAGGTGGCGGCTGAAGTCGATCACCACGCCGCTGCCGATGGCGTTGCCGGCGATGGAGGTGCCGGCGCCGCGTGGGGTGAAGGGGATGCCGCGGTTCCGGCAGACCTCGAGGGTGGTGAGAACCTCGTCCAGGTGCCGAGGGAAGACGACCGCCGCGGGCTGCACTCGGTACAGGGAGGCATCGCTGGAGTAGACCGCGCGTGAGGTTGCGTCTGCCCGAGCGTCCGGCACGCCGCGGGATCGAAGTTCGGATACGAGGGATGTAGGTGCTGTGAGCGTCGTCGCCATGAGTAACATGTTACTACCCTTATGCGGTGCGCCGCAGACTAGTCTTGAAGTCATGGTCCACTCCACCGCCGACGCCGGCAATCGCCAGGTGCGCCCCCCCACCCTCACCGACCGCACCATCGAGGCAGTTCGCGAGGGCATCCGGGCCGGCACGCTGGTTCCGGGCGAGTTGTATTCGGTGTACCGGTTGGCCGACGAATTGGGCGTCTCCAGGAGCCCGGTCCGGGAGGCCCTGCTGCGGCTGGCGGAAACCGGGATGGTGGCCTTCGAGCGCAATCGGGGTTTCCGCGTCGTCCTTCCCGGCGCGCGGGAACTGACCGAGATCATCGCTGTTCGCCTCGCGCTGGAAGTGCCCGCCGCCGAGCGGGCGGCTGTACGCGCGGACGCCGCCGACCGCGCGGCCCTGCGGACCGAGTACGAGGCGATGCAGGCCTCGGTCACGGCCGGGGATGAGACCGCGTTTCTGCTGCATGACCAGCGGCTTCATACGCTGCTGCTGGAGCTCGCCGGGAACGCGCATGTCACCCGGATCATCGAGAACCTGCGAGACGCTACGCGGCTGGTCGGCGCTTCCACCATCCGGAAGTCCCGCTCCCTCGAGGACGTATACCGGGAGCACCGGCCTATTCTCGACGCCCTCGATCGAGGCGACGCACCGGCGGCCGGTGCCGCCATGCGCAGTCATCTGGAGTCCACGGGCCGGCTGCTGCTGCGAGAAGCTGTGGGCTCGGGCGACGACATCGGCCTGATGTGGACGGATCTGATCGAGTGAACCGTCAGCGGCCCGAGCCCAGCACCGAATGGGCTATGAGCATGTCGAGCCGGCGGACATCGACTTTCTTGCCCACCTTGATCTTGATCTGTCCAGCTCGCGTCCAAAGTTCCAGTTCACTGTCGATGTCAAAGGTCCCCGCGTTTTCCGAGGACCACCTGTTGATAGCCGAATAGGGCAAGGAATAAACCTCCACCTTCTTGCCGGTCATCCCCTGCGCTTTCCGCACGACCAATCTTCTGGTCGTGAAAATCGCGCTGTCCGGAATGTCCTGTACGCGGAAACCGGTCGCTCATCGCCAACCATCAAGTTGGCTACATCGTTCGGTATCGGGCAATCATGGTAAATCGGATGGGGCGCATCATGGACTGCAATATCCGATCGTTCATCCCGCATAATGAGAGATACCGACACTTCTTGGCGGTTTCAACCCCGGCTGGGCAATTCCGACATCAACGGAGTCGACTGACGCATCCCCCCACGTTCCACTCAGATCAGAGCGTCCAGCTTTCGCCAGAATGCCTGGCGAAGCTCCCGTCTAATGCTCTGCAAATCGGTTCTGAACTCGCCGATCCGCTGGGCGCAGTCCTTAAGCAGGACCCTGTCAATCTCCGCGGGCAGGATGGGACGGTCGTCCAGCAGATCGTTCAGCTCTTTCTGGGTGATCGTCCCGAACCAGCTGACGGCCACGCTTTCACCGACCTCCATAGCGACGTCCATCGGAGATTCCTCCAGAACCGGGCCCTGTACGGCGACGCCTCCTGAGCTGTACACCAGGTGGGATGACGCGTGCTGGACAGATACTGCAGGCAGGAACTGGCGACTACCCGGTCTCGGCTTCTCCGCGGGCGAGGCCGGCGGCTTGGGCA
>NZ_KI914765.1:35904-38873 GCF_000520535.1 Arthrobacter sp. H41
CGAGGCCGGCGGCTTGGGCACGGGCCGGTGCTGGGCGCCGAGCCGGACCGGGAAGGGAACCGGCGTGGGCCGAGGTTCGTCACCGACGGCATTCGTGAAACATTCAACGATGAGCTCGGCCGGCAGAGTGATGATGCTGTCCACCCGGAGTGCGAGATGCTCCGCCACAGACCTGACCCCGAGCCTGTGGTCCGGATTATCGACACCGACGAGGACCACCTTCATGCCCAGATCCTGAGCTGCCTCGACAGCTTCTGCCAGGTCGTCATCACCCGACACCAGGTAGGCGACCGAGGCCGACCTGTTCCTGGCTATTCCGACCAGATCCAACCCGAGCTTGAGGTCCACACCCTTCTGATCCCCGTTGAACGAGATTCGACCCAGCCGAACCTTCACATCGGGTAGGAGACCGATTCGCTTGTGCTGGTCCGTGAAAAGTGCATCTTTGGAAGCGTCATACCAGTAAACCCTCAGCAGGCCCAGCCCCGAATGTTCGAATGTCCGGGCGAGGAGCCCCTGAACCAGCCTCACGTAGTCGACCTGAAACGCGGTCCGCAGGGACGTGCCGGCGACTTGGGTGCCCCCCACTGCGAGAAGAAAACCGGCATCAACGAAGATCACGCTCTGAGAGACCATGGCGTCGATCGTACAGGCGCAGGACAAACATGCGAATCAGACCTGCCGGTAGAACCGTACCCCATCCGAACTTACTGCCACCGTGTCCCGGCCGCAGTACCGCGGCGGCAGAAGTCCTCCGTCGCCTGTGGCGGAGGGTCATGCGCGAGTACGAAAAGGGGGAACGGACCAGCGGCCCGTTCCCCCTTCGACAGCTGCAGCTGCCCCCGGTATTAGTGGGGGTCCTCCTGGGCTGCCTTCTGCGCGTCAGCCGCGAGGTCGGCGTCGATGGAGGCCTGGCGCGCCTTCGGGCTCAGCAGGCTCGCGACCACTGCGACGACGATGGTGAACACGATGACGGCGAGTGACACGAAGGTGGGAATCTCGGGTGCCCATTCGATGTGCTGGCCGCCGTTGATGAACGGCAGTTCGTTGACGTGCATCGCGTGGAGGACGAGCTTCACGCCGATGAACGCGAGGATCACGGACAGCGCATGCTTCAGGTAGATCAACCGGGTCATCAGGCCGCCCAGCAGGAAGTACAGCTGGCGAAGACCCATGAGCGCGAAGATATTGGCCGTGAAGACGATGAAGGCGCTCTGGGTGAGGCCAAAGATCGCCGGGATGGAGTCGACCGCGAAGAGCAGGTCGGTCAGCCCGATGGTGACGAAGACGATGAGCATCGGTGTGAAGACCTTCTTGCCGTCGACCACCGTGCGGAGCTTGCCGCCGTCGTAGTGATCTGACATCGGCACCACGGTGCGGAGCTTCTTGATCAGCTTGTTCTCGCCGGCACCCTCTTCATCCTCGCCGGAATCCGTGGCCTGCTTGTAGGCGGTGTAGAGCAGGAACGCGCCGAAGATGTAGAAGATCCAGCTGAAGTTCTCGATCACGGCAGCGCCCAGGGCGATGAAGATGCCACGGAGCACCAGCGCGATGATGATGCCTACCATCAGCACCTCCTGCTGGTATTTCCGGGGAACCGAGAAGCGGGCCATGATGATGATGAAGACGAAGAGGTTGTCGATGCTGAGGCTGTACTCGGTGATCCAGCCGGCCACGAACTGGCCGCCGTATTCGGCGCCGGTGAAGTAGAACATGAGCGCGGCGAAGATCAGGGCGAGGCTCACATAGAAGCCCACCCACAGGCCGGCTTCCTTCATGGAGGGCTCGTGGGGCCGCTTGACGACCAGCAACAGGTCGAACAACAGAATAATGCCGAGGACGACGAACGTGCCGACCTCGAATGCGAGTGGTAAAGCGGGCATGGATAACCTTCCAGGGCTGCGACGGAATGGCGTAAGTCTCTCCGCCGTGGCGCTGTGCCGGCCGACCGCTACGCCCGGCGGGGCTGCACTGCCCCGCGTGTTGACGTTCGTAGCGCTTGGGATACTCCCCTACGTGCGCTCCATGTTACCGGTTGCGCGCGGACTCCGCCGAAAGATCGTCCCAGGCCGCGAGCCGCTGGACGTGATCCACGATCTCCGGTTCGTCCCAATACCGCCCGTGGCCGCGCACGTCACCGTCCGCATCGACGGCCGGCAGTTCGACGTTGACGGCTCCGGCGACCGGGAAACCGATGGGGTCCGTGGGCCGCCAGAAGTTGACCCAACTCGTGCAGCGCCCTGCCAGTATTGCGAACCAGCCGGGCGGGAAATAGCCGGGAAAGAAGACGGCGTAGAGGGACGCCAGCGGGGAACCGGTGGTGACCAGATGCCGCTCACCCGTTCCGATGCCGTCGAGCCTCGCCTTTTCGCTGCCGGCCAGCAGCCAGGCGGCGAGGACGCTCCCCTGGCTGTGCGCCACGAGGGCGACCCTGGTTGCTCCGGCGGATTCGAGTTGCGACCCGAGCCCCGCCACCACCCGATTCCGGTATGAAGCCCAGACGGTCGAGGACGCCCGCACCGGCCAGAAACCCGCGATATCGGCCACTTTCCCCAGGACCTCCTGAACGGGCTGGACCTGGCGCAGAAGGAGCGTGAGCACAACGGCCGCCCCCGCAACCTGCAGCAGGAGTACCGCAAGGGCCAGCCACACCCCGTCGAGCACGCCCTCGCCGAAGCTGATGGCGAGAGCCATTGCCGCACCTGCCGACACCGAGCCCACAGGAATCCCCAGGGGAAGGAGGTGGGCGGCGTCCCCGATGACCCGGTGCCACCACAGGCGCCTTCGAAGCCGCCCCCTCCACAGCGCGCCGAGGCCACCGGCATGCCGATGGCCTCGGCGGATGAGCACGACGACAGCCGCTGCGAGAACGAACGCCGTCAATGCGATCAGTGCCAGGAAAGGGAACAGGTCGAGCCGACTGTCGCCGAGGTCCAGTGGCTCGTCCCGGGCGAGCAGGACCCGCGGGC